>OMJK01000198.1 GCA_900299325.1 Nitrospiraceae bacterium | reverse complement strand
CCGTACTCAAGCCGGTATAGGGATCGGGATTGGCGCGCGCCGTATCATTCTGCATCGCAACCAGCAGCCACTCGCTCTCTTCGCGCGGAAAGAGACTGATCGGCGCCACACTCGTCGGCAGAATACGCGTCGCCCGTTCAGTTTCATCACGCTGGCCCAATCGCGGATGCGGAGACAGCCGCCCCCAACTCACCGCCCCGCTCAGACAGAGCTTGTCCAGCAGCTCCGGTTCATACTTCGCCATGCGGACTCGCAGGAGTTGGGCATCCCAACTCGACGCCGCTGCTTCAAAGCCGGCGAGCTGTTTAATCACCTCGAACAAACCGGCCTCACCGTGCTGCCGCGCGCCGGGCGCCACATGCTGCCATTGCAGCAGAAACCGCATGAACTCGGCGGCTGTGACCGGCTCGACGTCTTTGCGCAGTTTGCCGATGGTCAGGCGATGGATACGGGCCAGCAAACGCCGGTGACACCACTCAATCCCACCAGCCGTAGGCCTGAATTGTCCTCGGAGAACTTGCCCCTGCGCTTCAAGTCGCACCATCGCTACATCAATCCCCTCGACTGGCAGATGGAGACGCTCGGCAAGTTCTACCGTTGTTATGGGCCCGATGCTTTCCATCCAACCCTGCAACACAGCATCGAGGGTCGCGTCATCGCCCCCGGCGAGGAGTCGTTCGACGCCCTCACAATTCTCCGTCGCTATCCAGCCCCGCGCGGCCAGTTCCGCTGCGCGCCCCGATGCTGTCAACTCCGGCAAGAACTGCTGCCACCCCGTAACCGCATCGCCCGGCACCCACACCAGCGTCAGCAGGGCATCGTGCAACTCGTCTGCGTCCCGCACGACCGGCCAGGATTCACGAACCACTTCGTCGATGGCCGCCGGATCAAGCGCGCCGACCTCGCCGGCCAATTCCACCGGCAATGTCCGCCGCATTTCCACCGCACGCGCCCGCCGTTCTTCCAGCGGCGCATCGTCGAGGAACGCATAGGGATTCGCATTCAGGATCTCGTGCGAGAAGACCGACGGCGACGGCGTATCAATCGCCACGCACCGGATCGCACCGGATTCGATCCGGCGCAAGACCTCCGTCAGCCCCTCCAGATCCATCGCTTCGGTCAGACAATCGCGCACCGTCTCTTGGACCAACGGATGATCGGGAATCTGGCGCGCAGCCCGTTCACCGGTGAGATTTTCCTGACAGGCGATGGCGTCCGGAAAGACCGCCGCGAGCAAATCCTCCGCTTTCATGCGCTGAATCTGCGGCGGGACCTTCTTGCCCTTTGAGAAGCGCAGCAGCGCCAGCGCGCGCGAGGCGTTCCACCGCCACCTGGTGGCAAACATCGGCGCAAGCAGCACAGCCTGGATGAGCACCTCGCGCACGCTGTTCGAATGGAGATAGCCGAACACCGAGTCCAACGGAAAACTGTGCTTCTCGCCGAGCGAGATGACGAGCCCGTTGTCGGTCGCCGCTGCCTGCAGTTCGAAGTCGAACGTCACACAGAACCGTTTGCGCAGCACGAGCCCCCAGGCTTTGTTGATCCGCCCGCCGAAGGGCGCGTGGATGACAAGCTGCATACCACCGCTCTCGTCAAAGAATCGCTCGGCGACAATCGTCTCCTGCGTCGGCACCGTCCCGATGATGGCCTTCCCTGCGAGGACATATTCGATCGCTTGCTGGGCTCCTCGCGAATCGAGACCGCATTCATGTCGCAGCCACGTGATGAGTGATGCGTGATGGGTGATGCATCGCCCCTCACCTTCGCCTCTCCCCTCAGTGGAGAGGGAGGGGTAAGGGAAACCGCTGACCCTATTTGCAACATCTTGGCGCAGTACCGCCACCTCCGCGGAAAGTTCTGCCGTTCTCGACGGTGCTTCGCCACGCCAGAAAGGGATGTTCGGCGGCGCGCCATGTGCGTCTTCCACCCGCACCTTGCCCATCTCCACCCCTTTGATCCGCCATGACGTGTTACCGAGCAGCATGACGTCACCGGCCAAGCTTTCGACGGCAAAATCTTCGTCGACCGAACCGACGACCGTACCATCAGGCTCCGCAATAACCGCATAGTTGGCCGTGTCGGGAATCGCGCCGCCCGACGTAATCGCTGCCAACCTCGCCCCGCGCCGGCCCTTCACGCGATGATTGATCCGGTCGTGATACAGATACGCCAGCCCCCTGCCCCGATTCGTCGCAATCCCGTCGGCGAGCATCTGAACAATGGCGTTGAACGGGTGACGCTCCAATTCGCGATAGGGACTGGCACGCCGGACCATCCGATACAAGTCCGCCTCGGTCCAAGTCTGTGTCGCCGCCGCTGCGACAATCTGTTGGGCCAGGATATCGAGCGGCGCAGGCGGCACGGTGATCTGATCCAACGTACCGGCTTTGATGGCCCGAATAAGCGCCGCACATTCGAGGAGTTCATCTCTCGTGGTTGCAAACAGCCGGCCTTTCGGAATGGCTGTGATCCAGTGACCCGCCCGACCGATGCGCTGCACGCACGTGGCGATCGCGCGCGGCGAGCCAATTTGACAGACGAGATCGACCGTCCCGACATCGATGCCGAGTTCGAGCGACGCCGTGGCCACGACAACGCGTGCCTTGCCGCTCTTTAGCCGTTCTTCCGCCGACAACCGAATCTGCCGCGACAAACTCCCATGGTGCGCCGCTACGACATCGGGGCCAAGATCATGAAGCCGTTCTTCCAAGTAGTGCGAGACCCGTTCCGCCAGCCGGCGCGTGTTCACGAAGACCAAGGTCGTACGGTGCTCGCGGACCAGCGCCGCGACACGGTCGTAGATGTCCGACCAGATCGCATTCGTCGCCACCGCGCTGAGTTCGTCCTTCGGTACTTCAACCGCGATATCCATCTGCCGTTTGTGGCCGACATCGATGATCGTCGGCAGGGGCCGATCGCCGACCAGGAACTGCGCGACGGTTTCGATCGGCCGTTGCGTGGCGGAAAGACCGATCCGTTGCGGCTTCGTCAGGGTGAGGGCTTCCAACCGCTCCAGCGAGAGGGTCAGATGGGCTCCCCGCTTGTTCGGCGCCAGCGCATGAATTTCATCGACGATGACGGTACGCACGGTCTGCAGCAGACGGCGGCTTTTCTCCGCCGTGAGCAGAATGAACAGCGATTCGGGCGTGGTTACCAGGATATGCGGCGGCCGTTTGAGCATTTGCTGGCGGTCGGCCATCGGCGTGTCGCCGGTGCGCATCAGCACGCGCAACTCCGGCAGCATGAGCCCGGCCTGGAGCGCACGGTCTCCGATCTCGGCAAGCGGCTTCTGCAGGTTCTTCTGCACGTCATTGCTCAGCGCCTTGAGCGGCGACACGTAGAGTACCTGTGTGCGGTCGTCGAGTTCACGCGCAAGAGCTTGCTTGAAGAGCTGATCGATGCAGGACAGAAACGCGGCGAGAGTTTTGCCGGAACCGGTCGGGGCGGAAATCAGCGCATCACGGCCGGATTGAATGGCCGGCCAGGCCTGCTGCTGTACATCGGTCGGCTGGCCGACGCGCGAACGGAACCAGTCGGCAATAATCGGATGAAATGACGCGAGCGGCATGGCGCGTGATCGTACCACGCCGCTCGTCGAAGCTCTACCGGCTAGGGAATTGCCCGCACATAGATGTCCGTGAGCGCAGTGGGAATCGTGGAGGTGAGGTTCGTGGCAGACGACACAAAGGCGACGTAGGCGCCGTTGGTCGCCACTGTCGGTGACGTATTAGTCGATCCTCCGGTTGAGGCGACACCGGAATTGTTTTGGGAAACCAGCCTCGTCAGATTTCCCACAGTGTCACGGAGATAAATCTGCGGTCCGGGGGTACTCGGTGTGCCGGGCGCCAGGAGATTGGTCGCAGACGACACAAAGGCAACAAACTGGCCGTCGCTGCTGATCACCGGTGCGCTGCTTGTACCGTTGCCGGCGTTCGGTACGACGTTGTTATCAAATGACACAACGGACGTCGTGCCGGCCTGCGTATTGCGGAGATAAATCTGCGAACCGGACACGCTTCCAACCAGGTTGGTTGCCAGAGAGGCAAAAGCGACGGTTGCAAACGACCCGCTGCTGCTGACGCTAGGCGAACTGCTCGCACCGTTCCCGGTTACACTGCCTGAACTTTGCGAAACGAGAGTCGTTTGATTCGTCTGCGTGTCCCGCAGATAAATTTGCTGCCCCGACACACCGCCACTGACGAGATTGGTAGAGGCGGATACAAACGCCACAAACCGGCCGTCGGAACTGATCGCAGGGGCTGCACTGACTCCATCGCCAATTACACTCCCAGATCCTAACGTACCAGTACTCTGGGAAATCAGCGATGTCTGATTCGTCTGCCGGTCCCGCAGATAGATCTGCGTCCCACTGACGCCTGTCACAAGATTCGTCGACAACGACACGAACGCCACGAACCGGCCGTTCGAACTGATCGCCGGCGCGCTGCTGCTTCCATCGCCCGTCACACCACCGCTGCTCTGCGAGACAAGCCCCATAAGACCCGTCGTAAAATCCCTGGCATACACCTGCTGCCCCGACACATTGGGGATCGACGGCGCAAGCAGATTGGGCGCCAACGACGTAAACGCCACGACAGTGCCGTCCAAACTGATCACCGGGGTGCTGCTGACCCCAGTCCCAGGATTCGAGGCGGCACTATTGTCCCTCGACACCAGACTGACCTGGTTGCTTCCTCTGTTCTGAAGATAGATTTGCGTACCGCCGACGCCGGTCACAAAGTTGGTGGCTGAAGAGGCAAACGCAATCAGCGACCCATCGCCGCTGATCGATGGTGTCGCGCTTGCACCATTCCCAGCCGCTCCCGCACTGGTCACCGACAGCATATCGGTTCGGGGATGCACGGCCAGAAAAACGCTCCCGGTCGCCACATGGCCGGCCGCATCGGTCACCCGAAAGACCGGATTCGACGTTCCTACATTCAGCGTTGAGGGAGTCCCGACAATTTGCGCGGTCGTGGGATTGAGCGTGGCCCACCCCGGCAGTCCATTCACCACCGACCAGGTGTAGGGCGGTGTGCCGCCGGAGGCGGTCAGCGTCGATGCGTAGGCATTGCCCGCAACCGCAAAGTCGGCATTGGTCGTCACCACGGCCAGCGAACCGGAGCCGCCCGGCGTCGACGTCCCGCTGGAATCGACACACCCGGCCAAGCACACGAACCCGGCCATGACCGGCCCCAGTAATCGTCTGAAATTCATTCGGTCCCCCGTGATACGTAAATTGACATACGTATCGTACCTCGATATGAATGCTTTCCCAGTTTTACTTCACTTTCCACACACCACTGTGGCCAGACATCCAACACCCATCGTCATTCTCGGCTGCGGGTATGCGGGCCGGGTGTTCCATCGCCTCGCGATCGCTCACGGCCGATCCGTCATCACGACCTCTCGCGGAGCACCCGACGCTTCCACTCAAGACACCGAAACGAATTACCGGCTGTTCGATCTGGCCCGTCCGGACACATGGAACAACATCCCGGTGGATGCCGATCTGCTCTGGTGTTTCCCCGCTGCGCCGCTGGAGCAGGTGCAGCGATTCGCCTCCACGCTCACGGCGGCGCCGAGAACGCTCGTCGTGCTCGGCAGCACATCGGCGTACGATACCGCGCATCGCCCAACCGACTACCCGCCACCCTGGATCGACGAATCGGCCGCCGTCGATCTGGCCAAACCGCGTGTGCAGGGAGAGGAGTTTCTCCGCCGGCACCACCGCGCGATTCTGCTGCGGGTCGCCGGCATCTATGGCCCGGGACGGAGCCCACTCGACTGGATCAGGACCGGCCGCGTGACCGCCTCACGCAAGTACGTCAACCTGATCCATGTCGATGACCTGGCAACCGCCTGCCTGGCCGCACTGGAACGAGGAATCCCCGGCGAAACCTACAACGTCAGCGACGGCACCCCGCGAACGTGGGCCGAGATTAGTTTGATGGCATCCCGCCGCTGGAACATCCACGCAGCGCCGGGCCGTGACGATTCCGCCACTGGGAAACGCATTTCGAACAAGAAGTTGTTGGCATTGTTTGAAACGAGCGGGAACCGCCTTCGGCATCCCGACCTGACGCGGGCCCTCCAGCAGTTGCAGAACGAGCCGCCTAGCCCCGCAACAGGGCCATGACACTGAGGCAGACCAGCAGATTGTTCGCCGCGTGGGCCAACATGCCGGGCAGCAGACTGCCGGTCTTTTCGTAGATCCAGGCCCAGAGCACGCCGCTCCAGAACACGCTGGCAAAGCCGATCCAGCCGTATCCGTGCGCGGCCGCAAAGATGCCGGCGCTGATCACGGCCGCCGTGCCGACTCCGAACCGGCGGCGGAGGATGGCATAGAGCAGGCCGCGAAACGCGAGTTCTTCAAACACCGGCGCGAAGACAACATACTCCAGCAGGCTGACCGCCAGCACGGAGCGCGGCCCCCAGACCAGGTCGGCATCGAACCATTCCGTCCAGTGGTTGGCCAGATGGAACGACTGCGCCAACTCCCCCATCGCCCACTCGCCCCAGATGCCCGCTGCCACGGCGGCGAGCGTCACGCAGGCCAGCCGGCCCAGTTGAACCCGATCCACCAGCAAACCGAATCCGTTGGCGAAGGTCAGCCCGGCCGGTCGCAACAGATAATAATAGGCCAGCACGAGCAAGGGCAGATTCGTGAGCGGAATTGCCGCCACCCGTAACGAAACATGTTCGGTCGGCGTGAATATGACCAACGCCAGGGTCAAGACCGCGCCCAGCGCGCCGCCGCGCAGCAGCACGGCCACACCGATTCCACCCGACCATGGCGGCGGCACACCCGGCTCGTGCAGACGCATCGACCGATCGCGCCGCCCCTTGCGGGAGAGCAGCCAGACGATCATCAGCGATCCGATTGCCGCACAGACGGCCTCAACGACCACGAGCGCCTGCGGCACCCCTTGCCGGCGGGCCAACCGTACCGCGACACTGTGATTGAGAAATTCCTGCAGCACGGTGTCATGCGCGCGGCGGGCCAGACTGGCCGCCAACGCATTGTAGAACCACCCCGCCGGCAAAACCTCAGCTAGTTCCGCTTGCAGCGTGAGCTCCTCCGGCCGTTCGAGTTTGGCGGTTCCATAGGCCGCCTGAATGAACCGCGCATAGCCCGACAGCGATGCGCCCTCCGCCTGCCAGGTTGCCGCCCTATCAAGTGCGGCCTGGCGGTAGCCCGACTCGCCTTGGAGAATGGCCAGCCGGAACGCCGACAACGGCGCCCCTGTGGCGTCGACTAATTCCCGATACCATTCGATCGCCTGATCCCGCTCGACCTGCGGGTTGCCGGTGAACCATTCGGTCATACGCCGTTGCCACCGCGGAGACCGGCGCAGATCTTCCTGCGCCTCCATCATGCGGCCGACCATCAACTCCAATACCCGTTCGGGTTCTTCCACCCGGTCGAGTCTCGGTAGCGTAGCGGAAGTCCAAAGGATCCCGCCGAGAGCGGCAAGGATGACCGCCGCGCACAGCAGGCTGACAGATAGAGAAAATTGTGCCCGCACGGGGAGGATCGGCAACGAGGAAGAGGACTCCCGGTCGATTCCGGCAAAGTCAGTCTGAGAGCCGACTTTTGGTGCCTGGGCGTCCATGAGAGCCGACTATAGCACGGGGCATTTCCCCGCTAACACCCCCTCAAACTGGCTAAAGCGCTCCCCGGTCGTGTGATTATCGCGTGGCCCCGCACCCCCTCACTTCGCTATACTAAAGGCCGCGATTTTCCGGAGCCGACTCGCGATGCAGGAGTTCCTTCCGCCACGCCGTTTGCTGTTGGGGCCAGGCCCCAGCATGGTCCACCCGCGCGTGCTGCGCGCGCTCTCGACCCCGTTGCTCGGCCATCTGGATCCGGCTTTTCTCACCGTCATGAACGACATTCAGTCGCTGCTGCGGGAGACCTTCCGGACCGAGCACCGGTTTACGATCGCCATTTCCGGCACCGGATCGGCCGGCATGGAGGCGGCGATTGTCAACGTGGTCGAGCCGGGCGACGCCGTGATCGTGGGTGTCAACGGCGTGTTCGGCGGGCGGCTGGCGACAGTCGTCGAACGATGCGGCGGCAAAGCGATCCGGATCGAAGCCCCCTGGGGTCAGATCGTCCCGCAGGAGGCGATCGAGACGGCACTGCGCCAGTCGGGGCCGGTTAAAGCCGTCGTTCTCGTCCATGCAGAAACCTCCACCGGCGTCCGGCAGCCGATGGAATCGATCGGCCGGTTGTGCCGAGACCATGAAGCACTTCTCATCGTCGACGCCGTGACCTCGCTCGGCGGCATCCCGGTCGACGTCGACCGGTGGAACATCGACGTCTGCTACAGCGGAACCCAGAAATGCCTCAGCTGCCCGCCGGGACTTGCGCCGTTCACGCTGAGCGACCGGGCCTTGGCCGCCATCAAAAAACGCCGCACCCCCTGCCAAAGCTGGTATCTCGATATGGCCCTCGTGGCCGACTATTGGGCGGAAGGCTCGCGCGCTTATCACCACACTGCCCCGATTTCGATGCTCTATGCCTTGCGGGAAGCGCTCCGGCTCGTGGAGGAAGAAGGGCTGCCGGCCCGCTTCGCCCGCCATCAACTCAACAGCGAGGCGCTCCTCGCCGGTCTGATGGCTCTTGGACTTGCGCCGCTGCCTCCGGCGGAGCACCGGTTGCCGATGCTGACCTGCGTCACCGTGCCGGCGCACATCGACGAAGCGGCGGTGCGCGCGCAGCTGCTCCAGACCTTCGGCATCGAAATCGGTGGCGGGCTGGGGCCGCTGAAAGGTAAAGTCTGGCGCATCGGCCTCATGGGCGAGTCCTGCACCGAGGCCAACGTGCTGACGCTGTTGAACGCGCTCGAAGAACTGTTCATCCGATCCGGCTGGATCGCTACGCCCGGTCTGGCGCTGCAGACCGCCGCCCGGGTTTATAGCCGCACACGTTAGGAGACACGCATGAACCGTCCGTTGCTGGTTGTGTTGGGCGCCGCCACCTTTGCGTTCCTGGCCATCGTATTTTTCTGGATCTTCAAGCTCATGGTGTTCGACAGCATGAAGGCCGATATGGTCTCGGCGCCTAACGTCGCCTCCTTCATCCACGCCATTCTCGAGTCGAACCGCACGAACTACACCGACAACGTGGTGGTGAAGCTTCAGAAAGAGGGCATCGAGGCCCATGAACACTGGAAAGACGAACGCGGCGTCCCGCTGCCGGCGCAATTTCTGATGGAGTCCGGCCGCCTGGTCGCACTCAAAGATTTGAAGTTCTCGTTCCGCCTGGCCAGCCTGACGCCGATCTATGTATGGAACGGCCCGAACAGCAACCTGGAGCGGTTTGGCCTGGCGGCGGTACAGAAAGATCCCGCACAGCCGTCGTATGGATTTTTGACCAAGAACGGCGTCCGGCTTTTCCAGGCGATTTACGCCGACCGCGCCACCTCGCAGGCCTGTGTCGATTGCCACAACGCCCATCCCAACAGCCCGCGCCGCGACCTCAAGCTGAACGACGTGCTGGGCGGCATCGTGATCACCTTCCCGGTCGGAGAATAAGCCGATGGTGCTCGCCATCCATCGCACCCGCCTCGTCGACGGCCGCGGGCATGTCCTCGAACCGGCGACCGTGGTGATCCGCGGCTCGACTATCGCCGCAGCCGGCTCCAGCCGAACGACTAGGATTCCGCGCGGCGCCACGCGCATCGACGGCCGGGGACTCACGGTAATGCCCGGGCTCATCGATTGCCATGTTCATTTGTGCCTCGGCGGAGAACCCGACGTCGTCGCGACGGTCGAAGCCGAGTCTCCGTCCTACACGTTGTTGAAATCCGCCCGGCATGCGCGGCTGACCCTGGAAGCCGGCGTCACCACTGTGCGCGATGTCGGCTCCCGCGACCACTCGATTTTTGCCTTGAAGCAGGCCGTCGACGCCGGCTTGCTGCCGGGCCCCCGCATCGTGGGAGCAGGCCGGGCGATTTGCATGATCGGCGGCCACGCGCGCTTCATCGGTCAGGAGGTCGAAGGGCCGGACAAGGTCCGCCTGGCCGTCGAAGGCGAACTGGCCGCCGGCGCGGAGGTGATCAAAGTCATCGCATCCGGCGGCGTCCTGACGCCCGGCACGTCGCCCGACCAGGCCCAGATGACGGCCGAGGAATTGTCGGCTGCCGTCGACACGGCCGCGCGAGCCGGCCGGAAAGTCGCCGCCCACGCGCACGGCGCGTCCGGAATGAAGAACGCCATTCGGGCCGGCGTCCATTCCATCGAACACGCCACCCTGCTCGACGACGAAGCCGGCGAGTTGATGGCGCGTCATGGCGTGTATATGGTGCCGACCCTCTCTGCGCTCGCCACGACCGCCGCCTGCCGGTCCGGATGCGGCGTGCCCGACAGTGCGCTGGAGAAAGCTAAATCCATGACGAAACGCCATCAAAGCAGCTTCAAACACGCCCACCGGAGCGGCATCCCGATCGCCATGGGTACCGATGCCGGCACGCCGTTCAACTTTCACGGGGACAATGCGCAGGAACTGGAGCGGATGGCGGCGCTCGGCATGACGCCGATGGAAACGATCGTGACCTCGACATCCGCAGCCGCCGCCCTGCTCGGTCTGCAGGACTCGATCGGCACGCTCGCCAAGGGGTTTCAGGCCGATCTGGTGGTCGTGGACGGCAATCCGCTCCGGCGGATCGATCTGCTTCGAGACCGGAGCCGCATCGTGGGCGTCATGAAAGCCGGACGGTTTGTCGCAGGATCGCTTGCCGGCTGACCGCAGCGCTACTTCCGCTCATACAGCAATTCCAGCGCCGACGCGACGCCGTGAATCCGACCGTTGCGAAAGGCCGTCTCGAGCCGGTTGCGCAGTGACCGGATCCCACCGTCGTCTCCGCGCTTGGCCACGCCTTGCGACACCATCATCTCCGTCGCCACTTCGACCAACCGCTGCTTGCGCTGTTCCATCTCATCGGTCAGAAAATCCGGCATCGCCTCCGCCGCCCGGGCCGCCACCAAGTCGTCCTTGAACGAATCGTAGCCCTGCTCGGCAACCGTCCGCTCGCGGATGATTGCCAGCTCCGCCTTGATCCGCTTCACGTCCTGCATCAGAATCGCAAACAGTTCTTTTCGTCCCTCGTCGAACAGTTTCTTCTCCATTTCGTCGAGGACAACCGACGGATCGGCCGTCTCCGCGCGCGGCTCATCACCCCAAAACAGACGATCGTAGCTCCGGCGCTTCTCCGCGTCGCCGACGATTTCGTAGGCGGCGTTAATCTCGCGGATTTTCGCTTCAGCCTCGGCGGTCGCGGCGTTGCGATCCGGATGATACTTGAAGACCAGCTTGCGGTAGGCTTTCTTGATGTCCTCGTCGGAGGCCTCCCGCGAAACCCCCAACACGCGATAGTAATCCATGCGCGCCATGGCCCGCGACTATAACACGCTCGTTCCAACCGCTTCACCTTGACTCCTCCAATGAAGAATTCTAGCCTGTCGCGATCCATGCCCTCGCTGATACCTCAGCACTCAGCACTCGACACGTCCTCCTGGTGGAACGGCATTACCCGCTATCAATGGCTCGTCCTGTTCGTCGCCTGGCTGGGGTGGGTGTTCGACGCGATGGATGCCACCATCTATGCGATCGTCCTCCATCCGGCATTGCACGAACTGTTGCACACACCGGCGGGCCCGGCGTCGCCGGAGCAGATCGGCTGGTATGGCGGCATCATCTTCTCGATCTTTCTGATCGGCTGGGCCATCGGCGGCATTGCATTCGGCATCGCGGCCGACCGGTTCGGCCGGACTAAAACACTCATCGCAACCATTCTGATCTATGCCGTCTTCACCGGACTGGCCGCGCTGTCCCAAGACTGGTGGCATCTGGCCATCTATCGTTTCCTCACCGCGCTCGGCATCGGCGGCGAATGGGCCGCCGGCGCCGCGATCGTGGCCGAGACCTGGCCGGAGGCCAATCGGGCGAAGGCCGCAGGCATTCTGCAATCCGCCTGGGCGGTCGGATTTTTTCTCGCCGCCGCATTCAACCTGCTGCTCAAAGGATCGAGTTGGCGTCTGCTCTTTCTCATCGGCATCGCCCCCGCTCTCGTGGCGCTGCTCGTCCGGTTCTGGGTCAAAGAACCGGAGCGTTGGACACAGGCTCAGGCGCACGCCGCAATTCCGCTCTCCACCATTTTTTCCGGCCGGCTGAAGCGGGCGACCTGGGTGGGGTCCGCGCTGGCCTTCGTGGCCGTCTTCGGACTGTGGGGCTCGACGAACTGGGCGCCGACGCTGATTCGAGAACTGCCGGATCTGAAGGGAGCCGATCAGGCAGCGGTCGCCGCCTCGGTCAGCTATGCCATTATGGCGCTGAACGCCGGCGCGATCTTCGGCTATCTTGGATTCGGCCCGCTCGCAGACCGATTCGGCCGCCGCCCCGTCTTCGCCTTCATGTGTCTCGGCAGCCTGATCATGCTGCCGGCGACCTATCTGCTGCCGACCAGCTATGTTGGAGTGCTCCTGCTGCTGCCGGTGCTCGGATTTTTCAACAACGGCATCTTCAGCGGGTTCCCGATTTACCTGCCGGAACTCTACCCCACGCGTCTGCGCGCCACCGGCGCCGGGTTCTGTTTCAACGCCGGCCGCATCTTCGCCTCCGCCTCCCCTTTCCTGACCGGATGGCTGGTGAACGCACTCGGGTCCTTCAACCAGGCCGCCAGTACAGTGGCGCTGATTTACCTCGTCGGGCTGGTCGTGTTGTGGTTTGCGCCGGAAACCAGAGGGAAACCCCTGCCGGAGTAAGTAGTTACGTCAGCCCCACCCTGCCTTGACATCCACCCGGTGCGGCTTATCTACTGTTCATGATGCAGCGGGCACTGACACATGACGAGAAGAAAGCTGCCGAAGCCGCGTTTGCCGGCCGGCCGTTCAACGACGCCTGGTCGGCGTCTGCGCGGTTGATCTATGACGGCATCGTGAAAGCGTTGCCGCAATGCCAGTCGGAACCGGTCCCGCTGGTTCAGGCGCGTGTGGAAGAAGAGGTCCCTGCGGCAACCGCTGCCGATCTTCCTGAACCAGAGGCGGTCACACCCGACACCGGCGAGCATGATCTTCCCAACGAAGGTCCCACGACCCCGAGCCTCCGCAGCCGGGAGGAAGCGATCCGATCCGGCGCGCTGATCGATGTGACACCGACCGCCCGGCAACTCGGGCTGTCGTTCCCCGTCTCGATCACGCGGCCCTTATGGGAAGTGGGCATCGCGACGACGTCTTCGATGTCCGAAGAGGAACGAGCCATCCGCTTGCGGGATGTGCTGCTGGCGTTTCGGTTGCGGCTCGCCAGCCTGGCGACCATTTCGCCGTTGATCGATTTTCCGGCCATGCTGACGCTGCCCCCCAGCAAGACTCCACAGCCGGTGCCGTTGTTCGCGTTGATTCAACCGGACAAAGCCAATCAGGCCAACGTCACGCTGCTGTTGCCCAACGAAGTCTCGATCGCCATCGCGCCGTTGAACTGATCTGCCCTCGCACTGCCCTTTGTCACGAGCGGCCTTTCACGCCGACCGTTATCTCGACGTATCTACAAGCCGACCGGCCAATGTTCGTTCTTCCGCATCCGTGCGGATCTCTCCATCCAACCGCGCATCGAAAAGCCGGGCGAGAATGTCTGCATATCGTGGCCCCGGCGCAAGCCCTAGCCGCTTCAGATCATGGCCGGTTGTCGCAACCGCCACCCGGCGGGTCTGCGACAGACACTGAGCCAGTCGCCGAGCCAACCGGCGAACACCCTGCCCACTTTTTCCAGCCATCCCTTTCGCTGCCAGCAATGCCATGGCCTCTGCCGGCATCCCCTCCAGCAAATGATAGATCTGCGACATCCGCAGAAACTTCCGTCCCACAAGCATCTTGGCGGCATGACTCGTCTTGGCTCCTGCCCAATCGACCACACGCGATTGCGCAGAGGAAAATTGCAACCGCTCGCTGACGCCATGAATAACAGCCGCATCGCTCTCGGATAACAGCGCCATCAGATACACCAGCGGACAATCAATGGGCTGACGACTCTGCTCACTCCACCAACGAAGGGCCTTCGGAAGAACCGTGATGACGCGGGCCGCGCGCGCACCGAGACGCAGGCGTGGATGCAGAAACCGCAATAGCCTGAGTTGGGCGAGCCGGTGGATCTGCTCGGCCGGGTTGCGTTCGCCTACGAGCAGCAGGATCTCGTTGCGCAAGCGCGGTCCGGACAACCGGGCGATGAGATCAGTGCGGGAGGCCGCGCGCAGCAACTTCAGCGTTGCCGGTTCAAGACAAAACCCGAACCGCTGAGCAAACCGGATGGCCCGGAAGATGCGCGTCGGATCGTCGACGAAGCTTCCTTCGTGCAACACGCGCAGCGTCTTCGATCGCACGTCGCGCCGGCCGCCATAGGGATCGTAGAACTGTCCCCACCGGTCAGGGTTAAGCCCGATGGCCATGGCGTTGACAGTGAAATCGCGCCGATAGAGATCCTCCGACAAGGTCGCGGGCTGCACCTCCGGCAACGCAGCCGGCTGCGCATAGGACTCCCGGCGCGTTGTGGCGCAATCTACCTTTCTACCGTCGACGAATATCAACCGTGCCGTCCCGAACCGCTCATACGGTACAAGGCTCGCACCATAGCGCTTCGCGACCAGCCGTGCGAAGGCAGGTCCATCGCCCTCGACGGCAAGATCCAGATCCCCAGGCTTCCGCCCGAGCAGAAGATCGCGCACCACGCCGCCGACCAGATACAACGCCACTCCCTGCGCATCGGCAAGCCGACCAAGCCGGCGCAGCAGAGTGATCGTCGTGCGCGGTAACCGATCGATGATGCTGCGACCCATCCGTCTGTTCGTCATCGCACCCATTGTAGCGGGTTCCCCTGCACGACGAAAATGCTGTTGGAATTCATCTGCGAGAGTCGCCGGCAGCAGAAACACGAAGGGCCTACGACCCGCATCGGCCGTAGGCCCTTGTCGAATTCAGATAGAGGCTGAGTCTCAGCGGTCCCGTCCTCCACGACCGCCGCCACCGCGATCGCCACGATCCCCGCCGCCGCCACCTCCGCCACCACCACTGCCACCGCCGCTGGTTCGCTCTGTGCGGTCGCCACGACCCGACCCGCCATGCTCGCTGTCGCGGAATAGCCGGTCGCCCCGATCTCCCTTTGCCACCTGTTCCTGAAGCGCTTGAATGCTTGCCCGGCCATCCTGGAACTCGGCTCCACGCCGCTTGACCTCCCGCGCCAGATCCACCAACTCCGCCGGACGAAATCCCTGCCGTAATCCTTCGCTGACCAGCAACGCACCGTCCTTGGCGGGAATCTTGG
>OMJK01000197.1 GCA_900299325.1 Nitrospiraceae bacterium | reverse complement strand
TTCTACATTGTGAGCACCGGCGGCGGAAAGCCGTACCGCTTGAAGATCCGCGCCCCCTCGTTCATTCACATGGGTGCGTTCGATTACATGTCGCGCGGCTACATGATCGCCGACGCCGTCACGATCTTCGGAACGTACGATATCGTCATGGGGGAATGTGATCGGTAGCGTGAAGCTATCAGCTGTCAGCCTTCAGCCAAAAGCTGATCGCTGAAAGCTGTGAGCTGACAGCCAGGGGATTTATGGGATTGAAACCAGCGACGAATCCGGATGTCGAAGCGGCGACGATCGAACTGAGCATCGACGGCAAGACCGTCACGGCCAAAGACGGTGTGTCGCTCTACGACGTGATCTCCAGCACGGGCAAGATCATTCCGGCCATGTGCTACCACTATACGTTCGACCCTTTCGGCTCCTGCGGCATGTGCCTCGTGATGCAGGAAGGGAAGAAGGCGCCGGTCCGGTCCTGCACCGCGAAGGCGGCCGCGGGGATGATCATCCGGACGGAAGGCGACGATCTCTTCCAGGCGCGCAAGAAAGCGGTTGAGAAGCACCTGTCGGTCCATCCGCTCGACTGTCCGGTCTGCGACGCCGACGGCCACTGCGAACTGCAGGACATGGCCTTCCATCATGGCGTGACGAATCTGCCGAACGCCAAACAGAAATTCATTCCCGAAGACACGCGGAGCCCGGTCCTCGACTTCAACATGAACCGCTGTATCGCCTGCGCGGAGTGCATCAACGTCTGCAAGGACGTACTGATGATCGACGCGCTGCAGTTCATGAAGAAGGGCGGCTTCAACCAGGTGGTGCCCAAGGGCGACGTGGCGCTGGATTGTGAATTCTGCGGCGACTGCCTGGCCGTGTGCCCGGTCGGCGCCATCACCAACAAATTCTCCAAGTATCTGTATAAGCCCTGGCAGATGAAGAAGACCACCACGACCTGCAACTACTGCGGGGACGGCTGCCAGCTGTACGTGGAAACCAAAGACACCGAAGTCGTGCGCGTGACGTCACCGCTCTCGTGGAAGAACAAGTGGGGCGACCGCGCCGAAACGAGCAAAGGCCACGGCGGGATCTGCGTGCGGGGCCGGTTCGGGTTCGAGTACATCGACGGCCGGACGCGGCTGACGCAGCCGCTGGTGCGCAAGGACGGCCAACTCGCGGCCACGTCGTGGCTCGAGACCATGCATCATGTGGTGGACCGGTTCGCGGCCGTCAAGCAGCAGTACGGCGCCGGAGCCATCGCAGGCCTGATCACGGCGCGCTGCACGAACGAAGAACTCTATCTGTTCCAGAAGTTGATGCGCAGTGTCTTTGGCAGCAATGCCGTCGACAGCAGCGCGCGGTACGGCCATCTGAATTTCGTCCATGCCTCCAGGCACGCAGTGGGCATCGGGCGGACGCCGAACGACTGGGAAGATTTCACCAAGGCCAAGGCTGTGCTGCTGATCGGCTCGAACATCACCGAGACCAATCCGCTAACCGCTGTCCGCGTGAAAGAAGCGATCCGCGTCTACAAGGCGCAGGTGGTGACGCTCGATTCGGCGGTTACGAACATGGCGAAGCTCGCCTCGCATCCCTTCCTGATCAAGCCGGGCACCGAGGGCCTGGTGATTGACGGGTTGGTCAAGGCGACGCTGGCGCAGGATCTGGTGGACGAAGAGGCCGTCAAGAAACATCCGAAGGCCTTCGAGGCGTTGAAAGCGGCCGTGGCGGGAGTGTCGCTCGAGCAGCTCGCGGCGCAGACCGGACTGGCCGTCGGGTCGTTCAAGGAGATCGCCGCGATTTTCGCCGAAGCGCCGCGCTCGATCATCCTGTGCGCGGAAGGCATCGTTCGACGTGCCGACGGTTATCAGAATGTGCTCAAGCTGATCGACCTGGCCTGGATTACGGGCAAGCTCGGAAAGCCGGGGTGCGGTGTGAATACGCTGACCGAGGAGCCGAACGAGCAGGGGGCTGTCGACATGGGCGTGGCGCCGGAGTTTCTCCCGGGGCAGGCGCGGTTCGACGATGCGGCCGCGCGCGAGCGGTTTGCAAAGGCGTGGGACGCTCCGCTGCCGGCCGCCGGAACCAGTGCGCACCTGATGGATATCCTTACGCGATGCCGGAACGGGCAGATCAAAGCGTTGTATGTGATCGGCGAAAATCCGCTGGCGACGCTGCCGGTCTCGCTGAACGTGAAGGCGGCGCTGGAGCAGCTGGAATTGCTGGTGGTGCAGGATCCCTTCCTGACCGACACGGGCCGGCTGGCGCACGTGGTGCTGCCTGCCTGCACGTACGCCGAGAAGGACGGCACCTTCACGAATCTGGAAGGCCGTGTCCTGCGTGTCCGCCAGGCGATGGATCCGATCGGCGAGAGTCTGCCGGACTGGCACATCATGACGTCGCTGGCGAACGGGATGGGCGCCAATTGGGAATATCAATCGGCCAACGACATTCAAGCCGAGATCATGAAGCTGCTGCCCGGCTACTACAATCTCGGCCAGCCGCGCAAAGTGACGCCGGCGCCGGATCAGTATCTGTCGAACGGCTACAGTGCCGAAGTGGGAGCGCGCTACCGCGCGGCGCAGGCCAACAGGGACGGCCGGCGGCCGCTGGCGCTGGTGATGGGGCAGGTGTTGATGCACTCGGGGAAAATGTCCACGGAGGCGTCCGGGCTGATCACGATCGCGCCCAACACGGGCAAGCTCCGGATGAACGCCAAAGATATGGAGACGCTCGGATTGCAGGAGGGCACGAAGGTGCGGCTCTCGTCCGATCAGGGCTCGCTCGAGATCGGCGTGCAGGCCGACCTGTCCGTTGCGCCCGGCGCCTGTTTCTTCCCCGAACATTTCAACGAGCCGCCGGTGAAAGACTTGATGGCGGTGGCGGTGGATACGACGACCGGCGTGCCGTCGTTCAAGCAGACATGGGTCAGCATCGAGAAGGTATGACGAGATGAGCGTCGGAGCCCTGACCAAGAAAATTCTTCAGGCCGCCCTGTTCTACGAGATCTGGGACGCGATGAAGGTGACGTTCCGGCATATGTTCCACCGGCCGATCACGTTCCAGTACCCGCGCGAGCAGCGGGCGATTCCGGATACCCACCGCGGCGCCCTGGGGCTGCTCCGGTACGACGACGGGCGCGAGCGGTGCGTCGGCTGCGATCTCTGCGAAGCGGCCTGCCCGTCGCACTGCATCAAGGTGATCAGCGAGGAAGACAAGGAGCGTCCGTTGCAGCGGTACGCGAGCGAGTTCTACATCGATGTGACGAAGTGCGTGTTCTGCGGCTACTGCGTCGAAGCCTGCCCGGTCAACGCGCTGGCGATGACCAAGATGTACGAATACTCCACGCACGACAAGCGCACCTTGCTGTTCGACAAGAAGCGGCTCTACGACATCGGCGAGCGTCATCTCGATGACGCGAAGAAATATTTGTATGCCCACAATCAGGAACAGAACGTTGAGGCGAGCCGCGAGTACCGGTACTACTTCCCGCAGTCGGTACAGAAATCGACCCAGCCGCCTCCCAAGCATCTGAGCTGAGTCCAAGCGATGGCCCTCGTGTTCTTTGCGTATTTCGCCCTCGTCAGTATTGCCGCGGGCGTCCTCACTGTGGCGTTGAAGCACCCCGTCCATTGCGGCCTCGCGCTGCTGGCCCTGCTGCTCCACGTGTCGGGACTGTTCATCCTGCTGAACGCCGAATTTCTCTGGGCCGTTCAGGTCGTGGTCTACGCGGGCGCGATTCTGGTGTTGTACCTGTTCGTGCTCATGCTGCTGAACCTCAAGACCGACGAGCGGTATTTCCATTCGTCGTTCCTGTATTTTCTCGCGCCGGCCAGCCTGGGCTCGCTGTACGTCCTCTTCCTGCTGTTCAAGTCCCCGTTCAAAGGCGCGAAGGGCGATGCGCCGATCACGGCGGTGCTGCAGGAAGGGGATACCTACGCGGTCGGCATCAAGATGTTCAGCGATTATCTGTTGCAGTTCGAAATCGTCGGCGTGTTCCTGCTGGGCGCGATCATCGGGGCGATCGTGCTGGCCAAAACGCCGAAGGCGATCGACGACGCGGGTGAACGGTGATCGGTGATGAGTGACGAGTTGCAGCAGAAACTAGCTCCGAACGCATCACCTATCACGCATCACTCATCACGAGGCCTATGGTTCCGTTAAGCGCATACGTGGCGGTCAGCGCGGTGTTATTCATCACCGGCCTGCTCGGTGTGCTCATCCGGCGGAATTTCATCATCGTCCTCATGTCCGTCGAGATCATGCTGAACGCGGCCAACATCAACCTGGTGGCCTTTTCCCATTATCTGGACTCCATGGCGGGCCAACTCGTCGCGCTGTTCATCATCGCGATCGCGGCGGGCGAAGCGGCGGTGGGGCTGGCGATCATCATCGTCGTGTTCCGCGGCAAGATTTCGACAAACGTGGACGAGATGAATCTCTTGAAGTGGTAACGTGGCCGATTTAACCGACCTGCTCATCAAGCTGATTCCCGTGTTCCCGCTGTTGGCGGTCATTGCCAACGGTCTGCTGGGCAGCCGCTATTCCCACGAAGTTGCGCACCGGCTGGCCTGGGGATCGGTCGGGCTCTCGTTCCTGTGCACCGTCGGCGTCTTCGCCGACATTCTCAAGACCGGTACCCCGCACGAAGTCGTCGCGTATCAATGGATCTTCGGCGGCGACCTGACGATCAACCTGGCCTATCTCGTCGATCCGCTCACCTGCATCATGCTGCTGGTCGTGACCGGTGTGGGCTTCCTGATTCACGTCTACTCCGTCGGGTACATGCACGGCGAAGCGGGCTTCACGCGTTTCTTCACGTACATGAACCTCTTCATGGTGTCCATGCTGCTCCTGGTCATGGGCAATAACTACGTGGTGCTGTTCATCGGCTGGGAAGGCGTCGGACTCTGTTCGTATCTGCTGATCGGGTATTACTACGACAAGGTGTCGGCGGCGAAAGCGGCCACCAAAGCGTTCGTCGTCAACCGGATCGGCGACGCCGGGTTCCTGCTGGCGATTTTCCTCGTTTTTATCAATTTCCACACGCTCGATTACACCAAAGTCTTCGCGCAGGCCGGCCAGCTCTCGCCGGAGATGGCCACGGCCATCGCGCTCTGCCTCCTGGTCGGCGCGGTCGGCAAGTCGGCGCAGCTGCCGCTATACACCTGGCTGCCGGATGCGATGGAAGGCCCGACGCCGGTCAGCGCGCTGATCCATGCGGCCACGATGGTGACGGCGGGCGTCTACATGATCGTCCGGAACCACGCCATTTACGATCTCTCGCCGACCGCCATGAGTGTTGTCGGCGTGGTCGGCGGCTGCACGGCGCTCTTCGCGGCGACGATCGGCCTGGTGCAGACCGACATCAAGCGCGTGCTGGCCTATTCGACCGTCAGCCAGCTGGGCTACATGTTCCTGGGCTGCGGGATCGGCGCGTATACCGCTGCGATCTTCCACTTGATGACCCACGCGTTCTTCAAGGCCCTGCTGTTCCTCTCGGCCGGCTCGGTGATCCATGCGCTGTCGGGCGAGCAGGACATCCGGAAGATGGGCGGACTCCGTTCGAAGATTCCAATGACCCATTGGCTGTTCTTCATCGGAACGGTCGCGATCGCCGGCATCCCGCCGCTGGCGGGGTTCTGGAGCAAAGACGAGATCATGGCCCACGCCTTCACCCATCACCATTATGTGTTGTACGGGATGGCGGCGACCGGCGCGCTGCTGACGTCGTTCTACATGTTCCGGTTGACGTACCTGACCTTCTACGGCCGCTCCCGGATGGATCATCACACCGAGGAACATGTGCACGAGTCGCCGATGGTGATGATCGGGCCCCTGATCGCGCTGGGGACGCTGTCGCTGGTCGGTGGGTTCGCCGGATTTCCTCCGGAGCACGGATGGTTCCACCGGTTCCTCGCGCCGATTGCCGGCGCCGGTGCCGAACACGAGGCGAGCACCGGGCTGGTGATGACCCTGATGGGCGTCGCCACCGCCATCGCGTTGGTCGGGTGGGGCGTGGCACATTACCTCTACAGCATCAGTTTGAATACCGCCGACCGCTGGGCGGAGAAATTCTCCGGCGCCTACACGACGCTGCTCAAGAAATATTACGTCGACGAGTTGTTCGATTTCCTGTTCGTCGAGCCGACGAAGCGTCTCGGAGAATGGCTGGACTGGTTCGACCGGACCGTCATCGACGGGCTGGTGCGGGGCGTCGGCCAGGCGGCCGACTGGGGGTCGGCCGGCTCCACGTGGATCGAGAAGCACGTCATTTATGCCGGGCTCAACGTCATCGGCTACGGCAATCACCTGGCCGCGCGGGAGGGCCGGAAAATTCAGAGCGGCATGGTGCACCACTACGCGGCGATGATCGTGGCCGGCCTGTTCCTGCTGGCCGTCGTCATCCAGCTGCTGCTCCAGTTATGAGCGCCCGATGTTAGAAGAATTCGTCTCCCCGTTCGGCTTTGCGATCCTGTCCTGGATCGTGTTCCTCCCGGTCATCGGGGCGGCCGTGCTCTGGCTGGTCGACGACGAGGACAAGGTGCGCGCCTACGCGCTGGGGGTTGCGCTGGTCGAACTGGTGCTGGCCATCTGCGTGATGTGGCGGTTTACGCCGAACTCGGCGGCCATGCAGCACGCCGAGCATGTTAGGTGGATTCCCTCGCTCGGCATCAGCTATCACCTCGCGGTCGACGGCATCAGCGTGCTCTTCGTCGGTCTGACGGCGTTCCTCACCGTGCTGGTCATCGTGTACTCCTGGGACACGATCCGCCATCAGGTCAAACTCTACCTGATGTGTCTGCTGGCGCTCGAAACCACGACGATGGGCGTGTTCGTTTCGCTCGACCTGATTCTGTTTTTCGTCTTCTGGGAGCTGATGCTGATCCCCAGCTACTTCCTGATCAAACTATGGGGCGGCGGGGCGGAACGGCACTACGCGGCGTTGAAGTACGTGCTGTATACGCTCTTCGGCAGCGTCTTCATGCTGGTCGGCATCGCGCTGCTGAACATCAATTTCCATCAGTGGGCCACCCTGCATCGCACCGATCAGGCCTATTCGTTCGACCTGTTAGAACTGCTAACCGTCCCCGTGCCGGTGAGTCAGCAGGTCCTGATCTTCTGGCTCATGTTCATGGGCTTCGCCTTCAAGGCGCCGGTGTTTCCCTTCCACACCTGGTTGCCGGACGCCCTGCTCGAAGGGCCGATCGGCATGGCGGTGGTGCTGGCGGGGCTGAAGCTCGGCACGTTCGGTTTTCTGCGGTTCAGCATTCCGCTTCTGCCCGACGCGTCGCAAAGCGAGCAGGTGGTGACGATCGTCGTGCTGCTCGGCCTCGCGGCGATTCTGTACGGCGCGGTCATGGCGTTGATCCAGCCGGACTTCCGGCGCCTGCTGGCCTACAGCAGCATCAGCCACCTGGGGTTCATCGTGGTCGGCCTGTTTGCGCTCAATTACCAGGGGCTCCAGGGCAGCCTGCTCACGATGATCAATCTGGGATTCAGCACGGCCGGGTTGTTCTT
>OMJK01000196.1 GCA_900299325.1 Nitrospiraceae bacterium | reverse complement strand
TTCATCGGCGGGCAACAGCATCTTCGATTTGATCTGCAGCAGCGTCGCCGCCATGACGAGAAATTCCCCCGCCACGTTGAGGTTCAGATCCTTCATCGCCTCCAGATATTCGAGATACTGCTGCGCGATCAGGGCGATGGGGATATCGTAAATGTTGATTTCGTTTTTCTTGATGAGATGCAGCAGCAGGTCGAGCGGTCCCTCGAAATTCTCGATGCGGACCTGATAGGGCAGTTCGGTCTGGTGATACCCGTCGATCTGGGGTTCCACAGGCGGTAGTTATATCAATTTATAGGGCTCCAGGGCAAGTCTCGATCTATATATGGGGGTCGATGGAGATACGCGGCTATTTGATTTTGTAGGCGTACGCCACCAGCAGCGCCGCTGCAATCAGAAGACCAAGGGTGAAGATATATTGAACGCCGGGAGACGTGCCTCCACCAGGCGCAGACTCCGGACCAGTGCGTTTCGCATGCGCGAACCCCGGCGGCCGGTCGAAATGGGCCTTCGACAGATCGTCCGGACGTGCGAAGACCGCATTCGAAAAATCCGCCGCCCCGAGGAACCGCGCACCCGCAAACGAGGCCTCGGACTCGAACTGCGCAAACCCGAAAAACACCTCCCGGCTGAAAATCGCATCCACAAAGCTTACTGACCGCATGAACCGGCTGCCCGAAAACCCCGTGCCCAGACCGAATCGCGTATTCGCGAACGACGCGCGCTGTTCGAATGTCGTCTCGAGAAATTCCGCCATGCCGTCGAACAGGGCTCCCGTGCACTCGACGACCCCACGAAACGTCGACCGGTGGAAGCGCGTATGCGGGCCGAACTTCGTGTCGGCGCAGTTCAGCATCTCCCCGAACTGCCCCTGCACCCAATAGGATTCCTGTTCGAACCGCGCCGCCGACAGGTCGACCGCCCGTTGAAACAGGGATCGCGAGAGATCCACCCCCTGCATGAACCGGGTGCCGTGCAGATCCACCGGCCCTTCGAATTGCAGCGTGCCCTTCGCCGAACGGTGGCGGATCGTGCCCTGCACCACTGCATCGCGAATCGTCACGGGTGCGGATACCGACCGGATTTCTTCGGCGTTGAGCCGGCTCAACGCCTCCCGCTGGTCGGGCGTCAGATTGCCCGGCGTCCGGATCATTTGCACCGGCAATCGATCCAGTATCAGATCGCCCCGGATGACCACGCCCGTCAACTCGACGGCCCACCCCTTCGCCAGGGCGTTCATAACGACGCCACTCTCGACGGCCTGCGCCTCCCGTTCGGCCGCCGTGCAGTCCGGCGCCAGCGTGCGCTTCAGTGAACCTGTTTTGTCGGCCGACGATTCGACGTTGCACGCCGCCGCAACCGGTTCGGACAACGCACACCCGATTCCCCACAGAAGCACGGCGCACGCAAGCACTGTCCGGCCCTTCGCTCGATGGAATCGCATGGCGGTCGTTATACGAGATGCCCCGGAGCAAGGCAAGGCAGGATGCTGCGCAGAGTCTCCGTCAGCTCATCGAATGGCCGGCCCCCAGCCGTTCCACCATCGTCCGGTACTCGCCCTCCGTCAGCCGGTGCATACCGAGGCTCAGCCGCCGGGATAACTCCGCCTGGTCGGGAATGTTCAACACCTCCTGCAGCATGGCATGGCTGTCCTGCGGCGACATCGCCCACCGCCGCGTCACGGCCACACGGAGAAATCCGAACCGCGCTTCGGTCCTGAGTTCGTCCTGCAGCAGATCGTCCATGTCCTGGAACGCGCACACGGAGGAGAGGATCCGGAACTCCGCGCAGATGCCGACCTTCAGCACGTATACGAGTCCGCAGGAATCAGGGCCCAGATATGCGGCCAGATTGTCCCGGATGAGCGCCGTGCAACAGCCCCACATGCCATGCCCCAACTGCAACGTTGCACTGTCGAGTGAACTCCGTTCCCGGAGCGTGCCGGCCGTGAAGAGAAAATGGCTCATGGCGGTCAGCGGCGGCAGGAAGGATTGAACGGAAAACCCGGCGATCCACTCACGCCGCCTTCGCACGACGCGTGAAACGGCGGCCCATCAATGATTGCGATAGTCGTCGGCGTCGTCTAAGAGGTCTTCGGACTTTTCGAGATAATCCACGTCGTCGTCTTCGCCGTCGAGATCCAAATCTTCCTGGACCTCTTCGTCGTCCATGTCGCCGTCCATTTCCAAATCCTCATCCCCGACGTCGTCCTCAAGATCGGCGTCGTCCGGCTCCATCGGCGGCATCGCCTTGGCCACGATCGGCTTGCGCGGGGATTCGTCCTCGACGAATCCCTTTTTCGGGGCAGACGGCTTGGCACTGGGCGCGGAAACCTTCGCCGGTTTCTTCTTGGCAGCAGGCGTGGACCGTTTGACAGCCAGGCGTTTCTTCACCGTCTTTTTGACAGCGCGCTTCTTCGACGACTTGGCGGGCTTCTTCTTGCCGGAAGATTTTTTCGCCGCTTTCTTCTTGGTCTTCGCCATCAGCAGGCCTCCTCTACGGTCGCCGCGCGGGGCGTCGGGCGTAGCGGCCTCCATCTAGCACGAACGAACGACCTTTGCAACGGGGTTCCCCATGGTATTTTCCAGGAATTTCCGGCCTCACGGTTCGATCCAAACATCGACGACCGCAGGCACGCTGTCCGCCCCTTTAACCGTATCCGGCCCCTTCAAATCCGTGACCTGGAGTTGGAATTGCAGCAGCCGGCGGGCGCTCACGTGCGGGGCGACAAACGTCGTGCGGACCTCGTTGGGGGTGGTGAGATCGACCTTGAGGCCTCTCGTCTGCTTCCATTCGAAATGCAACGGGTCGCCGTCCGGATCGCGGCTCTGCCGTCCATCCAACACCACCACCGATCCGGGGTTAGCTGTCAGTGTGGCAGGCGTGCCGGCCATGGGAAACCGATTGGGTTCGTCGTCGCTCTCGACCACGACGTCGAGGATGCCTTCCACCCGGCGATTCATAACGGTGATGGACGCTCGCCCGCGGCCTGTCACGACCAGATCGCCCATCTGATCAACCTGCACGACGCGGTCATCCGACGAGCGGAAGCCACTGCCGGTTCCCTGTCCGCCCAGCGGCCGCACCGTGCCGTCTTCAAACTGCCCCATCGCCGGAACCGGCAACCGCTTACCCAGTTGATTCAACCGCCAGGGTTTCTCCACGGCAAACTCGATGGCCATCAGCCGCACCGACGGCTCCACCTGCACGACCACTTCGTCAAAATCCAGTTGCCCGGCCAGGCGGCCGGCCACCACCTCTCCCACCGCCAACAGCCGCATGAGTCCCAGTCCCTCCTGCGGAACGGTCAGCATCCCGTCGATTGGCCGCTTGGGATCTGCCGGCTGAAACAGCGCCGGCGCGGCGCGATGAACCGCTACCGATTCCTCCCCCGTTCTGAGCCAAAAATAGCGGACCTCACGAAAATTTGCGGTATCTTCTGGACGGACAACCACCGGAACTTTCTCGCCCGAATGTAGGACCGCACCATCCTTGGGCGCATCCAACGTGAGGGCCCGCGCGAACCCGCTGGCCCCGCACGTGACACAGACAGCCAACAGGGCTGCAATGATCCATTGCATAGGACGCGGAGCATCATACGAAACCCGATGGAGCGTCAAGGGGTTCGCTTCCTCTTCGATCAACGTCTACGGCCATGGTAAGATGAATATCGACATTGTGAATCCAACACTGCCGGTGTGGATCATACGAAGCAGGACCACAAAGGAACCAAGACTGTGAACTGGACGTTCCGCATCGCGCTCGCCGGCCTCCTGGTCGCAGGGCTGACCTGGCCCACAACAGCGGCATCGCCGACCACCAGAATTCTGATCGAGGACGGTTCACCTTACTTTGTCCCCGCCGCGGCAACGGTCGCCAGCGGAAGTCCCATCCATTGGGAAAACCCCACACCCACAGACCACACGATTACGCACCTTGGCTGCCTGGAAGACGATGCGCCCTGTCGTTTCGACTCCGGCACCATGCCGCCGGGCGGCACCTTTTCTCTGCCCGGCCTGCCGCCCGGACGCTACGTGTACCACTGCCGTATCCATCCCATCATGCGCGGCGTGCTGATCGTGACCGATTCCTCTCCCTTGCCGTCCCAACTCTAAGCGCACCGCGGGTCTTGCGAGAGTGCGGTGCGGTCCTGTAGGCTTTCGGCTTTCGTGATCGACACCCGCGCACGATGAAACCCGTTGCCGCCGTTCAAGAGCCGCTGCAGCTGGCCGGAGACACATTGACACTCCTGGCCTGGCGGATCCCCGACCTCGTGGCCTACCAGCACCACGCTGATGAATACTGGTTCGCCCCGCTCGACGACACCTTTCCCCTCGTACGGCTGAACAGCACCGGCGTCGAGATGCTGCGGGCGATGAACGGGCATACGACCGTCGGTGCGCTCCTTGAAAAATACGGCGCCAAGATCTGCGGCCCCGACGGACAGCCGGGCCACTGGCACCTCGAGCGCTGGGCCACGCCGAACTACTCGCTCTGTTACTACGGCACCGAGCCGCCCGGGGGCCACCGGCACAAAGCGAAGTGGGACATCCTGCTCCAGCAGATTCGCGAAGGCTGGTCCGGCCAGGAAGGATTCGAGGGCGAAGCGCACCTGGAGGACTTTCACCATCACGAGCTGACGCACAGCGCCGAAGACGACGGCCACTTCGACTTGATCGAAACCACCGTCTCGCACCTGTTCCGTGAGCCGAACGACGCGCTCAACGGACTGACCTACGGCCGGCTGCTCATGCGGCAGCTTCGCAAGCTCGGCTGGTTCAATCCCAAACCGAAAACGATCCTCGAAGTCGGCGGCGGACTCGGCTACGTCGCGCAGGAGCTCGGCAAGGAACTACTTCCCTTCGAACGGCAGGGCATCACCTATCTCTCGCTCGACATCACACAGCCGTTCTTGAAGCGGCAGGTGTCGCGGGCCAAGGCCGGCGGCTGGCAGTGCACCGGCACCCGCGCGAACGGCGAGGCGCTCCCGTTCGCGGACAACTCGATCGATCTGGTAATCGACAACGAGAACATGGCCGACATGACACCGGTGAAGCTCACACGAAAAGAATTGCTGGATGGCTCGGGCGACACCGAGCAACATCAGGAAGCGCTCGACTGGATCAGGCGGCTACGGCTCCCTATCGAGGCCACCGTCCCTGAGGACGTCATCTTCAACCTGGGACCCATCCGCTTCGTCGCCGAACTCTGGCGGGTGCTGAAGCCGGGAGGCCGCGCCTTTTTAACGGAGTTCGGCATCGAAGAAGGCTGGCCGGCGCCGGTGAAGCTGCCCGGCCACACCGAGTACGAAGTGCAGTACAGCCACCTGCGTCAGGCCGTCCGCTGGCTCGGCTTTCAGGAGCGGTATCTCTCGCTCCCGCAATTCCTCGCGCTCAAACCGGACACCAAAGTCCTCTGCACCGGCGCCGCGTATACGATCCAGCGCTTCTGCCAGGCGATGAACAAACCCTTCATCGTCCGGGCCTATACCGAACCGGAACTTCAGCAGGCCCTGGGTGACATCCTGCCCAAACTCCACGGCTGCCATTATCACGACGTAGCGGACCCCGCCTGGTTCGGCCTGCTCGATTTCAAAGTGCTGTTGCTGGAAAAACCCGGCGGCGCACCGAAAGCCCAGTTCACCGAGAACAAAGGCTATCGGTGGTACTCGCAGCGCTGAGCCAGATCGATCAACACCCCTTCCCGCAAGCCCAGATCGCTCACCAGCACACTCGACACCTCTAACGTCTCCATCACTGTCCGGATGATGACCGCGCCGGCGGCGATGACTTCCTCGCGGTTCTGTTCCAACCCCGGCATGCCGACGCGAGCGGCCTTGGTGCGGCTCAGAAGTTGTTGTTCGAGATCCTGAACCGTTGCCAGTTGAAGCCGATAGTTATGGATGCGCGCCGGCTCATAGACAGGCAACTTCTGGGCCATCGCAGCCAGCGAGGTAATGGTCCCGGCTGTGCCGACAAACGCCTGTTCGGCGGTGCGTGGCATTCCAGCGACGGCTGCCTCCGTTTCCTTTCGCACCCAGTCGCGGGCCTGCTGGATCTCTGCGGCCGTCGGTGGATCGTGATGCAAGACCCGCTCGCAGAGACGCACGACCCCGATATCGATGGACCAAACGACGGGCGCCTGGCCGATTCGATCCAGAATAAATTCCGTGCTGCCGCCGCCGACATCGAGCGCCAGCATGTCCGTCACACCGGCGGGCAAACCGGAACGGATGCCCAGCATCGTACGACAGGCTTCTTCGTCGCCTGTGATCACGTCGACTGCAAACCCCGCTTCACGGGCGACGCAATCGAGAAACTCCTGCCGATTCCCAGCATCGCGCACCGCGCTGGTTGCCACCGCCGCACAGGCATCGACCTGCGCGCCGTCGATGATCGCCTTCCATTCCTTCAGACAGTGGATGACGCGATCCATCGCGGCAGGATTGAGCCGCTTCGTCCGGTCTACGCCTTCGCCCAAGCGGAGAATCTTCCGTTCGGATCGCAGTTCTTTGAGCGGCTGCCCCGGCGAAAATTCGGCGATCAGCAGGCGGCAGGTCAACGTTCCGATATCGATTCCGGCCAGACGTCGCGGGCGGGCAGGCGGGACGGTCATTCCTCGTTCCTGATCTCTTCCATCTCCATTTCCAGCTTCCGGCGGGCATCCCTCAGCATCTGCACTTCACGAACCAGCCGGGTGACTTCGGCATCAGCCAACACCCGCTCCGCCATCTCGCCCCGCTCTTTCATGCTGACAGCGCGCTCGCCGATGTCCTTGTAGAGATCGGATAATTGTTGATCGAGCTTGCAGACTTCGAGCCGCATCCGGAGCAGTTCCGTTTCTTCCAGCGCGCGGTTCGCGGCATAGGCCGTCCCCAGACGCAGCGTCGCAAGCCCGGTTTTCAAATCATGCTTCAGCCGCTGCAGTAAACCCATACCGTTCCTCGTGATCAGTGACCAGCGATCGGTGACGAGTGAAGGCCTGGCGAGTTCTTCATCAGCCGATCATCTGCGCTCATCACACATCACTCATCACGCATCACCTACGTCAGCTCACTGAGCCCAACTCCAATTTCTTTTCCCACTTGCGCAGCATCGCATCCCGCAAACCCTGATGCGCGGACGCCTTCAGTCCAGGATCCTGCTTCAACAACGCGAAGGCTTCCTGGCGGGCCTGCTGCAGCAACTCACCGTCCCGCACGATGTTCGCCACGCGAAATTCCGGCATGCCCCACTGCCGGAATCCGAAAAATTCTCCGGGCCCCCGGATCCGCAAGTCTTCCTCGGCGATGACAAACCCGTCGTTCGACTGCACCAACGCATCCAATCGTTCCCGTGCCGTGGAAACCGCGTCCTCGCCCTCCGCCGAGCGTCGGTCCATCGGCAACCGCGCCCGACCCAACGAAGCCGCCATGAGCAGGCAATACGACTGCTGCGTGCCGCGCCCGACCCGCCCGCGCAGTTGATGCAGTTGCGCCAGGCCGAACCGCTCGGCATGCTCGATCATCATCACCGTCGCATTCGGCACATCGACCCCGACTTCGATGACCGTCGTCGCCACCAGCACCTGAATCTTGCCGGCTTTGAACTCGGCCATCACCGCCTCCTTTTCGGCAGCCTTCATGCGCCCGTGCAATAGCCCGACCCGGTAGCCGGACAATTCTTCCTGCTGCAACCGCTCGGCACCCTGAATCGCCGCCTTGAGATCGATTTTTTCCGACTCGTCGACCAGCGGATACACCACATAGGCCTGGCGCTTGTTCCGCAACTCATCGCGCAGGATCTGATAGGCCCGCCGCCGTTGCGCCTCGCCGAAGAGAAACGTCCGCACCGGCTGGCGACCCGGCGGCAGCAGATCGATCACGGACACATCCAAATCGCCGTAGACCGTCATCGCGAGCGTCCGGGGAATCGGCGTCGCGGTCAGCACCAGCACATCGGGACGATAACCTTTTTCGATCAGACTCTTCCGCTGCAATACGCCGAACTTATGCTGTTCGTCCACGACCGCCAGCCCCAGATTCTTGAAGGCGACGCCTTTCTGGATGAGCGCATGCGTGCCGATCGCCACGTGCATCTGCCCCGACGCCACCTGCGCCGCCTGCGCCTTCTTAACCGCGACCGGATCCCCGCCGCGCAGCAACGCTGCTTTGATACCCAGCGCATCCAGCAGGCCGCGAAGATTGCGATAATGCTGCTCGGCCAGAATCTCCGTCGGCGCCATCAGCGCCGCCTGATAGCCGGACCCGCAGGCCATGACGATCGCATGCAGCGCCACCACGGTTTTCCCCGACCCCACATCTCCCTGAATCAACCGGTTCATCGGGCGCGGAGCAAGCATGTCGCGTAAGATGTCCCGCACGACCCGGTCCTGCGCCGGCGTAAGCCGGAACGGAAGCAAGCGCGCCAGTTTGTCCAGCATCGGCGTGCGCGGATTGAACTGCAACCCCTTCGTTTCCTCCTGCACCGACCGCTGCCGCGTGGCCAGCGCCACCTGCAACAGGAACAATTCTTCGAACGCCAGGCGCCGGTGCGCAGCGGTCTTGCCCTGCTCCAGTAACCGCAGATCGGCGCCGGCCTTTGGAAAATGAACGTCCTGCAACGCTTCCTGAATCGGCATCAGCCGCTGGCGGGCGCGAACGGCCACCGGCAGATGGTCGCGCACGTCGCCCGTGTGCTCTTCCAGCAACCCCTTCGCCAACACCCGCATCTGGCGCGACGTCCAGCCCTTCGTCTCATGATAAATCGGCACGATCCGCCCGACGTGGAGCGTCGACTCGGTCGCCTTGCCCACGACTTCGTACTGCACCGCCTCCATGCGCGGCACCATCCAGCCCTGCCGGCCGGCGATGACCCGCCCGCTCAACATGACGCGCTTCTCGACCGTCAGAATCTGTTCCAGATACGGCTGATTGAAAAAGACAAGTTGGACCCGCCCCGTCTCGTCTTCGACCAGAACTTCCAGCACGGTGAACCGGCGGTTTCTCGTCCGCTTATTCTCGCTTTTGACGACCGTGCCACAAACGGACGCCGTCATCCCCGGCACCAGATTGCCGATCGGCGTCATGTGTGACCGGTCTTCATACCGCCAGGGCACGGTCCATAGGGCATCCTCGACCGTATCGATTCTCAGCCGCTGCAGGAGACTGGTCCGTTTCGGCCCGACGCCTTTCACGAACCGGATGGGGAGCGCCCAGAGGTCCCGCCCCTTCCCAACCGGTATCGGCACTGGGCTCGGCGTGGCGGGCGCAGGTTCCACATCCCATGCCTGCAACGACGACTCCGCCGCCTCGCGCAACGCACGCACAATGGCGCAGGCCGATTGGAGACGCCGGCGCTGCTCATCCAGGGGAAGTGTCGAGGGAAAGTCCGTGAACAGGTCGCGCAACGAGACCAGCCGGGCTTCAATGCCGGCGGGATAAACCTGTTGCGCCAGAGCGGTGAGAACTTGTGTCGAAACGAAGGTGCCGAGATTTTTCACCGCGCCGAGATGCGCACATTCGTCGCGGCTGGCAAATTCGATCGGACGCGCGACGCGATCCAACCATTCCTGAAACGGCACTGAGGGGGCCGACTCGGATGGCGTCTGCATACCGGTGGCGGATCGTAGCACAGGACCCGGCCCTGCTCAACGACCGACCGGTCTCCATAAGCCTGCGTAAATTGCGCCAATGCTTTGTCCCGCCCGGCCCGGATGCTAGAGTCACGGCATGTATAAACGCAGTATTTTCCATATTCTGACTCCGCTGGGCATCGTCCTGCTGCTCTTTTTGTTCTATCAGGCCGTGCTCAAGCCGCAGTTCTTTCCTGTGCTGCTCAACGAACACCTCGCCCCCCCGGTTGTGGTCGAAGCTGTTGAGACTGCCCCGCCATCACCGCCGGTCGAGACGAGAAAGGACGACCTGCCTGCGGCCCGCGCCATCGACCAGACTGTGGCGCCGGAGACTCAGCAGAAGACCGAGCTGGAAGCGATCCGGGATGCAATTGAAGCCGGCAATCTGTCCGCGGCGGAATCGCAACTGACCGCCGTGCGTTCGGATCAGAAGGTTGCGCCGTACGTCGCTATTTTGTGGAACAATCTCGGCTTACAACAGGAACGGTTGTACGGCCCCTCAGTGTCCGTGAAAGCGTTCAAACGGGCCGCCGGGCTCGACGCCCAGAATGCGGTTGTCCAACTGAATCTGGCCCATGCCTATTGGGCGCTCCGCGATCCCGCACTCAACGACGAGTTTTTGACGAACCTGATGGCGCTGGCACCCAAGGAACCGTTTCCACACCTGGCCATGGCCGATCATCTGTCCGAACGCGACCGGTTCTCCGACGCGCTCGTCCATTTGACGCAGGCCACCGAGCGGATCAATCAGGACCCCGCCTTGCAATCGTATCTCACCATGGTCACAGCCAAGGTCCGCCGGGCCGACGCGGCGGAAACCAACATGCTGGCCAGAAACAGCACGCACTTCACGGTGAAATTCGACGGGCAGGAAGATGCCCAGACCTGGACGACGGTGCTCGACATCCTCGAAGACGCGTATCGCGACATCGGCCAGCGGTTCGGCCACTTTCCGTCCAAACCGATCGTCGTCGTTCTCCATACGAAGGACCACTTCCAGAGTGCGACCGGCAGCCCGGTCTGGGCGGACGGACTGTTCGATCCGGTGCTCGGCCGGATTCAAATTCCCACGCAAGGAGCGACGACGGATACGAAATGGCTGACCAGCGTCTTGCGCCACGAATATGTGCACGCACTGCTGCACGATCGGTTAGGTCCGAGCAACACGTCGCTGCCGCTCTGGCTGAACGAAGGACTTGCGATGCAATGGGCGGGCACCGACTGGCCCGACCTGAATCAGGCCATGCCGAGTGAGGTCAAGGTCATTCCCCTTCAATATCTCGAGGGATCGTGGGGCCACCTGCCGCACAACGTCGCCGCGCTGGCGTACATCGAAGCGAATTCCGCCACCCGGTTTCTAATCGACCGGTTCGGTATGCCGCGTGTGGACGAACTGCTGGCGGCCTTCAAAACCAAGGCCACGGTCGCCACCGCCTTGCAGACGAAACTCTTCCTCACCTACGACCAGTTCCAGCAACAATGGCTGGATACGTTCCAACACAAACGGACGTAACCGTCCGTCTGCACACCCATCTATCAATCTCAAGAGTGGAGGACTGCGGGAGCCGGCTAGATGTGCGCCGGCTCTGCGGAGGGCTCGACGAATTCCGGCCAGGCCTGAAGGAGTTGCGCCCGTTCTTCTTCCACATCGGCGGCGGTCTCATCCTGCGCGTCTTTTTGCGCAAATTGATCTTCCCAGGCCACCGTGCGCCCATCGGATTCGAACACGCGAATTCTGAAGTCGAACGTACGGGACACCGGCGCATCGACCAGGGCGGCGCGACGATCGGCGATCCGCTCGAACCGGCCCAGCTTTTGCCCGTCGGTCGAGAACTCGTCTTCCCACACCAGCCCGCCGGTCATCGAATCCAGCGCCCGCAGCAAAAACAACGGCTGATGCGGCGCCATCGCCGGCGCATGAATTTTGGTGACGGTCGCGCGGCGCGGAACCACCGTGGACACCAGATGGCCGGATCCCGCACCGGCCTGCGGCGTCAGATTCAGCTGCCCTTCCCATTGAAACGCGCCGGTTCGGGCGTCGTAGACGCGCAAGACAAAGTTCGATAAATCCGTCGCCCCCGGACCGACTCCGCCGGCGAAAATACGCGGCGCCGGGGTCGCGGACGAGGCTCCTTCTTCTTTCACGTTCAGTTCGAATGATTCGTCCGACAGGACGATGCCGCTGGCGGCATCGTAGACTTTCACCGTAATCGTGGACGTGTCGCCGATTTGATATCCGAAACCGGCCGCGACAATCGTGCCCGCCGCATGCTGCGGTTCAGCCATTGCTGTCCCGCCCATCAATGACGAGCATCCGACCGCCACGAGCACCCACGGCAGCGCTTTCAGGCGGCGCAATTTGGGGAGAAACGCCGTTTTATCCATGGCCAAAGACCGGCTGGGAACCAGCACCCCGAAGACTTTTGAAATCCAGTGAATCAGTCGCATGGTTCCTCCTTGCCGTAACCAGATTGTCTCCGAAATCCCGGCAAAGAGATATTCCCCCAGAGTCCGGCTTACCCCCCTCCAGAAGAGGGGGCCGTGTCTCATCGAGCGCATTATTCCCCTGTGTTGTGGCCCCAAAACATCACTTCACTCCCGTTCACGGATTCTCCCCACAGACCCGAACAGCCGGTAGCGGGACCGGGCAATCAGCCTGTACAGCCACCGGGCCACCACTGTTGCATACGGCACCCGTAAGAACTGCACCGCCGCCCGGCCACCAGGAAGACCGGGAGCCAATGGCAAAAAGGCATCCAGCCCCTCACGGATCTCCCCCGAAGGCCCGATCAAATACGCCATCTCCGGACGTCCCGGCCGATACCGGCTGCCGAGCGCCTGTCTGGCTTCGTCACATTGATATGGCAGAAACCGGACCTCGAATCCGGCTCCCCCGGCACCGGCCTGCTCGAGCCGTGCTTTGGTCGCCACACAGAGCCGGCATTCTCCATCGTAGACCAACGTGTGCGACCGGCGGTCGCTCGGTGTCGACGGCTCCGCCATGGGACCCGCAGCCTATCATCCGCCTTTCCGACTACACAAGACACCGTTGCGGCAACACGTGTCCGGCGATATAGTCGCCCCGTCATGCCAACCACCCCGCTCATCGCGGTCCTGACGCTCGTGAGTCTCGTCGGCGGATGGTCCGTGTGGCCGGAACAGTCCGCACACCCGTCGGTTCATCCTTTCTGGGTCGGGTTTCTGGTCGCGATGCCGGTGGGGTTGGCCGCGCTGGTGTGGAGACAGCAGCGCTGGGCCCTTATGGGTTGCGTGATCTATGGAACGGTGGGGCTGGCGTTGGATCTGGCGACCATCGTACAGATCCTGACAAAGGGATCCCCGGACGATGGGGCCTTGCTTCGAAGCGGAATCAGCGGCGTTTTGAACTTCCTCGTGATCGTCCTCGGCGGCCGGTTGTTCCTGGATGTGCCCCAGGAACCGATGCCTCCAGGATGCCGTCCTCCCAATCCTCCGTCTGCCGGTTCATCCGCAGCAACCTGACCTGTCCGAAGCCGGCTTGCTTCAACCACCGGGTGGTGTCGGCTGACGAATAGGTATTGCCGCCCTCGGTAAACAGCAGCATCGAGACCGCAAACAGGCTTGCCTCTTCCGGAAACAACGCCTCGCGGTCGTGCAGAAACGCATCTTGAATAATGAACCGGCCGCCGGGCTGCACAGCCGCCCGGGCGCGGGCAAACACCGCTTGATTAACCTCCGGCGAATAGATGTGCAGCACATTCGAGTACCAAATCACGTCGTACCGACCCGGAATGGCTGCTTGTGTGAAATCCAATGGCAGATAGGACAGCCGGTTGCCTGCTTTGTGTGTCGCCGCAATTTCTTTCGCCACCTCCAGCGCAGCCGGCCGGTCGCAGACCGTCGCCCGCAACTGCGGATTGCGGGCAAGAAACGCCATCGCATAGGTGCCGGGCCCTCCACCGAGATCGAGCAGAGTACGCGCGCGGCGCAGATCGAGCTGTGCCGCAATTTTCGGCGCCGTCTCGAGTGTCCGGTGGTGCATCGCCCAGGTGAAACGCCGACGATAGTCCGGCTCTTCCGGTTCGTTATGATCGAGCGGCAGCCCGCTCTGCACGGACTCGCGCAACCGCACCCAATCGCTCTGGTGGCTTTTGAGCAGATCGAGGTAATCGCCCCGGTACGCCGGATGCGTCCGGTTCAGCGCCGTTGCAGCCAGGCGGCTGTTCCAATATGTCCCGCCCTGTTTATGCAGCAGGCCCGCCATCGCCAGATTGCGGCAGAGAATCGTCAGGCCACGCTCGCTCACCCCCAGTGCCTTGGCCAACTCCGGCATCGTCCACTGCTGAGTGCTGACCGTGGTGAAGAGATCCATCTCCAGCGCCGTGAGCAGAATAGCCGGCAGACGATAGGCTGAGACGGCTGTCCGGAAATCTTCGAAGGTGGCAATCCGGCCCGGAGGTGTCTTGGATTTCATCCCGCCACCCCGATCGTGCGCTGACACCAGCGCATCAGATTCTGCACCGCCGCAGGCTGGCCAAAATCGACCGTCCGTTCGAATGTGACAGCCACATACTCGTCGTTCATCTCGGTCCGTTCCGTAAATCCGGACTGCAGGAGAACGGGGCGATACTTGGACACGGCCGGCTGGATAAAGTATTTGGCCTGCTTCGCTACTTCATCGGTACCCAGATCTTCCGGCGTGCCCTCCGACATCAAACTCATCACGTCGTCCATCGCCACTCCATACTGACAGAGCACCCGTCCATCCGGCGTCACTTCCAGCAGCCAGCCGTCGGACCCAAGGTCCATCGCCATGGCGCCGCCGGCTTCGAGCTCATACAATTGAGGAAACGAGGCGGTGAGCGACGCACGGAGTTGGGACCACAGCGGCGACGCAGCAGCAGTCATGCGCGGGACTCGTGGCGGGCCGGCGCCGACTTCTGCTCGGACAGTTTGGACCGAAGCACCGCCAGTCTGGAGCGGTTTTCGGCTAATTTCGGCAGTTGATACTTCTCGTCCATTCGCACGACTTGCTCCAACAGATCGGCCGCATCGCGCAGGCGGCCCGTTTCCTCGTAGCATTGGGCCAGCACATACCGGGCTCCTCCGGTCCGCAACTCGTCCCGTGACCGTTCGGCGATGGATTGGCTGGTCTGGCAACAGGCGATGGCATCTTCGTAGCGTTTCTGAATCAGATACGTGCGGGCGATCATCCGCCAGGCATCCGCCACCCCGCTCTGATTGCCCACGCGACGCATCAAGGTCAGCGATTGCTCGTACAAGTTGACCGCCTCGTCGAACTGGCCGGTCTCCCGCGCCACCAGACCCAGATCCGACAACAACACCGCCTTGGCTGCGAGGTCGTGTGTCTTGGTCATCAGATCGAGCGCTTCCAGATAATAGGCGCGCGCCCGCTCCCATTCGCCGGCATCGGCCCGCAGATTCCCCAGATTCGCCAGCGTCGTGCCGATCCCCTTTTCATCGCCCAAAATTTTCTGGAGCTCCAGCACTTCCTGGTAATACGTCTGCGCCGCCTCCCGCCGCCCGCTGACCGCGCAAATATTGCCCAGATTGCCGAGCGTCGACGCCAGCGCCCGCTGATCGCCCGTGAGCCGGTCGCATTCCAATGCCTTGGCATAGCAGGCATAGGCGTCCGTGTAGTGCCCGTGGGAAAAGTGCTCGTTCCCCTGGCGGTTGAGCTCTTCGGACAGTCCGTTGCGCAACGGCATACCGATCACGACTCCAACGCCCGCTCGACCGCCGGCTTCGCGCCCGCGAGAATCGAGGCCCCGTCGCCGACCAGCAGGCTTTCGAAATGGTACTTGAGCAGCCGCCGCAACCCCTCTTTGGCCTTGGCCGTATCGGCGTACTTTTCCGGCGACAGCATACGGACCGATCCCGCCGGTTTGCCGATCAGCGCATCGCCGACGATGAGCACGCCCTTGCCCTGTTGAATAAAGAGCGCCGACTCACCGGGAGACTTCTGATCCTTGAGATGGACGACCCAGATACCGCCGGGCAGCAACTCGCCGTCTTTGAACGTTTTGGTCGGCTTGAGGTCCATCTGCGATGCATCGGCATCCGGCACTTGCAGTTGGCATGTGAACTCCGCCTGATAGGTTGCGGCCTCGCGGGCATGGTCGCGATTCGTCACAATGATGTAATCGACCGGTCCGTTGCGACGGATAAACGTGCTCGCCTCGGCCGTCATCGGCGGCGGATCAACCAGGATCTTGTGCTCTCCGACCATGAGAAACAGGCCGTTGAAGTCGAGTTGTTTCTCTTCGGAAAACCACGACCACTGCCACATGCCGGGAAGAAGTTGCTTCATGATAGCCCGTCAGAGGGAGGCAACCGCATCGCGAACGGTTTTCGTCACCTTCGCCATGATGCTGGCTTCGTTCGGCAGGTCAATGATGTCGTCTTCCGGCACCGTGATGAACTTCCGGTTGGCGCCCTTCGTGAGCGAGATCAAAAACATGCTGTTGGACGGCGTGACGGGAATTACCACCTGCACCGCCCCATCAACCCCCTTCACCACCTCCAAAAACTTCTGCTTTCCCTCTTCCATCTCATCCATCTCTTCTTTCTCCTCTCTAACACCTTCTCTCACATGCGGGCGGGGCTGATGTTTCTCTTATTGCGCGCATCGACCGATGCACAGCCCTTACTCAAAACATATCAATCAGTTCTTAGGTGCGCGGTCGGCGAGCACAGAGAAATATCAGCCCGCCCGCTTACATCTTACTTGCACCGCCCGCCAACAACTTCTCCACCTCAGCCAGAATCTCATTGGCCCCGGCCAGATCCATGTTCCCCACGCGCTGCCAGCGGATCACGCCGTTCTGATCGATTACATAGACATTGGGAATGAATTTCCCGCCGCCGTACAGCTTGTCCGTGGTTTTGTTGGGATCGAGCAGATAGGGATAGGTGACTTTCACGGGAAACGCGGACAGAAACTCGCCGACGTCCTTCTTGGAATTGCCGTTCGCATTGACGCCGATCACCGCCACGTTCTTCCCCTGCGTCTGCTCGTGCACCTTCTGCAAGTTGGTCCCCTGCATCATGCAGGGATCGCAGATGTGGAACAGGCCCAGCACGATCACCTTGCCCTTCTGGGCATCCAGCGAGACTGTCTCGCCAGTGATGGCGCTCAGCGTAAATCCGGGCGCCTTCTCCCCGACTTTGAAGAAACTCGCCGCGAGCAGAACGGGCACGAACACTACCGGCAGAATCATGGCAGCGAATGCGAGCAATGGCCGCTTCATACGAACCTCCTTGGATCAATCCCGAACCACGGCAGGTATCCTAGCACGCTGATTTTTTCGGGAGCAACCGAGCGGGAACGGCCGCTTACTCGGCGGGTTCGAGCAGCGCCACGAGGCGGCGGAGTTGGTCGCCGGCCGCGCCTTCGAACCGGACGAACTCCGTGCCGAAGTGCGTGCCCCTGGTCCACCGGACCACGGCCAGTGCAACAATCAGCGGATCCGGTTGGCGCGGCACCTGCAGTTGAAGCGTCAGCGAGGTTTCGACCGGCGGGACGGTGTCGCTCGCGATCTCGCAGCCCGAGACCGCCAGATTCACCACACGTCCCGTGCCGGCCACTGCGTCGTTCGAAAACTCGACCGGCAGGCTGGCATGGACGCGTTCACGTTCGCGTGGCTGCATCGGTTAGGACGTCTCGAACAGACCGAGCTGCAATTCCTCTGCGCGGGTGAAGGGGATCGGATATTTTTCCGTGAAACAGGCGTTGCAATAGTGGTCGGGCCGGCCGGGCGCCGCCTTCAACATCCCGTCGAGGCTCAAGTAGGCCAGCGAGTCGGCGGTAATGTACTTGCAGATTTCGGCGATGGAATGGTTGGAAGCAATGAGTTCTTTTTTGGTCGGCGTGTCGATGCCGTAGAAACAGGGCGAGAGGATCGGCGGCGAACTGATGCGCATGTGGACTTCTTTGGCGCCCGCCTGCCGGATCATTTTCACGATCTTCCGGCTGGTCGTGCCCCGCACCAGCGAATCGTCGACCACCACCACCCGCTTGCCCTCCAGTACTTCCGGCACCGCGTTCAGCTTCACCTTCACGCCGAAGTGGCGGATCGACTGTTCCGGTTCGATGAACGTGCGGCCCACATAATGGTTGCGGATCAATCCGGTCTCGAACGGAATCCCCGCCCCTTCCGCGTAACCCAGCGCCGCCGGTACGCCGGAATCCGGCACCGGAATGACCAGATCCGCCGGCACCCACGATTCCTGCGCCAATTGCCGGCCGAGCGCCTTGCGCGTCGCATACACCGCACTCGCGCCGAAAATCCGGCTGTCCGGACGGGCAAAATAGACATACTCGAAGACGCACATCGCCGGATTGGTCTTCGGAAACGGCCGATGGCTCTCGCAGCCTTTGTCGTCGATTACCACCATCTCGCCCGGCTCGACTTCCCGGACATACTCGGCGTCGAGCAAATCGAACGCGCAGCTCTCCGACGCCACGATCCAGCTGCTCCGGAACCGTCCCAGACACAGCGGCCGCAGCCCATGCGGATCGCGCGCCGCGATGATGCCGTCGTCGGTCATCAGCACGACGGAAAACGCGCCGCGCACCTGGCTCAACGCATCCACGACCCGCGCCAGCAGCGTATCCGCCCGCGAATGGGCGATGAGGTGGATGATGACCTCGCTATCCGAGGTCGATTGAAAGATGGCCCCGTAGGCTTCCAGCTCGTTCCGCAGCACCTGCGCGTTGATCAGGTTGCCGTTGTGCGCGAGCGCCAGATTGCCGAACGCAAAATTGACAGTCAGCGGCTGAATGTTTTTGAGATCGCTTCCGCCGGCGGTTGAATAGCGGTTGTGCCCGATGGCCATATGGCCGGGCAGCTTGTCGAGCACCGAGCGGTTGTAAATGTCGGCGACCAGCCCCATGCCTTTGTGAACGCAAAAGACGTCGCCGTCGGCGGAGACGATGCCGGACGCCTCCTGCCCGCGGTGCTGCAAGGAATAGAGCCCGAGGTAGGCGAGATTGGCCGCCTCTTCGTGGCCGAAGATGCCGAACACGGCGCATTCGTCGTGGAACTTGTCGGGTGAAATGATCGGCAGCGATTTAGTCATGGCTACGACAGTGACTCGTGGTTCAATGTTCGCTCAATCGAAAACGCCCACCGGTCGAACAGAGTTGCCACCGGCACATCGAGCGTCTTCGTCGTCGCACGTTCATCGCCCAGATACACGACCAACGAAACGCCGCCGACCGCCCCGATCACAACCGCCGGCACGCCCAACCTTTTCGCACGATCCAGAATCGCCTGGCGATGGGCCGGCTTGGCCGACAACACCACCCGCGATTGGCTTTCACCGAACAACACCGCGTCTGTCCGCAGCCGGCCGGGACTCAATCTTACCACAGCGCCGAGCGCCCGGTCCGGCCCGGACATGCAGCATTCCGCCAGCGCCACAGCCAGGCCGCCGTCCGAGCAATCGTGCGCCGACTGCACCACCCCCTCGCGAATCAGCCCCAGCACGCACGTCTGTACAGCCTGCTCCGCTTCCAGACTGAGAAACGGCGGCGAGCCCTGCTCGCGCGCATGGACGACTTTGAGATATTCCGACCCGCCCAGATCTTCCCGCGTCGCCCCGAGCAGGATGACGTCATCGCCCTCCTGTTTGAACCACTGCGTCATCGCGGTGTCGGCCTGTTCGATCAACCCCACCATCCCCAGCATCGGCGTCGGATAGATCGAGAGGCCGTTCGTCTCGTTGTAAAAACTGACGTTGCCGCTCACGATGGGAATCTTGAAGTGTTCGCAGGCGTCTTTCATGCCTTCAATGGAAAGCACGAACTGCCACATGATGTCCGGCCGTTCGGGATTGCCGAAGTTCAAACAGTCCGTCAGCCCAATCGGCTCGGCGCCCGAACACACCAGATTGCGCGCCGCTTCCGCCACCGCCAGCCGGGCGCCCTCATAGGGATGGAGCAGACAGTAGCGGCCGTTGCAGTCGACCGTAATCGCAACGGCCTTGTTCGTGCCCTTGATCCGGATCACCGCCGCATCCGAGCCGGGCCGGACCATTGTATTCGTCCGCACCATGTGGTCGTACTGCTCGTACACCCACCGCTTGCTCGCGATCGTCGGCGACTCGAGGAGCGCCAGCAACGCTGCCTGCGCGTCCTTCACATCGGGAATGGCATCGTAGTTCAGATTCGTCAGCATGTCCTGATAGCCCGGCGGAGCATAGGGCCGTTCATAGCGCGGCCCCTCGTCGGCCAGAGCCTTGGCGGGAATCTCCGCCACCACCTTGCCTTGATCCTTCACACGCAGAATGCCGTCGCCCGTGACGGTGCCGACCACCGCTACGTCGAGATCCCATTTCCGGCAAATGCGGATGCACTCGTCCTCATTGCCCGCCTTCGCCACCATCAACATGCGCTCCTGCGACTCCGAGAGCATCAATTCGTACGGCGTCATGCCCGGCTCGCGGCGCGGGACGTGCGTGAGATCCAGCTCAATCCCGTTGCCGGCCCGCGACGCCATTTCGCAGGACGAACTCGTCAATCCCGCCGCGCCCATGTCCTGAATGCCGACAAGCAGATCGCCCGCCATCAATTCGAGGCAGGCTTCCAGCAACAGCTTTTCCTGGAACGGATCGCCGACTTGGACCGTCGGACGTTTCTGCTCCGAGGCATCGTCGAAGGAGTCGGACGCCATCGTCGCCCCGTGAATTCCGTCGCGGCCGGTCTTCGAGCCGAAATAGATCACCGGATTACCGACGCCGGCGGCAGTGCCGAGAAAAATTTTGTCTTTGCGCGCCAGTCCCACGCAGAAGGCATTGACCAGCGGATTGAGCGCATAGATGTCGTCGAAACGCACTTCGCCGCCGATGGTCGGCACACCCATGCAGTTGCCGTAGCCCGCAATGCCCGCCACGACGCCTTTCATCAAATGGCGATTCTTCGCCGTATCGAGGCCGCCGAATCGCAACGAATTCAGCAGCGCAATCGGCCGGGCACCCATCGTAAACACGTCGCGCAGAATCCCGCCCACGCCGGTCGCCGCGCCCTGGTAGGGCTCGATGAACGAGGGATGGTTGTGCGATTCCATCTTAAAGACCACGCAGAGCCCGTCGCCGATGTCCACCGCCCCGGCGTTTTCACCCGGCCCCTGCACCACGCGCGGGCCCGTCGTCGGGAGCTTCCGCAAGTGGACGCGCGAACTCTTATAGGAGCAATGCTCCGACCACATGACGGAGAACATGCCGAGCTCCGTCAGATTCGGCTCGCGCCCCAGAATGTCGAGAATCTTCTTGTACTCGTCGTCCGTCAGATTGTGCTGCGCGACGAGATCTTTGGTGATTGCGGTGGATGCCTGCATTATGCCTTCACAAGATCGGCTTTGGATTGGGCCTTCTTCAACCCTTCCACCATCGACGCGAGAATCAACCGCCCATCCTCGTTGCCCAGCATCGATTCTGCGCAGCGCTCCGGATGCGGCATCATGCCCAGCACGTTGCCTTCAGCGTTCCGAATGCCGGCGATGTTATCGAGCGAGCCGTTCGGATTGACCTCCGGCGTCACCTTTCCATCGCGATCGCAATAACGGAAAATCACCTGCGCGTTGGCCTGCAACCCCGCCAGCGTGACCGGATCGGTATAGTAGTTGCCGTCTGCATGAGCGATGGGAACTTTCAGCACCTGCCCGGACTTACACAAACCCGTAAACGGCGTGGCGGCGTTCTCGACTTTCAGATAGACATCTTTGCAAATGAAGTGGAGCGACTTGTTCCGCAGCATCGCGCCGGGGAGCAAGCCGGCCTCCAGTAAAATCTGAAAGCCGTTACAAATTCCCATCACCATCCCGCCTTCGGACGCGAACTGCTTCACGGCATTCATCACCGGCGAGAACCGCGCAATCGCCCCGGTTCGCAGATAATCGCCATAGGAGAACCCGCCGGGCAGGATGACGGCATCGAGCCCCTTCAGTGAGGTCTCCTTGTGCCAGACCATCTGGACGGATTGGCCCAACACATCTGTGAAGATGTGCTCGCAATCGTGATCGCAATTGGAACCGGGGAAAACTACCACGCCGAAATTCATGACTCGATCCTAGTGATGCGTGATGCGTGATCAGTGATGAGAACAGAACGTCGAGAAAAGTTGGATTGCCCTCTCCCCGACTTCTCCTTCAGCAACTCATCACCCATCACTCGCCACTCTTCACTGCAGTTCGTATCGGTATTCTTCGATGATCGTGTTGGCCAAAAGCTTCTCGCACATTTGCTTCACTTCCGCCTCCGCCTTGGCCTTGTCTTTTTCCTGGAGCTCCAACTCCATGTACTTCCCGACCCGGACATTCGCCGCGTTTTTAAAACCCAGCGAGTCGAGCGCATGCTCGATGGCTTTGCCCTGCGGATCGAGAATCCCTTGCTT
>OMJK01000195.1 GCA_900299325.1 Nitrospiraceae bacterium | reverse complement strand
TTGTACTACTCCAAAGCGCTCGACTACGTCACCGTGTACGACGGGCGCAATCCCTCGTCTCCCACCCGCCGGCGGTACGACGGATTGGCGGCACTCGTGATCGAACTGTGCAATGAAGCGGCGAAAAGCCCTGACCAGATCAGCGCCATGGTGGCCGGCCGGGTGGATTGCAGTGAGCGCGCATTGACACCGGTGCTGGAAGACCTGACCAACCGGCGCATCTTGTACGAAGAACGGGGAAAGTACTTTACCTTGGCGATTCCCGAAAACCCCTATCTCTAGTTCGTCCGTCCTCGCGCCTACATCGACAGCTTTCCCGCCACATTACGCATTTGCACGCCATGAACCAGCGAGGCCCCGCCACGGATCGCGCAGGCCACGTGCACCGCCTCAGTCATCTCTTCGACATTCGATCCCTTTTGCAGCGACTCCTGCGTGTAGGCGTCGATGCAGTAGGGACACTGCACCGTATGGGCCACGGCCAGCGCGATCAACGCCTTCTCGCGTGCCGAGAGCGCCCCCTCGGCGAACACCGCACTGTAATAGCCCATGAACTTCTCCCACAGGTCCTTGTTGCCTTTTCCCATGTCTGAAAATTTGGCGAGATCATGCGAATGATAATACGAGTCCATGATGCGTCTCCTTCTGCTCACGGTTTGAGGGAATGGGATCGAAACGGAACCGGATCAGCACGACACGGTCAGGCATGACCGGGCGGATCGGGTTCCACTTGAGAGAGGACTTGGGAAAACCGGTTGCCGACGAGCGTGGTCACTTGGGCCATCAACTCGTTGACCTCTTTCCATTCGTCCGGCTGCAGGTCGTGCTTGAGTTGCGGATGAATCGCCCACTGAGCATCGACGTGCGTCCCCTTCCGGCTCACCAGCACACGGAGGAGCTCGACGTCCCAGGTGGACGCCTCGCCGGGATTGTCCCCGGAAGGGTTGGTATCTTGATGCCCGTGGGGAGGAATGGCCGTTGCCATGGTGCACCTACTCCATTGTCAGTACGCCGAAGCATACCGCACCGGCAGCCGATTTGTACATCGGCGAAATTCGCCGGCGCGGTGCATCACCGGCCGGCCAGCACGTGAAGCATGGCCTCGTGGATATGCCCGTTGCTGGCGACCAATTCCTGACCATAAATAGAATGGCCCCCGCCGCGGAAGTCTGTGATGCGGCCGCCGGCTTCGCGAAGAATCACGGAGCCGGCCGCCATATCCCAGGGATTGAGTTTGACCTCCCAAAATCCGTCGAACCGGCCGGCAGCCGCGTAGCAGAGATCCAGCGCCGCCGACCCGGTCCGGCGGATGCCCTGCGCCTTCAACGCAAACCGGACGAAATGGTCCAGGTTGTTGCGTTCGGTTTCCCGAATGTCGTACGCAAACCCGGTGACCAAGAGCGCCCGGTCAAGGATGTCGGTGGAGGACACGCGAATCGGCCGGCCGTTCAGCGTCGCGCCGCCGCCGATCCGGGCCGCGAACAACTCGTCCCGGGTCGGGTCATACACAACACCGACGACGCACCGTCCTTCGAACTCAAGGCCGATCGAGACGCAGTAGGCCGGATACCCGTGGGCGAAGTTGGTGGTGCCGTCGAGCGGGTCGATGATCCAGAGATACGGCGAGGCCGTTCGTTCCCCGCGGCCCCGCTCTTCCGCCAGAAACTGGTGGGAGGGGCAGGCATGCCGGATGGATTCGATGACGGATTCCTCGGCGGCATGGTCGGCGTCCGTGACCAGATTGATCGGGTTCTTATGCTCGACGTGAAACCCCTTCCGGGCATAGTCCAGCAGGACCGCCCCGGCAGAGCGGGCGGCGTCGGTCGCGATGGAAACGAGTTGATCAAGCTCCGAGGTGGAAATAGTCATGGCAACGGGGCTGCATGATAGCACGACGGCGACACGCAGAACTCCTGCGGTCGAACCCTTTCCACGCGCTATAAGTAAGAGTGACCAGAATGATGCGAACCGCTTGAGGTAACGAGAGAGCGGATCAGGAGGCTTGAAGAGCGGCAGAACAGAGGCGGCCGGCACCGGCCACGTGGCGCGATTCGGAAGAAACGGGCTCCGCATTCAAAAGAACCCACTTCTCCGGCTGTTCAAGAATCTGTTTCACCAGTCGGGTGTGGAGCGCATGCCCGGACCGTTCGGCGATCAGATGGCCGATCAACGGCACACCGAGCAACGATAAATCACCGACAAGATCCAGCACCTTGTGCCGGACAAACTCGTTCGAGAACCGGAGGCCCGTTTCGTTCACCACGCCGTCCTCCGAAAGCACGACGGTGTTGTCCAGCGTGCCACCCTTGCCCAACCCGCGGGCCCAGAGCGCCTCGACTTCGTGCAAGAATCCGAACGTGCGGGCGTCCGCCACATGCCGCTCGAACGCATCGGCCGAGCATTCATGGACGTACGTCTGCGTTTTGATGAGCGGGTGTTCGTAGTGGATCGCGTAGGTGATGCGCGGGGTTGCCGACGGCTCGATTCTGATCCGCTTCGATCCCTCCGCCACTTCGATGGGCGCCATGATCTTGAGATACGGCTGCAGGCGATTCTGCGGCACAACTCCGGTGGACTGGATCAGCCGCACAAACGGCCCGGCGCTGCCGTCCATCACCGGTACTTCGCCGGCCGTCACCTCGACGTAGACGTTATCGACTTCCAGCCCGGCCAGCGCAGCCAGAATATGTTCGACGGTCTTGACCTGAAAACCGTTCCCGCTGATGGCCGTGCATAATTCCGTCGGAACGACATGCTTGATTGACGCAGGCAGCATGGCCCCGGCCTTCCCATTACGATTCACAAACACCACCCCGGTATCGGGAGGCGCCGGCCGTAACGTCATGGTGACCGGTTGTCCTGAATGGAGGCCAACCCCTGTGCACGTCACCGCTGCTGCTAAGGTCTGCTGATTCCGCACGAACCCTCCGAGTTGAAATCCGCCACTACACGAAGCAATTCATATGCCGTTTGTACACATTCGTAAGTTATTGAATTATATAATTTAAAAATTCGTTTTGCTGGATTTATTCTGTCGCATAAAAACAACACCTGTGACTTTTCTCAAAGAAGCCTGTGCCAGATCACTAGAAAGGCCCGAACGGACACCTTCGGCCTATGGCCTCGGATCCAGTTCGATCAGCCCCTTCCGGATCGCCAGAATCGCGGCCTGCGTACGGTCGTAGACCTGGAGTTTGTGAAAGATGTTCCGGACGTGATTCTTCACGGTCTTTTCGCTCAAGTCGAGGTTGTTGGCGATCTCCTTGTTCGTTTTGCCGTCCGCCACGAGCCGCAACACGGTAATCTCCCGTTCGGTCAGATCGTGTTCGACCCACGCCGGCTTCTTGCCCTTCTTCTGAGCCATCAGGGAAAACTCCGCCAGAATCTTGCTGGCCACCGACGGGTGGATCAGCGACTCGCCCCGGTAGATGGCCCGAATGGCCGCCACGATTTGCGAGGACTCGGAATCTTTGAGGAGATATCCGGTGGCGCCGGCACGCACGAGATCGAAGATGTACTGCTGTTCTTCGTACATCGTCAGCGCGACGATGCCGATGTGCGGAAACTCGCGCTTGATCTGCCGCGTGGCTTCCACGCCGCCTATGCGGGGCATGCTGACGTCCATGAGAATCACATCCGGCAACAACGTCTTGGTTTTTTCGACGGCTTCCATGCCGTCCTGCGCTTCGCCGACCACGTTGACGTCATCCTTCGTTTTGAGGATGGCCGCCAGCCCTTCACGCACCACCCGATGGTCGTCTGCAATCAGCACTTTAATCTTTTCCATCGTCCGCACTCTCCTTCTTCCCGAGCGGCACACGGACGACGATCGTCGTCCCCCGCCATTTTTTCGAATCGATCGTGGCTTCGCCGCCGACCAGCCGGGCCCGCTCGAGGATCCCGCGAATCCCGAAGTGATCCCATTTTTCCGGGTCCTTCAACACCTGCTCCATGCTGAAGCCGACCCCGTTGTCGGTAATCGTCACGGTAAGCGTATCCAGATCGATGTCCAGGCGCACCGCGACGCGGTCGGCCTTGGCGTGCTGCACCACATTGCTGAGCGCTTCCTGGATGATCCGGAACAAAAAGATCTTCGTGCGGGGGAAAAGAATCTGCTCGTCGCCCGACACGTGAAAATCCGTCTTGATGCGATACTGGGTCTCGTACGACTTGAGGTAGTTCGTCAGCCCCGGAATCAGCTCCATCTTGTCGTAGTGCAGCGGGCGCAGGTTGAAGATGACCTGCCGGGCCTCCTGGATGGCCAGCTTGAGCTGCGCCTTGCTTTCTTTGAGCGTCGCCAGGCTGGCCTTCGGATTCTTGCGAAGCAACTGCTGGCACAGGTCGAGTTTGAAATTGACGCCCGCCAGGCTCTGGACCAGGCCGTCGTGAATCTCGCACGCGATGCGCGTCCGCTCCTCCGACACGGCCGTCCCGGTCTCTTTCACGTACAGCCGGTAGAGCGACTGGTACTTGTTCAAGGTCTTTTCGATCTCGCCGGTCGCCCGGATGCGGGCCTCGATCAGCTCCCACATGAATTTCGCGCTGGCGCCGCCGATGACCGTCACGCCCAGGCGGTGAAAGTCCTGCAAAAACTCCCAGACGTCGGCGTCGCCCGACACGTCGATGACGAGATGCACGCCCTCCATCGCCAGCAATTTCCGGTAGTCCCGCGTCACCGGGATTTTCAGGCGCTTGGCGAGCGGCAATCCGGGGGCCTGCGGATCGATTTCGGCCACGCCGACGATCTGCACCAGCGGGTCGTTGGCAAAAATCTCCATCAGCGCGGTGCCGCCGCGTCCGGCGCCGACAATGGCGACCGTGGTGGCGCCGGGATTCGGCGCTTTCCGCTTCGACTGGGCTGCCTGAAGCTTGGCGGTGGCCATGGGAGTCTCTGGGAAACGGAGGCGGGAGCGGAGAGGAACGGCGGCAGGCCGCGCCGCAATCACCGTTCCCGGCGTTGCTGCGCCAGGGTTTTCAGTTCGTCCATGAACTGATCGATGTCTTTGAACTCCCGATAGACGGAGGCGAACCGGACGTACGCGACCTGATCCAGTTGATGCAGCTCTTTCATCACCTCCTCGCCCACCACCCGGCTTTCGATCTCGGTCTCGCCCATCTCCTGAATGCGCTTCTCGATCTGATCGGTGACCGCTTCGATCGTTGCTGTGCTGATCGGCCGCTTCTCGCAGGCCTTCTTCAGCCCGGACAAAATCTTGGTGCGATCGAACGACTCGCGGCGACCGTCTTTTTTCACCACCACCGGGAGAATCTCTTCGACCCGCTCGTAGGTCGTGTAGCGGCGCTTGCAGCCGAGACACTCGCGCCGGCGGCGAATGACTTCGCCTTCCTTCGCCATGCGGGAATCCACCACCTTGTCTTCAATGTCGTCGCAGAACGGGCATTTCACCGGTGGCGACCCTGCTCTCTGGCTGAGCCGTTAGTACGAATGGAAGATCGGGAACCGCCCGCACAGCGCCTTGGCTTGCGCACGCACGTCGTTCAGCACCGCCGGATCCTGCCGGTGCTGCAGCACGCGATCGACCAGGGCGACGATCTCCGCCATCTCGGCTTCCCGCATGCCGCGGGTCGAGACGATCGGCGCGCCCAGGCGGATCCCGCTGGCGACGGCCGGCGGCTTTTCGTCGTAGGGCACGGCGTTCTTGTTCACGATGATGCCGGCCGCATCCAGCGCGGCGTCCGCTTCCTTGCCCGTGATGCCTTTATTGGTCAGGTTCACGAGAAAGAGATGCGTGTCGGTCCCGCCGGAAACGATCTTATATCCGCGATCGAGCAGGCCCTTCGCCAGCGCGCGCGCGTTTGCCACCACCTGTTGCTGATAGCGCTTGAACGAGGGCGAGAGCGCCTCCTTCAGCGCTACCGCCTTGGCCGCAATCACGTGCATCAGCGGGCCGCCCTGGAGTCCGGGGAAAATGATCTTGTCCACGGCCTTCGCATGCTCGGCCTTGCACATGACAATGCCCGCCCGCGGGCCGCGGAGCGTTTTGTGCGTCGTGGTGGTGACGAAATCCGCGTAGGGCACCGGATTCGGATGGAGGCCGGCGGCGATCAACCCGGCGATATGTGCGATGTCGACCATGAGGTACGCGCCGACCGACTTGGCGATCTGCTGAAACCGCGGGAAGTCCAGCACGCGGGAGTAGGCGCTGGCGCCGACGACGATCATCCGCGGCCGGCATTCGTCCGCCAGCTTCTGCACCGCGTCGTAATCGATGGTCTCCGTCTGGCGATCGACGCCGTACGCAAACGCGCGGAAAATGATGCCGGAGAAATTGACCTTGCTGCCGTGGGTGAGATGGCCGCCTTGCGCGAGATCCATGCCGAGAATGGTGTCGCCCGGCTTGAGCACCGAGAGGTACGCCGCCATGTTGGCCGACGATCCGGAATGCGGCTGCACGTTGACGTGCTCCGCCCCGAAAATCTGCTTCGCGCGCTGGATCGCCAGGTCCTCGACCACATCGACGTGCTGGCAGCCGCCGTAGTAGCGCTTGCCGGGGTAGCCTTCCGCGTACTTGTTGGTCATGATGGAGCCCTGGGCGGCCAACACGGCGGGGCTGGCGAAATTTTCCGACGCGATCAACAGCAGCTTGTCGTGCTGCCGCTGATCCTCCGCCTCGATGGCGGCATAGACCTCGGCATCCGTCGCCTTCAGGGCCTCCAGCGATCCAATCACGTCGCGCATCGCTCCTCCGACTGCCAACACCTACGACGAGGCCGTCTCCGGCTCTTCTTTCTTGACTACCCGCACCGCCACCGACGCCGTCACATCGCGCGGCATTTTGATCGCCACGGTGAACGTCCCCAGTTCCTTGATCGGGTGCGCCAGCTGAATCTTGCGGCGGTCCACCGTGTAACCCTGGGCGGCCAGACCTTCCGCAATGTCTTTGGCCGTGACCGAGCCGAACATCTTGTCGTCTTTTCCCACCTGGGCGGAAATCGTCAGTGTCACGGCCGACACCTTCTTCGCGTGAGCCTCGATCTCCAGTTTTTCCTTCTTGGCCTTGTCCGCCGCCACCCGCTTCGCATGCTCGAAGGCCTTGATGCTCCGGCTGTTGGCCTCGACAGCCTTCTTGCGGGGCAAGAGATAATTCCGGGCAAATCCGTCTTTCACGGTGATGAGATCGCCCAGGTGCCCGACCCCTTCCAGCGTCTCCTGAAGAATGACTTTCATGACCGCTAACTCCTTCTGTTGGAAAGGAAAAGAGGATACTGGGCGAGGCCCGAAAAGTCAATTCAGAAAGTCGCGAAACGCCTGCGGAGAGGCGCTGGACAGCCCCATCGACCAGCCTCTATGATGCCCCGTTCTCTCGGACCACCTGACGGAAAGCGGATGACAGCCAAAGCACTCATCGATGCGTGGGCTTCGCACCTGGAAGCCGAACGCCAGCAACTGGCGGACGGGGGGCTCGATACCCCCATTTCAGTCACCAACGGGCGACTGGTGCAAACCGTGGGGGAGCTCCGCGTCTATGAATTTACGCTGCCGGCCCGCGTTGTGCTCCCCGCGGACCTCCCCCTGTCGATTGTCCCGACGGACGACCTTGAGCCGACCGAGGGCCTGGTCCTGCATCAATCGGGACCGGTCGTGCAGATTCAAGTCGTCGACACACTGGGCACCATGCTGTCCGAGGCCACTCTTGTCCCGGATCGGGCCGGGTGGCTCGAAACATCGGCTAGGCGATTGCAGGAGATGCTGACGCAGCCGGATGCCTACCACCTCGGCCCGGCAGATCGGCTGACGCCGCTGCTTGAAGAGCCTGACACCGCCGGCCTGACACCGGCCACTGCGTCATCCGTGCTCACAACCATCTGGCAATCCGATGTCCCGCTTCGACATCAACGGCTGGCGACGCTGGCCATCGAGTTGATCCGTGCCAATAAGCGCATCCTGCTACTCAGCCCCGATCACCGCACCGCCGACGAACTCGCCGGGACCATCGCCCGCGCGATGAAGGCCGGCGGACTGACCTACAGAACCTGGATCAGCCGGTATGAACTGGCCCTCGGTGCCCAGGCCTCTGGCATCGGTCTGCTGGAGTTGGGCTTCGAGGCGCAGATGCATCAGTTCTATGCCAAATCACGGGCCGAGAAAGCCTCGCTCCGGAAAAAGTACGAACGGTTCCGCGAACTCACGCCGATCCTCGCCTACAAAGGCCAGAAGCAGAGAGATCTGGATGAAGTCCGCCTGCTGGAGTGGCGCCTCCTGACCCAGTTGAGCGAGTTGCAGACGAAAGTCAAAGACGTCACTGCCACGCTCGGCGAATACGAAACCCTGCCTCTGCTGCGCCGCCTGAGCATGCAGGCCTTCGGCAAGAACGTCGAGTCGCTGCGGCAGTATCAGCGCTATTACAACGCGCACATGGCCGATCTGACTAAGGAACTGGATGTCGCCAAGACGCGCATCGACGAGCTGGCGCCCGAAGCGGCCATCCCTACCGACATGCGGCCGGAATTCGAGGAACTGAAAGAAGAGATTGTGAAGCTGGGCGGGACGAAGAAAATCCGCGAACTCCTTGCCGCCGAAGAAAACACCAACCGGCAGGCCTTCATCCAGAACCGCCGGCTCGTCGTGGCAACACCCGCGCGCATCGCCAGCGATTCGCTCTTCAGCCGCGTGCGATTCGACGTGCTGATCGCCGACGACGCCCCGCGCATGCCGGCGCCGTCGCTCCTAGCCGCCGCCGGCCTCGTGCGGGAACGCATCGTCCTGAGCGGCCGGCAGGAAGACATCGCAACGGCCGGGTGCTGGACCAGGCCCCGATCCGTCCAGAGCACCGCCCGTTGATGACAATGTTTCCTCGCTTGCTTGACGCCAGCGATCAGAATTCAGGATAATCGGCTTTCTTTTCTTCCAGGTTGTTCAAACTGGATTGCAGCAAGGCCGCAGCGAACGAAGAGGCGAAGCGTACTCCCTGTCGTACGTTGAGCCTCTGAGACTCGCGAGAACGCCGTGGCCGATAGATTTTCCCCGGCACGCTCAAAATGTCCTTGAGCGAGGCCGCAGGAAGCCCGCAAACGAGACGTACGAGGTTGTTACGTCGCAGTGAAGCGGGCGACCGAGAACGAAGCTGAAGGGCATTTTCAGCGTGTCGTAATGCCGAAGTGGCGGAACTGGCAGACGCACTAGATTCAGGGTCTAGCGCCCGCAAGGGTGTCCGGGTTCAAATCCCGGCTTCGGCACCAAACCAAGCTCGCTCGTACCGCGCGCTATTCTAGGTTTCATCGTGATCTGATGCGCGCGGATAAACACCTCCAGCAGTTTTCACCTCGCTTGTAGTTTATGACAGCTCCCCCCCCGCATCCGCCTCGGCATCAGCCAATGTCTGCTCGGCGATCCGGTGCGCTATGACGGCGGGCACAAGCGCGACGACTATCTTACGGACGTGCTTGGTCGCCAGGTCGAGTGGGTGCCGTTCTGTCCGGAAGTCGAAGCGGGATTCGGCGTGCCGCGCGAGCCGATGCGATTGGTCGGCAGTGCGAAGACCTCGCGCCTCGTGACGATCGAGACTCAGCGCGATCTGACCAAAACGATGAAGAGTTTCTCGGCTCGCCGGATCAAAAAACTCCAGACATTGAACTTGTCCGGCTATGTGTTCAAGGCCCGTTCGCCGAGTTGCGGGATCGAGAAGGTGCCGCTGTACAATCGGCGAGGTGAGGCACAGCCAACCGGCACCGGTTTGTTCGCCAAAGCGTTCCGGAAAGCCTTTCCAAAAATCCCCGTGACGGACGAAGGACGCCTGGCCGATCCTGCTGCCCGCGAACAATTTCTCTCGCAGGCGTATGATTATCAACACCGGAAGAGATCAGTGAAGCCACAGGCCGCACGTAGCAGTCGAAGGAGACGGAAGCGATGAGCGATCGAGTCACGGGAGTAGTGCTGGTCGGGCACGGCGGGATTCCCAAGGATTGCCCGTCCGACCTCGTCATGAAGCTGAAACGGTTGGAATCGCAACGACGGGCGGCAAAGCAACCGCCGTCCCCGGAGGAAGTGGAACTGGACGCCAGGATCCGCCACTGGCCTCGCACGGCCGCGACCGATCCGTATCGATCAGGTTTGGAAACGGTGGCTGCCGCTTTTCAGCGGGAATTGAAGGGCACGCTCTTCGCCCTGGCCTACAACGAGTACTGCACGCCCACGCTGGAAGAGGCGGTGGAAGGGCTGATCCGACAAGGAGCACAGCACATTACCATCATTACGACCATGTTTACCCCCGGCGGATCCCATTCGGAAATCGAGATTCCTGAGGTGCTGGCGCAGCTTCGCACGCGACACCCCGGCGTGATCCTCTCCTATGCCTGGCCCTTCGATCTGAATCTTGTTGCGAAGACCCTGGCCGACCAGGTACAACGCTTCTCCTAACGCGCACGCCTCCACGCGCGTATTACAGGTATAGACCGTCGAGCCGAGGTCGGACCATGCACAGGCTGTTGTCCACTTCATGCTGTCGACTTGCGATCGCCGGACTTGCGCTGGCCAGCCTCCTCGTCATCGCATCAGCGGCCCGTGCGGCCGAAATCGAGGGTGTCGCGTTCGCCGAGTCCTACCGTGCCGGTTCGGTCACGATGCCTCTGTACGGAATGGGGCTCGCAAAGTTTCTCCGCACGATCAAGGTGTACGTCGCCGCCTTGTACCTCGGCGCCGGAACGAAGGTGGAGCGGGTGCTCGACGACGTGCCGAAACGGCTGGAACTGGCGTACTTCCGCCAGATCGACGCGCAGGACATCGTCCGGGCTGCAGAAAAGAATCTCTCGGACAACGTCCCGCAAAACCAGATCGACCAGTTGCGGCCGCGCATCGACCGTCTGCACCGGCTCTACGAAAACGTCAAACCGGGCGACCGCTACACGCTGACGTACCTGCCCGGCGTCGGAACCGAATTGGCGTTCAACGGTCAACGCAAGGGAGTCGTCGAAGGCGTGGACTTCGCAGCCGCCTATTTCGCGATCTGGCTTGGACCGGACCCCATCAACCTGCCGCTCAAAGAGGGCCTGCTCGGTGAACATTGATCAACGGACTGAGAAATCCATGGAGGATACGGCCTCGTAGAGCCAATGAGGAAGCGCTGCATGAGCACCCTGGAGCCGCCCGTCGTCGAACGATTCGCTGATACCTACACCCGGCTGACTGCGCAGTCGCTCG
>OMJK01000194.1 GCA_900299325.1 Nitrospiraceae bacterium | reverse complement strand
GCGCTCGCCATCGGCGTAGCCGGCCTCAAGGACGCGCGCGCCGTGACCACGCAAATGGTGTCGATCCAGGGTATTCAGCCGGATCGATTGTCGCGGCTCCCCCTGGACGATCAGATTGTGACGGTCGACGTCCTCGGACGGCACCGGAATCGCTTGCGGACCGGCCACCATGCCGGCAACCAGTTCCGTGTGGTCGTTCGAGATGTCGCCGAACATGCATCCGAGTCGGTGCGCAGCATTCTCGAGCAGTTGAGCCGCCGCGGCGTCCCGAACTATTTTGGTCCGCAGCGGCAGGGAAAATCGGGCGACAACTATGTGATCGGCGCCGCCTTGTTGGCCGACGCCGACCGGCGCAACCGGATGAGCCGCTCCAAGCGCATCTGGTATCTGAACACGTACCAATCGCATCTGTTCAATCGTCTGGTGGCTACACGCATCGACCGGCTGGATCGCATCTTCGCCGGCGACTGGGCCATGAAGTCGGAAAACGGTGCCTGCTTTCCCGTCGAGGACGCGGACACGGAACAACCGCGCGCCGACCGGTTCGAGATCAGCCCGACCGGTTTTCTCTTCGGATCCCGTGTGTCCTGGGCTTCCGGCACACCGGGTCAGATGGAGGAAGCGGTGATTGCCGAGGCGGGTACGACCAAAGAGGCCCTGACCCAGGCCGCGAAATCCTGCGGATTCCGGGGCGAGCGCCGGGTGCTCCGGATTCCGCTGGCGGATCTGGAGTGGTCGCTCGACGGCTCGACGCTGACACTGTCCTTCTCCCTCCCGCCGGGAGCGTACGCCACCAGCGTGCTTCGAGAACTGATGAAGTCCCCTGCCGTCCGCTGAACGCCGATCGTTTGCGACCACATTCGACGGCCGGTATTCGATCTATGTCGCAGGACAAAGTGCGCGGCGTTATTTTCGGCGCAGAAGAAAAGCGCCGTAGAGGCCCGCGATGGCGAGCGTGACCAACTCGATCGTCAGGAGCATGCGGCTGACGATGGCGTCGGGTGTCGGGGGCGCCAGGATGAAATGCATCCCCAGGAATTCGGGCGGCTGGGTCGGCGGGGTTTCCCAGGGAGGAAACACCAGGGCCAGCAGGAGCACGGCCACCATGCCGTACAACACGGTGAGATTGAGTTGCTCGGGTGCGGACGGTTGTGCCGGCGAGGCGATTTGATCGAGTCGGCGGCCGCAGCCTGTGCAGAACCGGCTGATTTCGGGCAGTTGTCGCTGGCAGGCAGGACAGGTGCGCATGGTCCAGCTCGGTGGTGATGCCGCCACCATAGCGGGAATGATCGACGATTACTAGAGGAGGCGCGCGCTAGAAGTGGTAGCTGACGCCAACGGCCATGAGCAACGGGCTGTAGGTCGATCGGAACCCGAATCCACCGTTCGGATTTCCTGAAAAGTCGAAGCGCGTGTAATTCCACTTCACCTCGGCAAAGGCCGTGACCTGCCGCGTGAAGAAATATTCGGCGCCGCCCTTGGCGTTCAGCCCAAGCCGTGTCGAGGTCTGCGAGCTGGGGAACTGCGGATTCGAAGACGACACGCTGCCCATGAAGACGCCCGGCCCGATCCCCACATAGGGCTGCAACCGGGTTTTGTAATACCGGAACATCGCGTTGACGGGCACCCAGGTCATCACGCGAAAGTGATCGCCGGACAAGACGCTCGTCGTGGTTCCGCCCGGGACCGGCCCCACTCCTTTTAGGACAGCGTTCGACTGCACCGCGATGGTCGTCGATTGCTGCTGGATGTGGGGCGTCATGTAATAGGCCTCCGTCTCGACGCCAAACCACTTCCGCTCGGGAAAGTAATAACCCAACTTGAAGCCCAACAGCGCCGTCGTGGCAAGCGACCGGTCGGACATGGACCCCGGCGGATTGAAGTCCGTTAACTCGACACTGGAGAGTTTCATGTTCGCGATCCCCGTACCGACTTGGCCGCCGATGTAGGGTTCCGCGGACGCATTCGGAACATCCGGCGCAACACAAATGAGCATCCCCAGCAGGATTCCCCCGACGAGACCGCTGTCCAACCGGATGTTCTGTCTCACAAACGCTCCAAATTCGCCTGGTTCGGCGTCATGATCATGCGGTGTTTTTGATTCGATTTCCGGTGGCTACCGCCGACACCGGATAAACGAGCAATCCGCATGCCATCTGCCGCGATCGTGTGCGATCTCTCGACCCGATCTGCTTGACAAATCAGCGATTGCTGTTCCGTTCGTTGACAGAATCACCGGCCGGTTCCTATAATCCGCGCCGTCCACTGGGATGGCACGCTCTCTGCTCTCCTTCCTTTCACATGAAAACTCCCGACGCGCAGGCAGTTCATAAGATCGGCGTCATCGGCGCCGGCGCCTGGGGCACAGCCCTGGCCAAACATCTGGCCGATAAGGGGTTGAACGTCCGGTTGTGGGCCTATGAACGCGACGTCGTCCACGCCATCAACAACAAGCACGAGAACCACGTTTTTCTTCCCGGCGTCATGCTGCCGGGTACCCTCATCGCGACGCCGTCGCTCGCTGAAGCGGTCGGCGGCTGCGACGGCATCGTTTTCGTGGTGCCGTCGCATGTGACGCGGCAGGTGCTGCGCGATCTCGCCGGCTGCCTCTCGAATCCGGTGCCGCTCGTCAGCGCCACCAAAGGCATCGAAGAAGACAGCTCGCACCTGATGACGCAGGTCATGGACACCATTCTTCCGCCGGCGATGCAACGCATGACGATGGCGCTCTCCGGTCCCAGCTTCGCGACGGAGTTGAGCCTGTCGAAACCCACGGCTGTCTGCCTGGCCGGTCGAGATGTGGCTCTGGTCCGGCAGTTTCAACAGGTTTTTATGACGCCGGCTTTTCGCGTCTACGCCGACACGGATCTGTTGGGCGTTCAGCTGGGCGGGGCGCTCAAAAACGTGATGGCGATCGCCGCCGGCATCGTCGACGGACTCGAATTGGGCTTGAACGCGCGGGCCGGATTGATCACCAGAGGATTAGCCGAAATCGTCCGTCTCGGCGTGGCCATGGGCGCAGACCCGCGGACGTTTTATGGACTCTCGGGGGTTGGCGATCTCGTGCTGACCTGCACTGGCCCGTTAAGCCGAAACCACGCCGTCGGAGTCCGGCTCGGCAGAGGGGAACCGCTGGCCGTCATTCTCGGAAGCATGCAGGCGGTGGCCGAAGGCGTGCGGACGGCCCGCGCCGCGTTAGGGCTGGCCCATCGCTACGGCGTCGAGATGCCCATCACGCAACAGATCAACGCCGTCCTGTTCGAAGGCAAATCCTGCCGGAAAGCCGTGAGCG
>OMJK01000193.1 GCA_900299325.1 Nitrospiraceae bacterium | reverse complement strand
TCGATAAACAAATCGGCCATTTCGCTGTCCCACACTCTGCCGTCATTGCTGCAACCGGATGTTCCGGATGCGATCGCAAACCAGTAGCTGCCGGTGAAGTTAGTCGAGGCCATAAACATCTGGGGCGCAATCTGCTTTTGGCCTTTCCAATCCTGCCACAATTTCTTGCCGAGGCCACAACCGGGACCAGTATCGGGGTTGGGCATTGCCAACGTATCTACCGAGTGAGAAGCGCTGAAAAACAAAAACAACAGAATGATAACGACTGTCTGCATGTCTATGCTCCGCTAGTTCTCAACAACATTCCAAACAAAGTTGCCCAATAAGCCTCAGCAACTTGATCCACATACCTATCGGAGACCACTACGCCTGCATAGCTTTTTAAGCAAGTCCACATCGTTGTCATCGCAAATCGAACGAACGATTTTGGGATCGCCAAATTCGGGCTGGAAGCGCACTCTATGGGCTGTAGTTTTCGCGCACACATCTACCCTGTAGTCAAAACGCTCTTTTTCGGTTGTCGTAAAAGCAATCTTTTCAGAAGCATTTGTGGCAACCATAACCAACTTCTCGCAAGTATGCACGATGTCCTGAAATTCATTTGCCTTTCCACCGCGCTCAACCCATTCATCAAGAATGGAAAAATATTTGCCTTCTAACTTATCCGCAATCGTCTGATCGGCAATTGCCAGCGAACCATTGAACCCAAACATCAGGATAAGAATTATTAAGGCCATCTTTCGCAATTGTTCTTGCTCGGACCAAAATGTTTTTGCCATACCAAGAAAAATCGTTCCTTCTCAGGTGAGTGATTAGTTCGTCAAAAAGAAGAGGCCACGGTAACTCTACCGTGGCCCCAACGGGTGGACACTCATGCTGCACACATCTATTGTGCCTTCATTGGTAACTTAGCAACCTTGAACTCCATCTTTTTGACTAATTACCCAGGTCTCAACTTTGAGAGATTGATCATAGGTGGCCAATCCATTACAGGTTGCTCGCTCCATAACTGTCATCTCCATAGGCCACAGTATGAGCTCGGCCAAGCCGAGGGTAAAAAGATCCGCCGCCATGTAGAGAATAACTCTGGATTTTGAGCCTTGGTGCAGACCCGATTCGAATTCGAAGGTATCCTGCTTTTTCCCTTGAGCGTCGGTATCGCTGAATTTCGGCGCACCCAACCGAAGAATGAGCTCTTGCCTTGGCGTGCCAACACCGATGCCTTGAAGATCAGCTGGGGAGGCTGCGTCGATGCTTTATAAACAGAACAAGCGCTTTCAGCAAATACAAACGAACACAGAGTAAGAACGAGAGTAAACTTTTTCATGTCGCCCCCTCGATTCAAAGTTTTGAATCCTAGGTAAGGTTATTGCGGCATGATAGACGAAAACAAACCTATGGTCAATGTCCATTACCGGAGTTGAAACGGAATACTGCTATTTTCTGAAGAAATGTGCGGCGGTGAAAATGAGTACATTTGTCACTGTCGGCGTTCCTAATTCTTCGTAACAATTTAAACCACACTGGCTAGACCAAACCGGGATGAATGAGCGCATCTGACCGAATTATTCGATCTTCAGTCGACGCGGGTGGTTGGATGGCTGGTAGCTGCGTTCGCTTCACGATGCTTTGGGTACAGCGCCGAGCGATTCCTGGACCGCTTTCCATTGGAACGTAAACGGCTCGGGAGATTTTTTCGGCAGACCCGCCAGTTCGGTCTTCAAACGCTCGGCCCGTCCCGCGCTCATCGGGTGCGTCGAGAGCCACTCCACGCGGCCGTCGTCCTTTTCGGACAGCCGCTCGAAAAACGCGATCATGCCGGCGGGATCGATCTTCGCCCAGTTCAGCAGGCGCAGGCCGGTCAGATCGGCTTCGGTTTCCTGCGCGCGGCCGAACTTCAGCGACAGCAGTTCCACACCGACCTGCTTCATGAGGCCGATCAATCCCTGCTGATCGCCGACCAGGATCGACACGACCGCCAGCAACCCGAGGCTCTTCACCATCCGTTCGAGTCCATGTCGCTGCAACACGTGATTGAGTTCATGACTGAGGACGCCGGCCACTTCCTCCCCGCTCTCCGCTTTTTTCATCAAGCCGGTGAACACCACGATGTAGCCGCCCGGCAGCGCGAAGGCGTTGACCACGTCGCTGCGCACGACTGTGACATCAAACTTATAGGGGTTGTCGGGAATCTCTGTAGCCAACCGCTGCGTGATTTCGCCGACGGCCGCGACCGCAGGCCCTTCTTTAACAATCTGCTGCTGCGCAAGAAAGTCGCGGTAGGCCGATTCGCCCAGTTTTTGCTCCCACTCGACTGGAATCCGATCGACCGCCACGTCAACCAGTATGTCCGACCCGAACCAGAGGCCCAGGACGAGTGCGATGAGCGCACCACCGGTCAGCCCCCACGCCACGCGGCGGCGATGACGAACCTGCCGCACCTGCTCGGCCGCCTGTTCGAACGGCTGATTGAGATGGCCCGGTGCCGCAGCACGGAAAGCCCGGATCACCTCAGGGTCTTTGAGATACAGCGTTCGTGCTCCATGAGCGCCGGCCCACTTCACGACCAGTTGATCGTGATCGAGACCGCCGGCCGAGACGGCAATATCCGAGAACGGCACGGCCTCTGCGTGCTGGGCGCCGTCCCCTGCTTTCAATGAAATAGTCAGGCCGTTTGCTTCGACCTGCACATGACAGGGTGCGCCGCTCGCAGGGCATGCGTCGCCGAAACAGAGGGCGTTGGGAGATCCGGTCATGGAGCGGCTATTCTGACACAGGGATGAACTGTCTGATCCAGTTGCCGAATCCGCCGGGGTTGCGGCTTTGGATGTAGACCACGCCAGGGCCGCGGAACCGGCAGACGAAACCTTCCCCGGACGTGAAGCTCGCAACCCAGCCCGACGCAGCCCGCTCGATGTTGTAGGAAGTCGTGGCCGACCAGGCGACGAGATGACTGTTATCGACGATGTATTCCTGATCCGGTTTCAACTCGATCTTATGGATCGCCCCGAAACTGTTGAGGATCAGCGTTCCCTTGCCGCTGATTTTTAGGATGAAGAAACCCTCGCCGCCCAACAGACCCCGGCTGAGACTCTGCATCTGGCTTTCGATCTTCACCGCATCCGCTCCGGCGAGAAAGCCGTCTTTCTGCACCATATATTCGTTCACGCCGTCGAGCTCCAGCACTACGATCTCGCCCGGCACCGTCGGCGCCAGCAACACCTCGCCCGGCCCGCGACTAGCCCGCAACGTTTGAAAGAAAAACTTCTCGCCGGTGAGAAACTTGCGCGAGAGCGCTCCTAAAAAACCGCCTTCCATCTTGCTTTCGATGTCGATCGTCGGCGAGGCCGCCACCATGGCTCCCGATTCCGCCTTGATATGTTCGCCGGCCGTTAAATCGACGCGCACCATCGGAAACGCCCCCGGGTACAATACTTCGCTCTTCATCCCCTATTCTCCTTTACTCTTCTCTCATCTCCCTTCGGCGGGACCGGTTGAGTCCGACCGCCATCACCCCACCACCCATCCATATACCCGCCGGCTCGGATCCGGCCCTTCCTCCAGATAGCTCATGCGCAGCTGCCCGAGCACATCGTTCGGGACTTCATGCCGCTTGGCCTTCACATCGACCCCGAACACGCGGGCCGCGTTCAACCCGAAAATCTGCTCTTTGATCCGCCGCGTCAGCGGTTGATAGTGATGCTTTTTGATCATCGGTTCCGGAATCTCGAATCGCCGGAACGCCTCGATCTGCCATTGCGGTGTGCCGTACCAGATCGAGTCCGTCCCCCACAGCACATGATCGCTGCCGGAAGCCCGGATGATCTGCCCCAACAGGTGCGCGCAGGCGGCCGGAGACGTCGTCACCAGCTGGCCGAAGGTCGACCCGAGCTCCATATAGATGTTCTTGATGCCCGGCTCCGCCTCTTTCATCCGGCAGAAACCCGTCGTCCACGGAATTTCTCCGGTTTGAGCCACCAGCGCATCCAGACCGAAGGCGCTCTTCAGCCCCGAGTGATAGACGAGAAAGTCGATGTCGGGAAAATCCTTGGCGGCCTTGATGAGGTCCCGCGGATGATTGAAATCCGGCACCGGCCCCAGCGGCAATCCCTTGTGCACGCAGACCCGCTTCACGTTCAACTTTCTCGCCTGTTCGAGCATCGGGTAGGCGATCTTTTCGTCGTCCATCCACCAGCCCTGTTCGAATCCCTTCGGGCAGGACCCCGTGTAACACTTCCACGCCTCCACCTTGAGCGTTTCCGCCTGCATGGCCATGAACTCCAGATCGGCCGATCCGAGCTGCGGAGTCGTCAGCCCATGAGCGAGCATGCGTTGTGATCGGGCCAGCCGGTTAATCTCATCGCGAATGTGCGCCATCTCCTTCGGCGGCACGACCGCTTCCTGCGGATACGGCCCGGGCGGCGTGCTGATGAGCCCGATCGTCGTCTCGCTGTCGAGAAAGACTTCTTTCACGAAATTCCGCCAGGACAAATCGTCGAGCGTTCCTTTGTCGCCGGCCAGGGCGGGATTCAGGCCCGCCTCGCGAATGCGGCGGCGAAGGGCGAGCAACGCCTGCTTGGACACGGCCCCTTTGCGCTGGGCTTCTGCGTCGGTCGGATCGTACTGCGAGCCGACATAATGCGTCTGGACGTCGAAAATAAAATAGGGCGCACCCTGTTGTTCCGCAAAGGCCGCGGGCTCGAACAGCTCGATGTGGTCAACGCCGAAGAAGCGGCCGAAGACGGAATTCATCGCGAGGAATGCGGCGGCGAATCCGCCCGTGGTCGCGAGAAACTCCCGGCGCGAGAGTCCGCGCTGAGCGGCCGCGTGCGTGACGAGCGCATGGGCGACATGCTCCACGTGCGCCTGATGCGCCGTCTGCGCGAACGGCACAAATTCCTCGTTCGAGACGATCTGCGTGGGCACAGCCGTGCCGAGCGCTTTCCCTTTTCGGGCCGGGACACCCTTCCAGGACAGAGACGATGGGAAAGCCATAAAAGATCGAGCGGTCGGTCGATGTGGAGAGGATTCTGAGAAATACCGGAGGCGCTGTCAAGTCGCAGCGGTGCGGGATTATTTGGACCCCGAGGCGTTGGCTGCTACCCGGGTCGTCGGTGCGATATTGGGCGGGATCACGGCAATCACGTCTGCTTGCGGATGGCCGTCCTGATCCTTACCGTCATGTCCGACGCTATACATGACGCCCTTGGAGAGATTCACTAACATCGGGAATCCGGTATACGGATCATAGAAACCTTGTCCGGCTCTGGCGATCTGGGCCATCAGATTCGCGCCCGGTGGCCCGCGCCGGAGCCAGGCCTGCAGGCTGGCAAGTCGCAAGCGCGCGTCGGTATCGACGACGAGGCCGCTATAATATTCCCACTCTGCCAGCGGCTCCAGACCGATCAGGTTTTCGATCGGATTGCGGACGAAATCCATCGCATCGTCTGCCGGGAACTGCACGTATTGGGTCCGCTTCGGCAAGGCGGCGAATCGTCCTTCGCCGGCAGCCTTATACGACGCTTCATAGTACTTCGCATAGTCGTTGAAATAACGCTGCGTGGGCAGCGGCAACATGGAGGCGATGCGAACATGCCACGGCATGGCTTCCATACGCATGGTTTTGAGGCGCGGCTCAAGGGTCTTGGTCGCCACGACAAATTGACTTTGCATCGGCCACCGCAGCGACAGCTCCATTTGATCCAGCGGTCGGAGCATCTTGGTCAATCGATCCGGCGCAACGCCGTCGCCATCCGGACGAACCAAGAGACCCGACGCAACGGCCAGATCGTCGTTGATCGCTTGCAGCGCCAGCGTTTTGACCGGAAGGGTCTTCGCCTGGCTTAAGGTTGTACGCCAGGCCTCCATGTCGGCTTCCAGCCGATCGATGCCGGATTCTCCCTGCGTTTGCACAAACCCGTCGGCGACGAACAGCCGATGCGCCGATAGCATGGCGGCGCAGGGCGGACTCACCGACTGGCCATACCCCCAGTCCTCGAACCGCATCTTCAGCCATTGCTTATAGCGACCGAGAGTTACTTCGTTCCGGCCCACAGATCCCTTTATCAGATCCTGATTCAACCTGAACTGCGCTGCAGGATCGGAGGAACCGAACCAGCGGCCCACTCCATCAGTCGAAGCTTTCGCATCCCGTGTACCCTGCTCGCTCAGGCACCCGGCAGCAAGGATCGCACTCTTCCCGTCCGGACCTCGTTCGTATCCGGCTTGAACAGGATCCACCGACGGTGCCGCCTCGAACCCCAGCAGCATCAGATAACCGTTGGCTTTTGAATCGGTGAGGAGTCGTTGCGGAACGGTGGTCAGATTCTGATAGGCCGGCGCCGGCTTTTCTTCCATCGTCAACCAGACCATACCGACGGCGCCGATGGCGACCACGAGTATAATGGTCGACAGCACGGCGAGTGTGGCGACGGTCGTGACCACGGCGTGCGTCGTGGAGAAACAAGAACGAATGAAGACAAAGACGCCGATTCTGATGCGGTTGAGCGCAGCACCCAGACGAAATCCCGGTTTCGAAGCAGCCCGCTCCTGCACGCGCACGCGCGCGGTGCGCTGAGTCGAGTCGAACAGAACATCGACTGCGGATACAGCAGCGCTGACCGGCTGAACCGGCGAGGACTCCGTCCAGGTCGACGCAGGTATAGGAGCACTTCCGGCGGAGGAAACTGACGGCTCGACAAATCGTATGGAATCGCTTGCGGCGATCCAGGCTTCTGGTTCCGGCGCTGGGGGCGGTGGAGCCGGTTCGACCGCCGCTGGTTCCTGCTGCAACGCCGGGGGCGGTTGAAGATGGGCCGGCTCTTCAACCGACGGAACATCGGAAACAGATTCCGGTTCCGGCGTCGGTGAACGTTTTCGCTTTTTCGGAGCGGGACGATGGGTTTGAACCGCGACTTCCCCTGTCTTCCAATGGACCGGCTGTTCCAGCGCCAGAGGAGGCTCACCGGCGGGCACAGCGGGCTCTCC
>OMJK01000192.1 GCA_900299325.1 Nitrospiraceae bacterium | reverse complement strand
TGAGCGGCACGATGGCGATCAGCGAAGTCTCGCTGCGCGACACCGTGCTGATGGCGGTGGAAGAGATCAACGCGAAGGGCGGTGTCCTGGGCCGTAAGATCCAGCCGGTGGTGGTCGATCCGGCCTCGAACTGGGATCTCTTTGCCGAGAAAGCCAAGCAGCTGCTGTTGCAGGACAAAGTGGCAGTGGTGTTCGGCTGCTGGACATCGGTCAGCCGCAAGTCCGTGCTGCCGGTGTTCGAGAAGAACAACGGATTGCTCTTCTATCCGGTACAGTACGAAGGCGAAGAATGCTCGCACAACGTGTTCTACACCGGCGCTGCGCCGAACCAGCAGGCTGTGCCGGCCGTGGAATATCTGATGAGCAAGGAGGGCGGCGGGTACAAAAAGTTCTATCTGCTCGGGACGGATTACGTGTACCCGCGCACGACGAACAAGATCCTGCGCGCCATGCTGCTGGCCAAGAAAGTGCCGGCGGCGAACATCATGGAAGAGTACACGCCGTTCCACCATCAGGATTACCAGACGATCGTCGGCAAGATTAAGAAGTTTGCGGCCGGCGGCGGCGCAGCCGTGATCAGCACGATCAACGGCGACAGCAACGTGCCGTTCTACAAAGAATTCGCGAACCAGGGCCTGCGCGCGGAAGACGCGCCGATCATGGCGTTCAGCGTGGCCGAGGACGAATTGCGCGGCATGGACACGTCGGCGCTCGTCGGCCACCTGGCGGCCTGGAACTACTATCAGAGCGTGGATACGCCGCAGAACAAAAAGTTCGTGGCCGACTTCAAGGCCTATTGCAAGAAGAACAATTTGCCGGACGGCGACAAGCGCGTCACCGACGATCCGATCGAAGCCGCCTACTTCGGCGTCTACATCTGGAAGCAGGCGGTCGAAAAGGCCGGCAAGACGGACGTGGATGCGGTGCGCCAGGCGGTGTACGGCAGCAAGTTCATGGCGCCGGGCGGCGAGATCATGATGGATGCCGCGAATCAGCACACCTACCGTCCGGTGCTCATCGGCGAGATTTTGAAGGACGGACAGTTCAAGGTGGTGTCGCGCTCGAAGGGCCTGGTGAAACCGGAACCGTGGAGCGAATATACGAATCCGGACAAGGGCTGCGACTGGATCAGCCACCAAGGGACCTATCAGAAGAAAGCCTGAGAGGAGTCAGCGTTCCTCTCCCTGACCGCCCGGCCGCTCCGGCTCCACACCCCCGAAGGGTTCCTCGGAGCGGCCGGGAGTGGGTCAGGGTGTTGATGACGGAATGACAGACGCGTCGTGGTGTCAAGCGAAGCGCTGTGTGCTTGCGTGTGCCGCGAGCATGGCGGTGGTGGTGTGTCTGTTTTCTGCCGACCGTGCCGTCTCTGCAGGTCCTGCCACAACATCACCAGCAACTGTTGCGCCGGCATCGGCGCCTGATGTCAAAACCCTCGTGGGACAGTTGGCCGGCGACGATCCTGCCGTCCGCGAGCAAGCCTTCCGCACCATCATTGACACCGGCGATGCAGCTCTGCTGGCCTCGCTGGATGAGGCGCTGGCCGATGCCGACCGGGCCACGTGCGTCGCCGTCAAACCGGTCAAAGACCTGCTGAAGAACAAGCTCAATCTCGCCAGCGATTCTGAAGAAGCGCGGCGCTCCGCCGCCGCGGACCTGGGCACCTCCGGCCAACTGAGCGCCGTGCCCTGGCTGGAACAGGCGGCGGCGAAAGAGTCCAGCCGGTGGGTGCGGTATGCGATGGAAGAGTCTGCGGCGGTGCTGCAGCTGACGGCGGGCGACGAGCCGGCGAAAATCAAGGCGGCGTCGGCGCTCGGGTCGCTGCGAAGTCAGAACGGACTGCCGGCGCTGAAAGATCTGGCTCAGCAGCTGTCGGGCGATGCAGCGTCCGGCGCAGCCGGGAAACCGGTGTTGTTGGCCGCGCAGGCGGCCATCGATCAGATCGAGCTGTGGGGAACCTGGTCGAACGTCTTCGAGACGGTGTTTCGCGGGATCAGCCTCAGTTCGATTCTGCTGATCATGTCGCTCGGCCTCGCCATCGTGTTCGGGTTGATGGGCGTCATCAACATGGCCCACGGCGAACTCATGATGGTCGGCGCCTACGCCACGTTCGTCACCCAGGAACTGTTCCGGTCTTATGCACCGGCCGGCCTCTTCGATTCGTATTTTCTCGTCTCGATGCCGGTGTCGTTCCTGGTGGCCGGGCTGTGCGGCTTGATCCTGGAAGCCACGATCATTCGATTTCTGTACGGCCGGCCGCTGGAAACGATGCTGGCGACCTGGGGCGTGAGCCTCGTGTTGATTCAAGCCGCCCGCGTCTACTTCGGGGACCTGACGGCGGTGACGGCGCCGGCCTGGCTGAGCGGCGGCGTGCAGGTCATGGTCGGCGTGTATCTGCCGTATAACCGGCTCTTCATCATTGTGCTGTCGATTCTCTGCGTCACCGGCATCTACGCGGTGCTTTTCCGGTCGAATCTCGGTCTCCGTGTCCGCGCGGTCACGCAGAACCGGAACATGAGCGCGTGCCTCGGTATCCCCACGAGAAAGGTCGACGCCTACACCTTCGCCTTCGGGTCGGGGCTGGCGGGGCTGGCGGGCTGTGCGCTGACGCTGGTCGGCAACGTGGAACCGGGCCTGGGGCAGAACTATATTGTCGACTCGTTCATGGTGGTCGTGACGGGCGGCGTCGGCAAACTGGCGGGGACGATCGTCGCGGCGCTGGGCATCGGCAGCCTCAATAAATTTCTGGAGCCCAGCTTCGGGGCTGTCTATGGTAAAGTCCTCATCCTTGTCCTCGTGATCCTTTTCCTGCAGCGGCGGCCGTCGGGGTTGTTCGCGATCAAAGGGCGTCACGCGGATTCGTAGGGATTGAACCGTGAGCGCTGACGCGACCGATCGCCATGCCCGCAACGGAGCCGAAGGGCTGACCTTCTGGTTCGTCGGGTTGTTTCTCCTCGTCATCCTGCCGGTCTTGAACGTGCTGCCCGGAGAGGATTCCTGGCTGCACGTATCGGACTTCACGCTGAACCGCTTCGGCAAATTCCTCGCGTTCGCCATCCTGGCGCTCGGGCTCGATCTCATCTGGGGCTACACCGGCATTCTGAGTCTGGGGCACGGAGTCTTCTTCGGACTTGGCGCCTATTGCATCGGTATGCACCTGATGTTGACGATCGGGAAAGAAAGCGTGTACGGCAGCGACCTGCCGGATTTCATGGTCTGGAACCAGGTGAAAGAACTGCCCCTGTTCTGGAAACCGTTCTACAGTTTTTTTGTGGCGGTGTTCGGTGCGATTCTGGTGCCGACGCTGTGCGCGCTGCTCTTCGGCTATCTGGCGTTCCGCAGCCGGATCAAGGGCGTCTATTTCGCCATCATCACGCAGGCGGTCGCGCTGTCGGCCTGGCTGGTGTTCAACCGCAACGAAACGAATCTCGGCGGAACCAACGGGCTTACGGACTTCAAGCAGATCCTCGGGTTTCGATTGAGCGAGCCGGGCACACAGCGCGTGCTCTACGTCATCACGGTCCTGGCGCTGGGCGGCGCTTATTTCCTCTGCCGGTGGATCATTCAGTCGCGCACGGGTAAAGTGTTGATCGCCATCCGCGACAGCGAACAGCGCGTATTGTTTTCCGGCTATTCGCCCTCGAACTACAAATTGTTCGTCTTCGTCGTGTCGGCGGGATTGGCCGGGCTGGCCGGCATGTTGTACGTGCCGCAGGTCGGCATCATCACTCCGGCGCAAATCGGCGTGCTGCCGTCGTTGGAAATGGTCATCTGGGTGGCGGTCGGCGGCCGGGGTACGCTCATCGGTGCCATCATCGGAGCGGTCGGCGTTAATTTCGCCCGCAGCCTGCTGACCAACTATTTCCCCGAACTCTGGCCGTTTTTCATCGGCGGGCTGTTTATTCTCGTCGTGCTCGTGTTTCCCGACGGACTGGTCGGGCTGGCGCGCCGCCTGACGCCGGAATCGCTGCGCGGGTTGGCGCAGTCGGGCAAGCCGGCGCCGGCATCGGAAGGAGCCGCGCGGTGAGCGAGAAGGGGTCGATCATCTATCTGGAAGGCGTCGTCGTCGACTACGATGGCTTCAAGGCCCTGAACCAGCTCAACTTCATCGTCAACTATAACGAACTGCGCGTCGTCATCGGACCGAACGGCGCCGGCAAAACGACGCTGCTCGACGTGATCTGCGGCAAGACCAAACCGGCCACGGGCCGCGTCATTTTCGGCAAAGATCTCGATCTCATCGGGAAGCGGGAGGACGAGATTGCCAAACTCGGTATCGGCCGCAAGTTTCAGGCGCCCTCCATCTACGGGAATCTGACGGTTTGGGAGAATCTGGACCTGTCCCTCAAGCGCGACAGCAAGGGCGTGTTCGCCACGCTGCTGAGCCGCTCCATGGCCGCCGAACGCGAACGGATCGACCGGACGCTGGAGACCATCGGTCTCAAGGATGTGCCACACCGGCGGGCCGGCGCGTTGTCGCACGGACAAAAGCAATGGCTCGAGATCGGCATGGTGATTCTGCAGGATCCGGCGCTGCTGCTCATCGACGAACCGGTTGCGGGGATGACGGACAAAGAAACGGAACAGACCGGCGTGCTGCTCCAGAGTCTGGCGGAGAAACATGCCGTGGTGGTGATCGAGCACGACATGGAGTTCGTGCGCCAGATTGCCCGGACCGTCACGGTGCTGCATGAAGGCACGGTGATTTGCGAAGGGCCGGTGGAAAAAGTGCAGGCCGACGACCGGGTGCGGGAAATTTATCTGGGCCGTCAAAAGGTGGCCCATGCTTAAACTGGAGCAGCTCAACGCCTATTACGGCGAAAGTCACATCCTGCGCGATGTTTCCTTTACGGTGGAACCGGGGCAGGTGGCCTGCCTCATGGGGCGGAACGGCGTCGGCAAGACGACCACGCTGAAAGCGATCATGGGATTGTTGGCGGCGCGCTCCGGGCAGATCACGTTGAACGGGGCGAATGTCACCAAAGAAGCGACGGATCGGCGGGTGCGGCAGGGGCTGGCCTATGTGCCGCAGGGGCGGGAAATTATTCCGCACCTGACCGTGCGCGAGAATCTCCAGTTGGGATATTGGGCGCGGTCCAGCGCATCCAACGGCGCGGCGGAAAAGGCTGCGTTCGACGAAGTCTATCAGCTGTTCCCGAAACTCACGCAGATTCTGGAGCGGCCCGGCGGGGTGTTGAGCGGCGGGGAGCAGCAGCAGCTCGCGATCGGCCGCGCGCTCCTGTCCGATCCGAAAGTGTTGCTGCTGGATGAGCCGACGGAAGGGATACAACCGTCGGTGGTGGATCAGATCGAAGACGTAATCATCGGGTTTAAAAAATCACGGCGCTTCGCGATTCTCCTCGTCGAGCAAGGCCTCCACTTCGCCGCGCGGCTGGCGGAACAGTACATTGTGATGGCCAAAGGGGCGGTGGTGGTGGCGGGCAAGAGCGATGAGTTGAATGCCGAAATGGTGCGGCAGCATTTGACTGTTTGAGCGCGGGTCCTGTCGCCGGCCAGCCTGATTATAAATCGGATGGAGCTAGGTCGCTCTTTGTGCTCGCCGACCGCGCACGCAAGAAACTATCGAAGTGTTCGATTGAGGGCGGTGCTCGGTCGATGCGCGCAGTGAAGAGCGACCTAGCCCCATCCTCTGAGGCTAAGACAGCTAGAGTTCAGCTTGCTTGCCTCCGCTTTGTTCTCAATGCTGACGGGTCCTGCTCTTGCCCGCCTCGGTGGTATGGAGTAAGAAGAGGGTGTGTGGCATTTCCGCGAGAGTTTCCATATCTTCATCCGCCTTTCGCTCGTTGCTATAATCCTCGCTGTTGGCTGGTTATCCGTTCCTGGTGTTGCAGCTGAAGAACCTGGACCAGTAGTTCGTGAATTCGAGCACATCGCTCTCCGATTGAAGCAGGCGGAGAAGGCCGTCGAGAAGCGGCTGCTGTCGGAAGAACTCGGCCTGCGGTTTTACGGCTATCTCGAAGGCTCGTACACGCAGAACTTCAACAATCCCTCCAATCGGATCAATCAGCTCAGAATCTTCGACGTCAATTCCAATCAAGCGCGACCGAACCTCGCTCAGTTTGTGGTGGAGCGGGAGGCGAAGGCCGAGGGATCCGGTCTGGACCGGTTCGGCTTTCACGTGAAGTTCAACGCCGGACGGGACTCGGATTTCATCGGCGGGGTCAATTTAAGCCAGTGGGCCGACTTTCAGGAGTTTTATGTCCAATATATCGCCCCGGTTGGGCACGGACTCAACATTCAAGCCGGTCAGATCAACAGCCTGGTCGGCTATGAGGCGGTGGAGAGCCCGCGCAATGCGAACTACTCCCGGTCCTGGCTATTCGGCCTCGGCCAGCCCTTCACTACGCGCGGTCTGCGCGCATCCTATGAATTCAACAAGCAGGTGTCGCTGTCGGTCGGAGCGATTGCCTACATCAATTCGGCGCGGGCCGATACCAACCACGATCCGCTGGTGGAATATGCGCTGGCGGTCGTGCCTTCCGAGAAGGTCAGACTCACGCTCTATGGGTTGGCCGGACCAAGGACCGGCGCGGCCGGGACGCCAGGAGGCACGCTCGTATTGACCGGTGGGTATCTGAGCGTGCAGGTTGCCGAGCAGACGTCGGCGGTTCTTGAATCCTATTACGCCAACCAGGCGAACAGCAGCACGATCAGCTCGGGGAAAAATGCGCGCTGGAACGGCGCAGCGGTCTATCTGATTCACGATTTCACGAAGGAGTGGGGTGTTCGTCTGCGCGGAGAGGTGTTCGAAGATGCGGGGGGATTCGTTGCCTGCCAGGGGACGACGGATTATCAGCCGCGCGCCAACGTCTGCTTTGGTGCCACGTCGAACGCCTCCGCGCCGCCGGTTGCGCAGACCTTGTGGGAAGCCACGTCCACGCTTCAATACAAGCCGGTTCCGTCGCTGATCACCCGGCTGGAATACCGCTACGATAAATCCAACCAGAACGTCTTCCAGATCGACGGGCGGGCGGCCAGTTACCAGCCGACGCTCTCGCTCGACGTGATCTATCTTTTCTGACGCGCCTGCGCGCGCGCGAGATTCTCTTCCGGCGTGCCGGCATCGGCCGGCGCCATGGGAATCAGACTGGGAAATCCGTTCTTCGCCAGCAGCATCAGCCAGGTGACGAACACGAAGGCGGATGTCAGGACCGGCATGCCGGTCGGTTCGAGAAAAATGGCCAGCGAAGCCCAGACCCGCGCTGTGACCAGCACGCCGATGACCGTGTAGATGAAGCCCGGCACATTCAGCACATAGAAGAGACCGCCGAGCGCCATGGCAGTGAGCGCCGCGTTGTAGCCGAACAGCCCGTCCCGGATGGCCTCGTCATGCGCGCCGTAGAAGACGGCCGAGGCGACGGCCAGCGTCGAGCCCATGAGGGCCATGCCGGCGCCGATGCGGGTGTTGACGGCGATGCCGATCAGAATGATGACGCCGGTCACCCAGTTGTCCTGGAAGAAAATCTCGGCGATGCCCATCGTGATGCCGTGTAACCAGGTGATCCAGGTGTAGTCCGGCCGCGGTCCGGTGAAGTCGGACGGCGAGGTCGGCTTGAGCGCATTCGAGACGTCGATGGTCGAAAATTGTAAGAGAGCGCCGAGAAAAAACCACGTGGCCAGCACAAAGGGCATCGTCAGGCCCGGAACTTTGTGCGGGCCGAGCACGGCGCCGAATGCCGGCACCAAGATGGTGGTGAACGCCGCACTCAAGACGATGTAGACCCACAGATACGCATTGGGCCAGTCGCCGGTGGTGAAGTGCGGGCTGGTGTAGGCCACGAGCGCGATGGCGATCAACGCGCCGTTGAACCCGAACAGGCCGTCTTTGATCAGGCCCCTGTCGGCTTTGAACAGCAGCGCGGTGGCAGTGCTGACGACAGCGCCGAACAGGCAGACGATTCCGTAGATCCAGGAATTGTAGACAATGCCGGCCAGAATCATGGCGCCGGACATCGGATTGTTCTGGAACACCACCTGGCCGATCCCGCGCAGCACCCAATCGACAAATCCCAGCGTCGGATGGTCCCGGAATCGATCCTGGATGGCTGGTCGTGCCACGGTGGCCTCCTTACGGTGAGAGATCCGGCGCGTGCTTGACAGGCGTCGAAATCGTAGACTAGCATCCGGCTCCCCGCAACAGAATTTTCAGGGGAACTACCGGCGCACACCTTCGACCAGGGGGACTCCATGCATCTGACCCCGCGAGAACAGGAAAAACTGCTGATTTACACGGCCGGACAGCTGGCCGCCGACCGCATGAAGCGTGGCCTCAAACTGAATCACCCCGAAGCCGTGGCCTATCTGACGGCCGCGGTGCTGGAAGGCATTCGCGACGGCAAGACCGTGTCCGAATTGATGACGTACGGGACGACGTTGCTGTCCCACAAGGATGTGATGCCGGGCGTGCCCGAAATGATCCACGAGATCATGGTGGAAGGCACGTTTCCCGACGGCACCAAACTGGTGACGGTGCACAACCCGATCCGATAAGCATCGCTCGATCGGCCGGTCCCTCATTCTCTGGAGGACAACATGGCAAAGGCGAAGAAGCGACCGCCCGCGAAGGCAGGCAAGGCAAAAGGGAGTTCGCTGGCGGCGACCATCAAAGCGGAATTGGCAAAGCCGGTGATTCCCGGCGAGTTGATCTTTGCCGCCGGCGACATCGAGGCGTTCAAGAACCGCACGACGAAGGAATTGACGGTCAAGAACACGGCCGACCGGCCGATACAAGTCGGCTCGCACTGTCACTTTTTCGAAGTCAATCGCGGGTTGTCGTTCGATCGCGAGCAGGCCTTCGGGTTCCGGCTCGCCATTCCCGCCGGCACGGCCGCGCGGTTTGAACC
>OMJK01000191.1 GCA_900299325.1 Nitrospiraceae bacterium | reverse complement strand
CCGTTGTGGACCGTGCCGATTCCCAGCCCCTGCACGAACCGGGACTATGAAGCGGCGATGGGAGCCGCCGTTGAGAAAGCCGTCGCGGCGGGGATTACGGTCATGGTGTTCGGCGATCTATTTCTCGAAGACGTGCGCCGCTACCGCGAAACGCAACTGGCGGGGACGGGTTTGACGCCGATGTTTCCCCTATGGGGGCTGCCGACCGATGTGTTAGCGAAGGACATGATCGCCGCCGGTCTAAAGGCGCGACTCACGTGCGTCGACCCGAAGCAAATCGACGGACGATTGGCCGGGCGCGAGTTCGACGCCGCCCTGCTGGCGGACCTTCCGGCCGGCGCCGATCCCTGCGGCGAGCGGGGCGAGTTTCACACCTTCGCGTACGACGGACCGATGTTCTCCACGGCGGTCTCGATTCGCAGCGGCGAGGTTGTGATGCGGGATGGATTTGTCTTTGCCGATCTGTTGCCGGATGGCCGGGGGTAAATCTTAGGCCCGCTTCGATGAATCCGCGCCGGCGTACGATGCCGTGCGCAGGTTAGAAGCGAGGCCCAGCGCGTACAGCGTGTAGATGAGCCATTTCGAGGGATCGAAGTCATACCAGCGCGGGCCGTTGCGGTAGTCGCTCGGGTAGGCGTGATGGTAGTTGTGGTAGCCTTCGCCGAACGTAATCAGTGAAACCCACCAGCTGTCCCGGCTGGAGTCTTTGGACCCGTAGGGTTGGTTACCCCAGATGTGGCAGATGGAATTGATGCAGAACGTCGAGTTCAGCACGGCGAAGGTCCGGCCCACCCCCGCCAATAGAAAACAACCGATGCCGCCCACCAGTCCGTTCGCGAGATAGCCGATCACGAACGTGAGACCGAGTCCGGCGAGCACGATGGCCGCATAGTGCCGGTGTTGCCAGAGCGCGACGGGGTCTTGCGCGACACGCGAGGCGTACTGGAGATCGTCGTGCTTGCGTTCGGAGAAGAGCCAGCCGCAGTGGCTGTGCCAAAAGCCGAGCTTGGCGTTGTACGGGTCCGCCTCTTCGTCGCAATGGGCGTGATGGCGCAGATGGTCGGCCGTCCATTTGATGGCGGAATTTTGCAGCGCCCATGCGCCGGCGATCAACAGGCCGGCTTTCACCCAGTCGGGACAGTCGAAGCTGCGATGGGACATCAGCCGGTGATAGCCGACGGTAATACCGAGTCCGCTCACCAGATAGAGAATGCCGAAGAGCGTCCAGTCGAGCCACGAATAGTCATAGAAGTAGGCATAGACCGGAATGGCGAGCAGTGCGCCGATGACAATGGACGAGAAGAGCAGCACAGTCCAGCCGACGTGAAATCGGCGGGCGAGCCGGATGGTCGGGGTGGCGGCTGTGGCGCTCATCGATCCGTGTGTTCCGGTGCGAAGCGGGGCGGGCCGGTGTGGGCAAGCCCGTCGGCTGTCGTGTAGACAATCACGATAACACAGTTTGCCTGAGATGGCGAATGTGGAGGCCGGCCAATCGCGGAGGCGCAGGATAGTTGGGAAAACAGTTGACTTCCCCCGGTGAGATCGGGTAAGGTGTCGTTACATTTCCCTCGTATCAGTCCGGCGTCGGAGATGCAAAACCATAACGGACTTCGCGATCGCATCGCGACCAGGTCCAGGCTAGAGCGGCACCCACCCGGTTGTTTCTCCCCTCGGTTCTCTGATCCCGTCATAATGCGATCCAGCTGAAAGGATAGTTGTAGTGGATACGTCTGTTCACACTCATTTTCACACGCTCGGTCTGTCTCAGGCCCTCTTGCAGGACCTCGGCAAGGCCGGGTTTACTTCACCCACGCCCATTCAAGCGCAAGCGATTCCGCCGGCCCTGGCCGGCCGGGACGTCATCGGCTGCGCGCAGACCGGCACCGGCAAGACCGCCGCGTTCGTGATTCCCATGATCGAACGGTTGGCGGCGCTGCCGAAAGGCCAGCCGCAGGCGCTGATTCTGGCGCCGACGCGCGAGTTGGCGCTGCAGATTCTGACGACGATTGAAAAGCTCGGCCGCAGTCGCGGCATTTCGGCGACCGTCATCGTCGGCGGCGCGGACATGCAGGCGCAGATTCGCGGTTTGCGCCAGCGCCCCGACATTCTCGTGGCGACGCCGGGCCGGCTGCTCGACCACATGTGGAACGGCACCGTCCACCTGACGCCCATCAAGATACTGGTGCTGGACGAAGCCGACCGCATGCTGGACATGGGCTTCGCGCCGCAGATCAATCAAATTCTCGACGCGCTGCCGGAAGAGCGGCAGACGCTGCTGTTTTCGGCCACCCTGCCGGCGGATCTCACCCGCCTGGTTCAGGCGAGCGTCAACAATCCGGTGCGCGTGATGGTGACGCCGTCCGCGACGACGGCCGACGGCGTGACGCAGGCCGTGCACTATACGACGCACGACGCCAAGCCGGAGCTGCTGCTGTCGCTGTTGGGGCAGGAACAGGATACGGTGCTGGTCTTTACGCGCACGAAACACCGGGCCGACAAACTCGGCCGCGTGTTGGGGCGTGTCGGCCATCGTGTGGCGGTGTTGCACGGCGACCGCAGTTTGTCGCAACGCCGGGCGGCGCTGGAAGGCTTCAAGCGCGGCACGTTCCGCGTGCTGGTCGCGACCGACATCGCGGCGCGCGGCATCGACGTCGCCAATATCGGCCACGTCGTCAACTTCGACCTGCCGAACTGCCCTGAGGATTACGTGCACCGCATCGGGCGGACGGCCCGCATGAAGGCCACCGGTCGGGCCACGAGCTTCGTGACCGCGGAGGACCATCAGCAGTTGCGCGACATCGAGCGGTTGCTGGGCGCGGCGGTGCCGCTCGCGCCCGGGAGCGCGCAGCCGGCCGCTGTCGCCCCGCGTCACGAGCACAACGTCCGCCGGCATGGACGTCCGGCCTCGGGCCGGCCGCAGGGGCATCGCCCCCATGGCCGCCCTGCGCACACGGGATCGCATGCGACCCATGCGCCGAAAGCCGGTCGATCCCACTGATGGAACGCCGCGCCGATCTGACGACGGAACGCTCTCTCATTAACCTCTTGCTGGAAGGACGAGACATGCCTGAGACTCAGCGTGCGTCGAATACCGTTGAAACCAGGTGGGTCAGAATTCCCGATGGGACCAAGGTCCGGCTTCGGGACGGACAGGAAGGGGTCGTCGACGGCTTGACGGAACTGGTCGCCGGGCCGGGACGGAATCCGGACGGACGGACGCAGTACCGGATCAATCTGGGCGATCAAGCCCGTACCCTCGTCATCGAGGACGAGCTGTCGGTGCTGGTCGATGGAGAGGGCATGGTGCTCATGGCGAAACAAAAACCGGAGTTCCGGCGCCATATCACGGCCCGGTTGCGGGGCGTGCTGGCGGCCGACCGGTTTGTGCCGAGCGCCTGAACGGCCGCATCGTTTCTCACATCGTTGCCATTCGCTATGCTGGGCCGCTCGTGTCGTCGACATGGGCGGCCCGGTGTCTTTCGTGCGTGTCGGCCTGCAGCGTTCCCGCGGAGATTCGTCTCGCCCAGAGCCGCTTTGCCGGATCATCGAAAAACCGGGTTTTTGATGTCCGAGGCACGGGCAATGTTATAGAGTGGGACACAGGCAGAGGCCAAACAGGCTGGAAAGGGTGCACAGCGCATGAATCCGATTGCCAGGCCCAACACGAAAGTGCAGCATGCCCGCCGATACCAGCGCGTCCGTGTTCCGGCCCCGTTTCCCTGTTCCTATGCCCGCGTCGGGTTGAAGAAGTGGCTGACGCCGGAACGGAAAGGGTTGGGGATTGTGTACGATGTGTCGGAAAAAGGCGCGCGCCTGATGAGCGAAGCCACGTTCGGTCCGGGCGATCAGGTTGCGCTCAGCCTCTCCTTGCCGAACCAGGCCGCCTCGACGTTCGTCGACGTGGCGATCGTGCGCTGGGGGCAGGATCACACGTTCGGGCTGGAGTTTGCCACACTGTCGCAAGTCGCGGCGATGCGCCTGCGCAAGTTCGTCGACCGCCAGTCTCCGCCGAAGGCCTAGCGAACCGGGTCTCCCCGTCGGATCCTTTCCGATAGTTTCATAACAATCTGAGGACGGTGAGCGGTTACGTCAATGTCGGTCGGCTTCGCCCGGCACGGCGAACTGTTTCCGGAACGTGGTGACCTTCGCCAGATAGTCTCTGGTTTCCTGATAGGGCAGGTGGGCGCGCAGCCGGTCGTAGACGGCCGGAGGCTGGAGGCTGTTGATCTGATTGATAGCGGCGGTGGCATCGTTCGAAAAGGCTTTGTAGACGTTCCGTGGCCCCGTGTTGTACGCCGAGATCACGCAGTATTCCCGCGAAACCGTGTTCTCGATGTGCTCGAGTTGCGTATAGGACAGCACGTTCAGGTAGGCCGTGCCCAGTTCGACGTTGTTCTCCGGATCGAACAGATAGTCGCGGCTGGGGATGCTGTCTTTACCTTTCGCCTTGCGATAGGCCTCTCGGCCGCCGCTGCTGGGCACCAGCTGCATGAGCCCGTAGGCCGGGGCCGAACTCACGGCAAAGGGGTTGAAGTTGCTTTCCGTCCGGATGACGGCGAAGACCAGGCTGGGGCTGATTTTGTATTGATCAGCGAATTTAGTCACCAGCGGCCGGTATTTCTCGGCCTGCCGGTTCGAAAAGTTCGTGACCATCGAGATCGTCACGAAGAGCGCGTGCATCGCCGTGCCGTTCCGGTCCACCGTGCGCTGGCCGGATTTGCTGGCCAGCAGGTACTCCGCAAACGCGTCGGCCTGCGCCGGTTCGCGCACCGGCTTGCCGGCCTGATCCACGACGAGTCCGAGCAGATAGGGGAGCCGGTCGCCGGACAGCGTCACGGCTTTGTCGGAAAACAGATCGACGGCGCGCGGGTCGTCGGGCGTCAGCAGCGTGGTCACCACCGCGTGTTTCAGGCTCTCGCGCGGCGCCTTGTCGTCGAGCGTTTCGACGACGATTTTGCCGTCGTCGAAATCGACGATTGCCCGGCTCATGTAGTTCTGGGTGTATTTGACGTACTTTTTCTTCTCCGGCACCTTCACTTCTTTCTCGCCCCAGGTCTGGCGGACGTTGCCGGTGAGCGCCGCCATGATGAGTTCGAAATCCTTTTGTGCCGCACGCAGATCTCTGAGCAGCGCCTCCGGATCGCGCTGATAGGCCTCGGCCCGCTCCTTCAGGATCCGTTTCGGGTCTTTGCCCTCGGCGATGTCGACGGCAACCCGGCCCGGGCTTGATGACAGCACATGTTCCATGGTGCTGAGTGCGCGGTCGGTGGTCTCGCAGGACGGAACGGTCGTGAGGAGCATCAGCAGGGGAGCGGCTGTCAGCAGGCGTCGCATAGGATCCCGCGGAGCAGGCGGGGACGCTCCATTATACTGCAATCCATCCGGTGAGGGGAGGCTGGTACGGATCGTCGTACGATGCGGTCGCGGCGACGCTTACTTGATGGCCACCGCTTTGACTTCTTTGTACGTGGTGAGGCCCTGCAGCGTTTTCTGAATGCCGTCCTGTACGAGCGTGGTCATGCCCTGTTGGATGGCGACTTTGAGCATATCTTCCGTGCGCGATTTCGTTTGAATCATGCGCTTCATTTCGTCGGTGCCGATGAGCAGTTCGTGGAGCGCCACCCGCCCCTTGTATCCGGACCGCGTGCAGTTCTCGCATCCTTTGCCGCGGAACAGGCGGAACGAGCTGTCTTTTTTGATGCCCAGTTTGTCCCACAGTTCGGCGCCGTAGCCCTGGCGCAGTTCTTCGTACTCCTCTGAGGTGCCCGGATAGGCTTCCTTGCAGTCCTTGCAAATCCGGCGGGCCAGGCGCTGGGCGAGCACGCCGAGCATGGCGTCGGCGAAGCTGAACGGATCGCAGCCCATGTCCAGGAGACGCGTGACGGTTTCGACCGCGCTGTTCGTGTGCAGCGTGCTTAGAACCAGGTGGCCGGTCAGCGAGGCTTCGATGCCGGTGTCCGCGGTTTCTTTATCCCGCATTTCGCCGACCATGATGACGTCGGGGTCTGCGCGGAGGAACGCGCGCATGGCGGCGGCGAACGTCAGGCCGATCTTGGGGTGAACCTGGACCTGGCGCAGCCCGTATTGCGTGATTTCGACGGGATCTTCGGCGGTCCAGATTTTGATGTCGGGCGTATTGATGAATCCGAGCACCGAGTGCAGCGTGGTGGTTTTTCCGGACCCGGTGGGGCCGACGCACAGAATGATGCCGTAGGGCTTTTCGGCGATGTTCTGCAGTTCCTTCAGGTTGCGCTCCGAAAAGCCCATCTTTTCGAGCGGCAGGGGCTCGCTGGCCGCCAGGATACGCATAACGATGTCTTCGTTGTAGCCGGAGGTCGGGATGGTGGCGACGCGGAGCTCGATTTCTTTGTTGTCGGCCAGCTTAAACTTGATTTTGCCGTCCTGCGGCTTGCGGCGCTCGGCGATGTCCAGGTTCGACATGATTTTCAGGCGCGAGACGATGGCGCGCCGGTAGCTTTGCGGGATGCGCATGTATTCGAAACAGCTGCCGTCCACGCGGAACCGCACCAGGGTCTCTCGTTTTTCGCCGTAGGGTTCGATGTGAATGTCGGAGACGTTCTGGCGGTAGGCGTCGGCGATGATCTGATTGGCCAGTCGGACGATGGCGCTGTCGTTTTCATCGAGCCCGCCCAGCGACGCGGCGTCTTCCGCGGCTTCGGCCTGGGCTTCGGTGACGAGTTCGCCGAGAATGTCGGAGACGTTTTCGTCCAGCTTCCGGCTTCCGGTGTCGCCCTGGCCGGTCGCGGCGCCGAGGAACTGGGAGATGTCCCGCCGCAGGCTGACGGCAAAGCGGATGTTCAACCCGGGGAAGGTCCGCTTGATGTCCTGCACGCGATCCAGGTTGCCGGGGTCGTCGGTGAGAATCTCGATGGCCATCCGGTCCCGCCGGAGCGGCATCCAGTGATTCTTCCGCAGATAGTCCACGTTCAGGTTTTTCAGCAGTTCCACGTCGACGAGCGTCCGCTCGCTGTACTCGATGTACGGGCATTTGTGGTATTGGGCGAAGGATTTGCCGATCTCGGCCTTGGGGACTTTGTACTTCTCGATCAGCAGCGTCTCCAGATCGGTCGAGCCCTTGCGCGCTTCCGCCAGGGCGTTGTCCAGATCGTTCTGGGTGATCCGGTTCGTGCCGAGCAGCAGATCGAACTTGGTCGGATTTTTCTTGGTGGACCGTTTGAGGTTGAAGAACGCGACCCCGAGCGCTTTGGCGATTTCGGCGACGGCCTCTTCGTCTTTTCGGGTGAACCGGGCGCCGTGTTTTTTGTTCAGCAACTGCAGCACGCCCATGAGGTATTTGTTCTCGGCGACGATGGGATACGTCAGGACCTGTTTGGTTTTGAAGCCGGTGCGCTTGTCGTACGACGTGTCGTGGAGCAGCGAAGGGTGAATCGACTGCAGCTCCGCCGCGTTATAGGCGTCCGCGATGTTGACCGGCCGCAGATATTTGGCGCAAAACCCCGGCAGGCTCTGTTCCGAAATGGGAATGCGCACTTCCTCGACGGTGTCGATCGTGGGCATTTTCGAGAAGATTTCTTTTTTGTCGGAGTCGAAGGCGAAGAGCGTCAGGTCTTCGGCGTCGAAGAGGCCGAGAATATCCTTGTGAAAGTCGAGGAGAATCTGGTCCAGATTGCTGGCGGTGTTGATCTGGTTGGTGATCCGCTTGACGTGCTCGGCGTACTCGGCCTTCTGCTGCACGTCCTGCGAAGTCGGGGTCGTCGGTTTGGCTTGCATGCCCGCAGTCCCTTGCCGGTGCTGGCGCTCGAACGTCGGACGGGTCCGGTGCGGATCCGGCGGAGTTCGAGGATCGAAGCTCAGTCTAGCCGAACAGTCCGGGAAGGCAAGGAAAAGGCAATTTTTTCGAATGGATCGCGGCACACACCGAAGCGATCCGAATGCAATGGAGTGGAAACCGGATCGGTTAGCCGGCCGGAGCCAGGGTGCGCAGGTGGGCAAGGAGGTCGGCGGGCCGGACGCGGGCTTTCTCGCCGGTCTTGCGGTGCTTCACTTCCACCACACCGTCGGCCAGGCCCTTATCGCCCACGACTACCTGGAAGGGGGCGCCGATGAGGTCGGCGTCGTTGAACTTTACGCCGGCGCGTTCGTCGCGGTCGTCCCAGAGCGTCTCGAAGCCGGCGGCGAGAAGCGTGCTGTAGATGTTTGCAGCGGCTTCGGCGGTTTTCTCGGAGTGGCTGACCGGCAGCAGGTGGACGTGGAACGGCGCGATGGGAAACGGCCAGATAATGCCCTTCTCGTCGTGATTCTGCTCGATGGCCGCGGCGGCGGTGCGACCGATGCCGATGCCGTAGCAGCCCATGATCGCCAGCCGGTCCTTGCCCTGGTCGTCGAGGATCGTGGCGGTCATCTTCTGGCTGTATTTGGTGCCCAGCAGAAAGACCTGTCCCACTTCGATGCCTTTGGCCACGACGAGCGCTCCGTCTCCGCGCGGGGAGGGATCGCCGGCCTGTGCGTTCCGGAGGTCGGCAAACCGTTCGACGGAAAAATCGCGGTCCAGATTGGCATCGACATAGTGCGTGTCGGCTTTATTCGCGCCGACGACGAAGTTTTTCATGCCCTTGACGGCGTGATCGGCCAGAATCCGGCCTTTCAAACCGACCGGCCCGGCAAATCCCAGCGGCGCGCCGGTCAGCTCCTGGACCTTCTCCGGCGTCGCCAGCTGTACTTCGTTCACGCCGAGCAGACGGGCGAGTTTGACTTCATTCACATCGTGATCGCCGCGCAGCAGGATGGCGACAGTGTCCTTGTCCGCCGTATACAGCAGCGTCTTGACCAGTTGGCGCGGGGCGATCTTCAGAAACGCCGTGACCTCCTCGACCGTCCGGCGCTGTGGGGTGGCCACCGGCGCGAGCGGGCGCAACGGGCCGGCATCGGTATCGGACGACGGCCGCAACTCGGCGCGTTCCAGGTTTGCGGCATAGGTGCCCTTGTCGGCGTACACCACCGTGGCTTCGCCGGTGTCGGCCAGCACCATGAATTCGTGCGAGACGTCGCCGCCGATCAGTCCCGTGTCGGCTTCGACCGCCCGAAAGGTCAGCCCGCAGCGCGTGAAGATGCGGGTGTAGGCGTCGTACATCTTCTGGTAGCTGACTTTGGCGCCGGCTTCGTCGCAGTCGAAACTGTAGGCGTCCTTCATGATGAACTCGCGACCGCGCATGAGGCCGAACCGGGGGCGGATCTCGTCGCGGAATTTCGTCTGGATCTGATAGAAGTTCATCGGGAGCTGCCGGTAGGACTTCACTTCGCGCCGGAACAGGTCCGTGATGACTTCTTCGTGCGTCGGGCCCAGGCAGAAGTCGCGCTCGTGCCGGTCTTTGAAACGCAGCAGTTCCTTGCCGTAATAGTCCCAGCGGCCGGTTTCTTTCCAGAGTTCGGCGGGCGAGGCCACCGGCATCAGCAGTTCCTGCGCGCCGGCGCGGTTCATTTCCTCCCGGACGATCTGCTCGACCTTGCGGATCACGCGCAGTCCGAGCGGCAGGTAGGTGTAGATGCCCGCCGCAACTTTTCGGATCAGCCCGGCGCGCAGCATCAACCGATGGCTGACAGTTTCAGCCTCGCCGGGATCTTCCCGTAATGTGGGGATGAGGAGCTGAGAGGTCTTCATCGACGATCAGCGGAGGAAGATGCGCTCGATATCGTTCCAGAATGCGAAGATCATGACGCCGACCAGCAACACCAGTCCGGCCTGCTGGGCCAGTTCGCGCTGCCGTTCGCCCAGCGGTTTGCGCAGGATGCCCTCAATCAGGAAAAAGAGCAAGTGGCCGCCGTCGAGAATCGGAATCGGCAGCAGGTTGAGCACGCCCAGGTTGATGCTCAGGATCGCGATCAAAAACACCACACTGGAGGCGCCCTGCGAGGCGGCTTCGCCCGAAATGCTGGCGATGGTGAGCGGCCCGCCGATGTTCTTGCTCGAGATGTCGCCGACCACCATCTTATAGAGCCCGATCGCCGTCAGTTCGGTCCAGCCCCACGTGGCGTCGAGTCCTTGATAAACGGCTTCCAGCGCGGTGTTGGATCGCATGAGCGACCGGCCGGGGCCGGAAATGCCGATCTTGCCGATTTCGACCGTCTGTCCGTTGATCGTCGTTTTTTCCGCGGCCGGCGTGACGGTCAGCGGCATCCGTTGCCCGTTGCGCAGCACATCCACGCGCAGCGGTTTTTGCGGGTTGTCCCGGACGAGTCCGGTCATCTGCGACCAGGTATAAATGGGCTGGCCTTCGATACCGACGATCCGGTCGCCGGCCTGGATGCCGGCCGTTGCCGACGGCGATCCATGCATGACCGAGGTTACCAGCGGGGGCGTTTCTTCGACGCCGATAGTATAGGCTGTGTCCGCATCGGGCGCATGCTGGTCTTGGACAGCCACAGGGGTGACGGAGAACGACTTGATTTGACTGTCCCGCCGCACGTCGATCGCAATCGGCTGCCCCTTGCTTCTGGCGACAGCATCGAGCAGTTCCGTCCGCGTGGAGATGTCCGTGCCGTTGACTTTCACGATCCGGTCGCCGAGTTCCAGACCGGCGGTGGCGGCGGGCGAACTCGGGACGAGAGCTTCGATGTCGGGGCTCAGGTCGCGAAACGTCGGGACGAAGAGGGGCGAACCGGTCGAAAGCCAGCCGGCAAAAATCAAATACGCCAGAATGAAGTTGAACCCCGGCCCGGCTGCCACGATGAGCATTTTCCCCGCCAGCTTCTGGTGGGCGAAGGACCGTTTGCGGTCCTCGGGCGTCGTGGCCTCCGCTTCATCTTCGCCGAACAGTTTGACGTAGCCGCCCAGCGGTACAGCCGACAGCAGATATTCGGTTTCGCCGACCTGACGGCCCACCAGTTTGGGGCCGAAGCCGAGCGAGAACTTCAAGACCTTCACGCCTACCCAGCGGGCGGCGAGAAAGTGGCCGAGTTCATGGAAGGCGACGAGGACGCCCAGGACGATCAGAAACCACCAGGCCTTTTGCATCAGGACCCAGAGGGTGTCGGGCGACCAGGTGAATGCGAATAGCGTCATGGTCAAAGCTCAGCGTCTCAAAATGGTTAGGAGGTTACTCTAACACGGATCGAGCACAATGCAACATGATGCGTCAGCGCGGCAGGGCGTGCACCAGCGATTCGGCCTTTTCCCGCGCCCAGCGGTCGGCTTCCAGCGCATCCTCCAACTGCTCGATGGGGCGCGGCGTATGGGCGTCCATCGTATTGCGGATCACCTCCGCGATCTCGACGAACCGCAGGCCGCCGTTCAGAAAGGCGTCGACGGCGATTTCGTTCGCCGCGTTCATCGCCGCCGGCATCGTACCGCCGATCCGGAGCGACTCATAGCCCAGCCGCAGGCAGGGGAACCGGTCGTGGTCGGGTTTGCAGAACGTCAGCTTGCCGACTTCCGTGAGATCCAGCGACGGCAGATCCAGCGGCATCCGCTCCGGATAGCGCATGGTGTAGGAGATCGGCGTGCGCATGTCCGGCAGGCCGAGCTGCGCGATCATCGAGCGGTCTTCATATTCGACCAGCGAATGGATGATGCTCTCGCGATGGATCAGGACGTCGATGCGCGATTCGGGAATGTCGAAGAGCCAGCGGGCCTCCACAACTTCCAGCCCTTTGTTCATGAGCGTGGCCGAGTCGATGGTGATTTTGGAGCCCATCTTCCAGTTCGGATGTTGCAGCGCGCGCTCGGGCGTGACGTCCTGCAGCTGCGCCTTCGTAAACGTCCATAAGGCGCCGCCGGAAGCGGTCAGAATCAGCCGGCGCACGTCTTCCAGGCGGTGCCCTTCGAGCGACTGAAAGATGGCACTGTGTTCGCTGTCGACCGGGAAAATCCGCACGCCGTGTTTCCGGGCTTCGTCCTGCATCAATTTGCCGGCCATGACCATCGGCTCTTTGTTGGCGAGGGCGATGTGTTTGCCGCTGCGGATCGCGGCCAGCGTGGGGACCAATCCAGCGGCGCCGACGATGGCCGAAATCACAAGTTCCGCACCCGGCATCGCGGCCACCTGGGCGAGGCCGTCTTCGCCGGACAGAATTTCCACCGGCAGCCCCGCGCAGCGCTGTCGCAGGGTGGCGGCCGCCGCATCGTTGGACACGGCGACCATGCGCGGTCCGAATGCGCGGATCTGTTCTTCCAGCTTGTCCACGTTATTTCCGGCGGTCAGCCCGGCCACGCGGAACTCGTGGGGGAACCGCTGGACGATGTCGAGTGTATTGGTTCCGATCGAGCCTGTCGAACCGAGAATGACGAGGGTTTTCATCACGACTCCTTACGGGAGCGGCACGAGGCCGTGGATCACGGTCACATAGTAGTAGAAGGTCGGGGCGGTGAACAAGAGCGAGTCCATCCGGTCCAGCATGCCGCCGTGACCGGGTAGCAGGCCGCCCGAATCTTTGACCCCCACGCTGCGCTTGATGGCCGATTCGCACAGGTCGCCGAGCAGGCCGGTGGCCGTCAGCAGCAGGCCCAGCGCCACGGCGTGCATCACGGAGGCGTGCGGCAGCAGCCACGATTGGGTCAATGCGGCGATCACGACGGCCAGCAGGATGCCGCCGGCCAATCCTTCATAGCTTTTCTTGGGGCTGATGGCCGGCGCCAGGCGGTGCTTACCCCAGAGCGTGCCCACATAGTAGGCGCCGGTGTCCGCGCCCCAGGTGACCAGCAGCACGAATAGCACCAGTAGTTCCCCGTTCGGCAGCGCGCGAGTCGCGATCAGTGTGCTGAGGGTGATGCCCAGATAGAGTACCCCGAAGAGCGCAACCGCTGCGTTCTGCACCCGATAGTTCTCGGACAAGGCGGGACGCAGCAGCGTGGTTAGCACCGCCAGCACGCCGAGGATCAACACCGTCGGCAGTGTTATCGGCAGATGCTGATGGGCGATGACGAGTGCCGATGTGACGAGGCCGATGCCGGTCAGCAGCCGAGTGCTCTGACCAATGAAGCTGATGAGGTACAACTCCCGCAGCGCCAGCGAGCCGCCTGCCACGACCAGAACGGTCAGTGCCCAGGCCGGCAGATACCGGATCACGCCATAGACGATGGGCAGGGCGATGAGTACAGTATACAGGCGTCGCATGTCGAACCGGCTTCCGGTCGTAGCGGAAACGGCGGTCGACGCCGGGCGGTCGGAGGAATAGGGTGCGGTGTCGGTGCGGTCCACGATGATTAGGAGGACACCGTGCTGAGGACTCGGCCGAAGCGGCGCTCCCTGCGCTGGTACTCCAGGAGCGCCAGCAGGAATTCGCGCCGGCGGAAGTCCGGCCAGAGCGTCGGTGTGAAATACAGTTCGGTGTAAGCCAGTTGCCAGAGCAGAAAATTGCTGATGCGGGATTCTCCGCTGGTGCGGATCAGCAGATCCGGATCGGGAACCGGATGCGTCGACAGATGCTGCTGAAACAGTGCTTCATCGATCTGTTCCGGCCGGATTGTGCCCGCCGCTGCGTCCTTGGCCAGCGCCCGCGCGGCATCGACGATTTCCGCCCGGCCGCCGTAGCTCAAGGCGACGGTGAGCGTCATTTTGTCGCAATGCGCGGTCTCTTCCTCGGTCGTGCGCGCCCAGCGCCGGGCTGCGGCCGGCAGCGAGTCCAATTGTCCCACCGTGCGAAAGCGGACTTCCTGGCGGATCAGACTGTCGCGTTCGGTCGAGAGAAAGTACTCCAGCAGCCCCATCAGCGAGGTAATTTCCAGCAGCGGGCGGTTCCAGTTTTCTTTGGAAAAGGCGTAGATCGTCAGCGCGCCGATGCCGAGATCCCGGCAATGGGTGATCATCGTCCGGACGGAATTGATGCCTTCGCGATGGCCGGCGATGCGGGGCAATCCGCGCAACTCGGCCCACCGGCCGTTTCCATCCATAATAACCGCCACGTGTTTCGGCAGGAGATCCGGTTCGAGTCGCGCAGTCAGTTCGTCTTCGGAGAGCTGGTCGAGGCTGGAAGGAGGCGTCTGTTGCATGGAAATCGGGTCGTTGTCCTTTCTGAATTGCAGACGTCCGGCAGGTAGCAAAAGTCTACTAATCGGGGTGGGTAAAGTCAAACGGTATTTGGGAAAACCTCCGCGATTGCCGCAGGTTGAGATAGATTCCGTTGCGGGTGCGGAAATGAATGGGCTATACTCCGCGCTCCCTCGATACGGCCATCGTGGAGTGTGATGAACATGGTTCCGGCACAACTGACGAACTTCGGCATCACCGAGTCTGAAGCCCAGCAGGCGCTCGACCGCCTGGCGGTGCGCGACGTCGATTATGCCGATCTCTATTTCGAGTCGCGGGTGTCCGAATCGGTGTCGATGGAGGAGGGGATCGTCAAGCGGGCAGCGAAGAGCATCTCGCAGGGCGTCGGGGTTCGGGCAACCGCCGGCGAAAAAACCGGCTTTGCCTATTCGGACGAGTTGACGAAGAAAGATTTGGAGCTGGCCGCCGACACCGCGCGCTACATCGCCAACTCACCGAAAGCGGATGGAACGATGCCGGTGCCGGCGCAGCGGCGACCGACGCGGGACCTCTATCCGGTCGAGCGCGCCCAGGCCGAGGTTGCGACGGCCGAGCGCGTGGCGTTGCTCAATGAAATCGATGCAGCGGCCCGGCGGTACGATCCGCGAATCAAGAACGTGATGGCGTCGTTCAATACGGAATATAAGGTGGTGGTGGTCGCGACGTCGGACGGCACCCTGATCGGCGACGTCCAGCCGCTGTCACGGTTACAAGTCACGTGCATCGCAGAAGAGGGCGGGAACCGGCAGGTCGGGAGCTTCGGCGGCGGCGGCCGCGTCGCGTTTTCATTTTATCGCAATGAGCACCGGTATCTGGATTATGCGCGGGAAGCGGCGCGCGAAGCGATTCTCAACCTGTCGGCGATCGATGCGCCGGCGGGCGTGATGCCGGTGGTGTTGGCCGGCGGCTGGCCGGGCATTCTGTTGCACGAGGCAATCGGGCATGGGCTGGAAGCGGACTTCAACCGGAAAAAGACCTCGGCCTTTTCCAGCTTGATCGGCAAGCGGGTCGCGTCCGACGTCTGCACGATCGTGGATGACGGCACCCTGCCGGCTCGCCGCGGGTCGTTGAACATGGACGACGAAGGGACGCCGACCGGCTGTACGACGCTGATCGAGAAGGGCATCCTCCGCGGCTACATCACCGACAAGCTCAATGCGCGGCTGATGGGCATTCCGCTGACCGGCAACGGGCGCCGGGAAAATTACCAGAGTGTGGTGCTCCCCCGAATGACGAACACCTTCATGCTGGCCGGCGAGTCAGACCCGCAGGACATCATCCGTTCGGTGAAGAAGGGGCTCTATGCCGTGTCGTTCGGCGGCGGACAGGTCGACATTACGAACGGCAAATTCGTCTTTTCGGCAAGCGAAGCCTATCTGATCGAAGACGGCCGGGTGACTAAGCCGGTGAAGGGCGCCACGCTGATCGGGAACGGCCCGGAGATTCTGACGAAGGTGTCGATGGTCGGCCACGATCTGAAACTCGACAACGGCATCGGCACGTGCGGTAAGGACGGCCAGTCGGTGCCCGTCGGCGTCGGGCTTCCGACGATCAAAATCGACGAAATCACCGTGGGCGGGACGCAGAGCTGATCATGTTGCAGCAGCAGCAGGCAGAATGTCCGGTCGACACGGCGCACAGCGGCTACGCGCAACTCGCCGCCGATGTGCTGGCGATGGCCAAGCGGGCCGGCGCGACTGCGGCCGACATTGTCGTGGCCGACGGGGATACGTTTTCGGTGCAGGTACGTGTCGGCGCCGTCGATCGGCTGACCAAGGCGCGGGAAAAACGGCTGGGGTTGCGCTTGTTCGCCGGGCACCGGTCGGCAACGACCTCCACCAGCGATTTCTCCCGCGCGTCGCTGGAGCATCTGGTGGCGGAAACCTATGCGCTGGCGAAAGCCGTGGTAGAAGATCCGGTATCCGGTCTGCCCGATCCGTCGCAGATGGCGCCGGACCGGCCCGACCTCGATCTCCATGACGAGACCACGCTCGATGCGGAATCCCAGATCGATTGGGCGAAGCGCGGCGAAGCCGCAGCGCTGACGGCCGATCCGCGCATCACGAATTCGGAAGGCGCGGAGTTCGATTCCTCGTCCGGCCGGGTGGTGCTGGCAAACAGCCACGGCTTTATCGGGGAATACCGCAGCTCGAGTTTTTCCCTCTCCGTGTCGCCGATTGCCACCGAGCCGGAGACCGGTGCGATGCAGCGGGATGCGTGGTACGAAGTCCAACGCAAATTTCACAAACTGTCCTCGGCCGAGTCCATCGGCCGGGAAGCGGCGCGGCGGACACTCCGGCGGTTGGGCGCGCGCAAAACGACGACGCAGCGGGTGCCGGTGGTGTTCGATCAGGAAACGGCGGGCAGCTTGTTGTCCAATCTGTGCAGCGCCGTGTCCGGCTATGGACTCTACAAGCGGGCCTCCTTCCTGCTGGATCAACTCGGCCACACGATTGCGTCCGATCTGATCACGGTGTTCGACGACGGGCGCATGGCCGGCGGGTTGGGATCGCGGCCGTTCGACGGCGAAGGATTGGCGACGCGCAAAAATACGATTGTCGAACGCGGCGTGCTCAAAAGCTATCTGCTGGACACCTATTCGGGGAAGAAGCTAGGGCTGGCGTCTACCGGCAACGCGTCGCGGAGCGTGGGGGAGAGCCCGTCGGTCGGGCCGACGAATTTTTATCTGGTGCCGGGCACGAAAAGTTCCGAGGACATCATCGGGACGGTGAAGTCCGGACTGTACGTGACGGAGTTGATCGGATTCGGCATTAATATGGTGACGGGCGATTACTCCCGCGGCGCCTGCGGATTCTGGATCGAGAACGGCGAACTGACCTATCCGGTCGAGGAAATTACGATCGCCGGCAATCTCAAGCAGATGTTCAAAGACATCGAATTGGTGGGCAGCGACCTGGTTTTTCGAGGCCGGATCGCCAGCCCGACGGTGAAGGTCGCCGAAATGATGGTGGCGGGCAACTGAAAGCCGGGAGGAGGGATACACGATGCGACGACTAATGGCCATGGTGATCGGTGCCGCGCTCGTGATTCCTGTCGGCAGCGGCGCAGCCGAGTTTCAGCTGACGAGTCCGACGATTAAACCGAAGAGCACGATCGGCAACGAGCACGTCTTCAACGGGTTCGGGTGTACGGGCGGCAATGTGTCGCCTGAGTTGCGGTGGGCGAACGCTCCCAAGGAGACCAAGAGCTTTGCCGTCACGGTGTACGATCCGGATGCGCCTACGGGAAGCGGATGGTGGCACTGGCTGCTGTTCAACATTTCGCCGAGCGTCACGGTGTTGGCGGCCGGCGCGGGGAACCCCGATGGCAGCGGCGTGCCGCAGGGCAGCGTCCAGAGCATGACGGATTTTGGACAGCCGGGATTCGGCGGCCCCTGTCCGCCGCCGGGCGATAAGCCGCACCGGTACATCTTTACCGTGTTTGCGCTGAAGGTCGATCAGTTGCCGTTGAAGCCGGAGGCGTCCGGTGCGATGGTCGGGTATTTTCTGAATCAAAACGCCATTGCGAAAGCGTCGTTCACCGGCCTGTACGGGCGCAAGTAACCTCCGATCGAAGAGTGCAAAGGAAGAACGGTATGCCGTTGGATGCGGAACAGGGGAAGAAAATGCTGCAGCTGGTGACGTCGCGGTACGACGACCGGCATTGGCGTAAGAAGATCGAGAAGACGCTCAGCCTGCCGCAGTCGGGTGTGGCCGATCCGGTGCAGCAGCAGATCTTCATGTATCTCAAGATCGGATTGAAGGCCTACAAGTCCCGCCGGGCCGATCCGGATTCCTGGATCATCGGCGGCTATGCGACCAGGGAAGTCATCGAACGGGCCAAGTACCAGCCGACGCTGGTAGGGGCCTCCCTCAAGAAGTCCGACGTGTCGTTTCTCGGCACCGATCCCGGCGACGAGGTCACCGAGGGATGGTGGGACGAGATGCTGGTGCAGTGGTTCGATGTGCCGGAAGAAGAGAAGCCTGCCGAAGAAGAAACCGGCGAGTCGTCGGATTCAGACTCGCCTTCGACTATCCAGTCGAAAGCCTGACGAAACACCCGTCAGTTAATCTTAAGCATCGTGTAACAGCCCATTGTCTCTCGCTTGTTAAAGTGTTGCCAGGAACTTTCCAATATCTGTAGAGATCCAATCTGCTTTCTCCATTTCTTTCGCTATTCGCCAATTTTCTTCTTTCCCCCAGGGTTGCGAGACGTCGTTTAGTGATTCAAAGTGGTTAAGCGCACGATACTTGTCTCCCTTAATTTTTTTGATAGCAGGCTCAGTCAGGTAGTTTTCGATAGCACGTCTTTCCGTAACACAACAAGATATAGAGGCCTTTTCGCACGCTGTGACAAATCCTTCTCGGCTGACACTCAGCTTCTCACCCGGCTCCATTCTTTCGCTATCTATTAATGCGGAGACGTTTTCGGTGATTCGTTTTATTTCCTCCAATTGAGTAGCTGCCTTGGCATTAATCCCTGAGCTTCCACCAAGATGAATGAGTACGACCTGATGATCCTTCCCCAATTGTCTAAGGAATTGCTGCACGGTCAGCACGTCCTTTGGCCCTTCAACCAGAAGTACTTTGTCAAACCCCAACTCTTTGTAACCTGAGTAGCTAAGCTCACCAAGAAACTCAGAAAGACGTGGAGTTGACTCGTAAGGTTTCACCTGGCTTTCGCCTTCTCTCAGCTTTCTACATGAATAAACCCTATGTGTTCTGCCCCTGGCTAGGCCTATGCTGTGGGTACTGAATAGAACCCCGCGCTTTGCGTATGACCCCAGCGTTGTCAAGAAATCCAATTGAAGAGAAGGATGTAAGTTCAACTCTGGTTCATCAATGAGGATGTATGACGGCTGGTGTATGGCGACGTTTGCCAGAACAATAATAAACTGTGCTATCCCAGATCCAATCTCAGCTAATCGGTAGCTGCGGCCGTTAATAAGAAGTTGGAGGGTTTGGTTGTCTGTGTCAGGGTTAATCTGTTACACGTTAAATTCGAAGATGCGCTTAATGTCCTCGGTGAGTTTAAAAGAGGCTTCATTTTTTTTCACAGGTCCGGTTTTGTAATGACGCCATTGGGCAACAAATGCCTGGCCGACCTGGATGTCGTAGTACGCTTGATTGGTGCCAGTATTAATGGCATTCCTGAATGGTCCAATATAAAAGGTGTTTCTAAGTTCAGAACAAGCAGTGAACATTCCGCTCAGATCTGCAACGAACTTGTTCGTTGCTGTGCTGATTAATGAGTTGCCGGCCCAACTATATCCAGCTCGAGGCAGTGGTCCTCCAGGTCCATAGATCACAGGCTTCCAGTGTCTAGTTCCTCGTTCAATCGTGATTTCAATCCGGGTGACTAGCGGAACAGAAGTCGGAGGTAGATCATTGCCGCTGATCTCTATGATTAGTTCTAGGTTCCGGTCGTTGGTATTACTGAAGACTTCATCGTGGTCCGAACCTGAAGGGTTCACGGAAATTTGTTCATTGCTGCCACCAAGGCAATTGACTAGATTGCCCATAGGGGTGGCGAGCAAGGAAAATAGCGAACGAAATTCGAAAAAGAACTTTAGTAATGACGACTTTCCAGAGTTGTTCGTCCCTATAAAACCAGTGAACCCTGGTTTGATCGAAATTCGGGCAGGATTGGTTTCAGAGAAGCAACGGTAATTCTTTATGGTCAGATCAATCTGCAATGTGGTGCGCCGTGGTGTGTAGATTAAGACAATGTAGGCTACCCATTTTCTT
>OMJK01000190.1 GCA_900299325.1 Nitrospiraceae bacterium | reverse complement strand
GATGAGATCCGGATCGACCGGCGACCAGGGCTTGGCCAGCCAGCCAAAGTTGAGACGCGAATAGCGCACGTCAAGAAACCGATAGGTGGCGACCCCGCCGCCTGCCGTCTCGGCGATCGAATCGGGCGCACCCAGCTTGTGCGTGACATCCGTCAACGTGGTGTGTCCCGGCACGATAAATGCCACATCGTTCTGGGTAAGCGGTGTATTCAACGTGACACGGACGGAGCTGCATCCGGCAACTGACAGGCCGAGCATCATCACCGCGAGCAAAAGACGGCTGGTTAGAGATCGCCCGGTCATCTTAGTCACTGAATGGCCAGAAACGAAACTCCATTCCGTCGGTCCGCCGGGATGAAATGACGTCTTCGACGAGCCCCTCACGGGTGAAGATCACGAAGAGGTCGTCGGTCTTGATCGAGAGGCGGGAATAATTGACCAGGATCAGGAGTAAACTCCCCGCCTTCGCATCGTACCGGTAGTATTGAAACACATCCCGCCCGTTCAGCTGAACGAGCCGGTCCGGCGCTCCGAGCAATGCGAGCACATCGGCCTTGGTGGTGACGCCTTTCTTGATCGATGCCACGCTCTCGGCTTTGATATCGTCGCCGAGTGTACCGCGATTGAACGCGCACCCGTACATCAGCATCACCAACGCACACAGAACCAACGGGGTAAGACGTCTCACGAGGCGGACTCCTTTCATGGTCGCGAAGTGACCCTGCCCTATCTTCCGCCAGGCGTGCGCTTGGACAAAACAAAATCGCGTTCAAACACTTGGTAGGTGGAGGGCGTCATGCCGACCCGGCTGTAGACCTCTTTGGCGATCGCGTTGTCGCCCTCCACATATAAACGGACTCCGCACACAGCGGGATCGGCCTGGGCCTGAGCCATCACCACCTCGTGCAGCCGGCGAAATACACCTCGCCGTCGCCACACCGGATCGACGTAGACGCTTTGAATCCACCAGAAGACGCCGTTCCGCCAGTCGCTCCATTCATAGGTGATCATCAGTTGGCCAAGAAGCCGCGGTAGGCCCTGCGCCGACTCCGCCACCATAAAGAAACCGTGGGCTGTCGCGTGGAGCAGCGCTCGGGTGCCGGCACGCAATCGATCCGGATCGAGCGACCGTCCTTCGGTTTCCAGCGCCATGGCGGCGCTGAATGCCGCAATGGCATCGGCATCCTCCGGACGGGCCTGCCGAATCGTGAGCGGAAGCAACGGGGTCACGGTGTCAGCCTTAGGGGGCATTCAGCCAGCCGGATTTCGGCCGGTAGAAGCCGGCGGAAAATTCCATTTTCATCGCGTCTTCCGGAGAAAGGTTGAGCGGACGCACCTGATCCTCCGGAACAAAGGCCAGGTATCCGGTAAAGGGATGGATCGCCGTGGGAACAAACACCATCACCAGACGGCCGAGAGGCAGCACCTGCAGCGCCGCCGGCGCGCCGCCCATGACAAACCCCAACGCCCAGAGGCCGTTCCGGGGAAATGGAAACGCCACGACGGTACTGCGCCCGAATCGCGAACGGAACTGCAACAGATCCGTCATACCTTTCAAGGTCAGGTACACACTGCGCACGAACGGGATCCGCTCAACCCCCTGTTCGAATTGATCGATGAGCCGCTGACCGATGAAATGAGTCACCACAAATCCCGCCGTCAACACGAGGACGACCAGGAGGAACAGTCCGAGGCCGGGCACATAGGTCTGCAGCCGGCCGCCCACTAACGTATCCAGCAACTCGTCTAACGTGCGAAAGAGGGCCGAAAGGATGAGAAATGTCGCCCAGGCCGGCACCAGCACCAGCAAGCCGGCCAATACCCGTCGCCACAACGATCGGATCATAGGTTTGACTCCGCCACTCGAGCCGTTTGAGCAGTGTAGCAAAACGATGTGCGGAAAGGGAGTCTGTCCGGCGCGCTTGCGGTTTTCTTCGCGGTTGTTTTATGCTGACACCCCTCACGAGCCGTGATCCTGACGCTATCCTGAGGAGGTCGCTACGACATGAGCATCAACAAAGATGTCCTGGCCATTCTCTGTTGCCCGGAGACCAAACAGCCGGTCCAGTTGGCCGATGAAACAACCATCGCCCAACTTAACGCGGCCGTCGCCCGCGGCGGAGTGCAGAATAAGGGAAAGAAACCGGTCACCGATCCGTTGGATGGAGGTCTGATCCGGTCCGATCGAAAAATCCTCTACCCGATCCGGGAAAACATTCCCGTTATGCTGATTGAAGAAGGCATCCCGCTCGAATAGACTGCCGCCTCCTCCCGCATTCTCCGTCAGGACTCAGCCCCCTGAGACATCGTGATTCAAGCACGACGAAACGGGCTGTGCTCCTGTGCCGGCAATTGCCCGCAGCGCTGAAAGCACGACGTGTTTACGGACGAAGCATGTCCGGCCGTTGACTGTCGGTCTTCGAGCCGGTTGACGTGCCGCATTGCATGCACAGGTATTCGTAGAGATTGCCGGTGGGCAGCACGAGCAATAGCCGTTCGCGTGTCGGCGTGGCAACACGGCATCGCGGGCAGTAGAGTAACGAGGCATTGAGCGAGCCGAATTGCTCTTCCTGCCCCGGTTGCGCCGGGGATGACGGACTACGCCGTTGGAACGGAGAGCGTGTCGGCCACGAAGGTCCGGATCGTCGCGGAGGCTGGCTCATGAAGGGATTGTAGGAAAGATCGTGACGTGCGGTCAACGAGTTCGTCGCGATGCGAGCCTCGCGCTAGTGCGACCGGCGGGACATCCAGACCCAGCGCACAACCTGCACCACGCCATACACCGCCAGACCGCTGAGCAGCCCATAGAGCCAGGCCCGTCTCCATGGCCACAGATCAGGGGCATGGAGAACAAATCCCAGCGCGATATGCCCGCCGATCCCCAGACAGACCGCGAAGATGATCCACTCGCGAGCCAGTGTGGGGATGCGGGATCCTGTCATAACGGAACGGGCGGGAAACCGGAGTGTGCGAGAAAATTACACCGAAGCCTTGGCGGACTCGATTTCAGTCGCGGTAATCAGGCTGGAGAGGTAGTCGGCGACAAAGTTCAGCGCTTCCTCCCGGCCGTCCGCCCGCCGACCCTTTTCACGCCGCTGCACCGACAGCTCATGGTCGAGATCGGATTTGACCTCGCCGAGTACCCGCTGCAGCGAGGAGGGCGTCAGATTGGCGTCCATCTCCTCCAGCTCCTGGCACCGGTCGAGTACCCAATTCAGTCCTTCGATGCGACCGGCATAATGTTCCTGTTCAGCCGTATCGATTCTGGCCATGGCGGTGGCAAAGGTCTGCGCTTCATAGACAAGGTTATAGAAACTGGTGACGGCGCGCTGCAAAGATGGATTCATAAGACTCCTTGTGTCACAGGCTAACTTGCTAATTATACATGAGATCGGGAAGCCGACAAGGAATATTTTCGGCCGTTAGGTGAAGAGCAGGGAGTGGAATTCGTTCATGAACCCATAATAAAGGGGTGCGAAGTGCTTGAGGCTTTCCGGGCTGGTCTCTTTCAGCCGTTTGAAGAAGAACACCTGGGTGCGAGGGTCCAGTTGCTCCAACACGTGGCTGAGTTGCGCCATCGTGTAGCTGCCGGTCGGCACACTGAGGACGTAATGGACTAGCCGCTCCACGAATTGCTGGGCCATGTACTCGCTGGTCAGATAGCCTTCCGGAAGTTTCCCGGCCGCCAAAAACTCGTCGAAGGGAATCGCCTGGGCTGCAAAGGGAATGGACTCGTCTGGACGGGAGGTCACGCTGCACACACCTCGGGAAGAGGACGGAAGCACGCAACAATACAACAACTCTACTGGACCCCCCCTAGCGCGTCAAGGGGACAGAAGCCGCAGACGGCATGAGCCGAAAGACCGGTGAACCGCAAAACGGTGCACAGGGAAATTCTGACACCGCCGGAAACAGAAAGGGCAGAGTCCCTTTCGGAACTCTGCCCCCTCCGTGAAGCGTTCGCCCTAGCTGAAACTTACAGCCAGGTCACGCGCTCGGCCGGCCGAATGTAGATCGGCTCTTCGACCTGGATACGCGCCACTTCCTTACCCGACTTGTTGAAGCCCAGGACGGTATCGTTATACATCTCGAAACGCTTACCGTGGATCTGGGTCTCGAACACCTTCGGACCAGGAATGACGTCGTACCGGAAGATGATCTGCTGGCTGGCTCTCCAGAGCTGGAGGACCGCCAACAGTTCACGGCTCGGCACGAGATACTTCTCGATGGCGTTGTCCACGCCCGGGCCAAACATCTGCCGGGCATAGCCGCGCGGGCTATGACGAGGCGGAATGTAGTAGCCGTTGGGCTCGGTGCCCCACTGCGGATACAGCGGGAGCGCCACCTGCTCCACGCGAATCGCGTAGTACAGGGGGTGCCAACGATCTTCGGCCCAGAGACCGTCCTCACCGATGCGCACCAACGACTGCATGCGGATCTTACCCACGCAGGCCGCCATGCAGCGCGTTTCCATCGGCTCGCCGCCGGTCAACGGGTCCTTCCCTTCGATGCGCGGATAACACGCGATGCACTTCTCCGACACGCGTGTCGTTCCACGATACATCGGCTTCTTGAACGGACACTGCTCCACGCACTTCTTGTAGCCGCGGCAGCGGTTCTGGTCGATCAACACGATGCCGTCTTCCGGCCGCTTGTAGATCGCCTTCCGCGGACAGGCCGCTAAGCATCCAGGATAGGTGCAGTGGTTGCAGATGCGCTGGAGATAGAAGAAGAACGTTTCATGCTCCGGGAGGGAGCTGCCCGTCATCTTCCACGGTTCATCCCGCGAGAACCCGGTCTTGTCGATGCCTTCCACGAGGGCGCGCATCGAGGTCGCCGTGTCTTCGTAGATATTAACGAACCGCCACTCCTGGTCCGTCGGGATGTAGCCGATCGCCGCCTGGCCGACTTTGGCTCCGGCGTCGAAAATGGTCATCCCTTCGAACACGCCGTACGGCGCATGGTGCTTACGTCCGACGCGGACGTTCCACACCTGGCCGCCCGGGTTCACCTGCTCGATGAGCTGGGTGATTTTCACGTCGTAGAACTGTGGGTAGCCGCCGTACGGCTTCGTTTCCACGTTGTTCCACCACATGTATTCCTGACCCTTCGAGAAGAGCCAGGTCGACTTGTCGGCCATGGAACAGGTCTGACAAGCCAAACACCGGTTGATGTTGAACACGAAGGCAAACTGCCACTTCGGATGCCGCTCCTCGTAGGGATACAGCATCTTCCGTCCCAGTTGCCAGTTATAGACTTCTGGCATTGTGAATCCTCCTTCTTGTCATGATCAGATGGTTAATGGTCATCTCACTGGTTCTCACATCTCGTTCAAGCTGCACGACTCTCGGCCTTACACCTTGATCTTGATGTGTTCGCCCTTGAGCCACTTGATCATGAACTCGTTCTCCTGACCCGGCGTGAAGCCTGTCCGGACCGGTTCCCACGGACCACGTGCGCCGATACCGCCGTCTTCCGCCTTGGTGATGCGGATCAAGCACTCTTTCGGCACCGTGTTGATCGCGTGGTGGTCGACCTGATAGCCCCACTTGAACTTCCAGGCAATCGCGTGCTTGCCCGGGAGTGAGTCGGTTTGGTGCATCGGCATCAACCAGTTCCGGGTAAAGGACTGTTGGGCCCCGTACCGGAAGTTGGACTGATAACCGGTGTCCACCGCGATGGCGCGACCGTCCGGCCGCGTCTCGTGGCCCTTCACCGACTTCGCCGTCGACACGTACGGAGCGTGCTTCGCCATCGTGACGTGGTACGGATACGCAGGGTTGTACTTCGCACGGATCATCAACCGCGCCACCTTGTAGTACGGATCCGAGGGCTTCCAGCCGCGGTACGGCCGGTCCACCGGGTTGCCGTCGACATACACGTAGTCGCCGTCGTTGATGCCGCGGTCTTTCGCCGCCTGCGGGTTGATGTGCAACTGGTGCTCGCCGACGCCCGGCGTCCGCTTGTCCATGCGGTACGGATCGCCGAAGTTCGACTCGTAAATCTGCACCCAGTCGTTCACCGACCACTGGCTGTGCACCCGGTGACGGGTCTTCGGGGTGACGCAGTAGAACTGGTACCCCTTCTCCCATAACGGGTTGCTGTGGCGCTTGATCTCGTGCCAGGACAGCTTGATGTTCCGGACTGTCTTGTCATCGTGGTGTTGCGCCGTGATCGGAATACCGTAGTCATCCGGACGAACGTACGGGTTCGTCGTGAAGATGGCGTTCGGTAGGTACGGTGTCGCTTCTGGTCCCTCACGGTGAGAGATGAAGTTTTCGCCGTACTCGATGGCTTCCGGCTCGATACGATAGTTCTCGTACCGTCCGCTGCGGGTCCACATGGGCTTGGACTCGTTGGTCTCTTCCCAGAATGGGTGCCGCGGATAGGTGCGGACCATCACCATCCAGCCCTTCTCCGACTTCAGCATGACGTCTGCCGAGTAGCCGTAGAAGGTCGAGGAGGCGTCGAGCATCCGTTGCGCATAGACGTCCACGCGATTCATGTAGACCATCGCGAAGTAGTCCTTCATCCGCTTGTCACCCGTCATCTCGGACAACTTCGCGGCGGTGCCGGCAAAGGTGTCGAGGTCGTTCCGGGTGTCGTACAACGGACGGATACCGCCCTTCCAAATCTGCACCCACGGATTGGACACCGTCACCGTCATTTCGGGATAGGTGAACTCCATCCAGGAGTTGCAGGCAAAGGCGATATCGTTGTGGTTGACGTCCGAGGTCATCTCGATGTCCTGCGTGATCAGGGTCTCGATGTTCGGATCCACGTTGCGCACCATGTCGTAGTGGTGCTTCG
>OMJK01000189.1 GCA_900299325.1 Nitrospiraceae bacterium | reverse complement strand
CGCGACCCCTTGCCCGGCGGCAAACCCCATCGCGGCCTTCGTCGGTTGACCGGCCTGGTCGAACGCCACGGCCTTCGACGGCCCCATGGCCTCTTTCATCACCGACGCCTGCGCCGTGGCCAACCCGTCGACCACCACCGTCAACCGACGCGGCGTCCCTATCGTACGAACGGACTGAAAAGCCAGCCGTTGATCCGTAAACAACCGCTCAGCCGATTCCTTAAGCGCCGCCAGCGCCGGCACGATGAACTGGTAGGGCAATTCTTCGAGGCCGATTTCGAGCAGCAGTTCCGCTGTGCCCGACGACCGCGCCTTGGCAGGAGCGTTTTGCTTCGCAGTTTTTTTCATCGGCGCGATCCGGCCTGAGCCGCCGTGTTGCCGCGTGCGATGAGCGGATGGCCCATCGCCGCCCGTTCTTCGATATAGCGCTCGGCGCACTGCCGGGCCAGGCTACGCACCCGCGCGATGTAGCCCGTTCGCTCGGCCACACTGATGGCTCCGCGCGCGTCGAGCAGATTGAAGACGTGCGAGGACTTGATGCAGTAGTCATACGCCGGCAGCGTCAGCCGCTTCTCCGTCTGCGCCAGGAGCTTTTTGCACTCCGCCTCGTAGGCTTGAAACGCCTGCATCAGCATCCCGACGTCGCCTTCCTCGAAGTTGTAGCGCGAGCCCTGCACTTCCGTTTCGTGGTGGATGTCGCCGTACTTGATCCTGTCGGTCCAGGCCAGATCGAACACGTTATTAACCTGCTGGAGATACATGGCGATCCGTTCCGTGCCGTAGGTGATCTCGCCCGTGATGGGACTCAACTCGATCCCGCCGATTTCCTGGAAATAGGTGAACTGGGTGATCTCCATGCCATCCAGCCGCACTTCCCACCCCAGCCCCCAGGCGCCCAGTGTCGGCGACTCCCAGTCATCCTGGATAAAGCGGATATCGTGCTGTTTGGGGTCGATGCCCAGCTTGGCGAGGCTCTCGAGATAGAGTTCCTGAATATTGTCCGGCGCCGGTTTCAGCACCACCTGGTACTGGTAGTAGTGCTGCATGCGGTTCGGATTTTCGCCGTAGCGGCCGTCGGTCGGACGGCGGCAGGGTTGCGGATAGGCCGAGCGCCAGGGTTCCGGTCCCAGCGAACGCAGGAACGTCGCCGGATGGAATGTCCCGGCTCCCATTTCCATATCGTATGGCTGATGGATGACACAGCCTTGATCGGCCCAGAAATGATTGAGGGTAAGGATCAGATCCTGAAAATTCACAGCGGGTCCGGGGTTGTCACGACTGCGAAGAATGCCGACGCCAACCTAACAAGATCGCCAGGAGGTGTCAAGGAACTTTCCTTCTGTGTTCAATGAGTTGCGTGATGATCGCGAACCAGTACTGTATTGATAGAAGCACGCGAAATCCGCAGCGATTGTGATGCGGTTCACGCGCCGGCGCTTGACGAAATCCGATCCGGTACTCTATTGTACAAATTCTTGATTAACTCACTCGGATTTTGCCAGTCCTGACATGAAACTCTCGAAAAAAAGCGAGTACGGCCTCCGGGCACTGCTGGAACTGACGCTCGCCGACGGCACAACGACACTACAACGCCATCAGATTGCCGAACGGCAGCGCATCCCCGTCGAATTCCTCGAACAGATTCTCCTGCCGCTCAAACGCGCCGGCCTGCTCTCCAGCCGCCGCGGCATGAAAGGCGGCTATGCGCTCATCAAACGGCCCGAAGAGATCACCGTCGGCCAGGTGATCCGCATCCTCGACGGTCCGCTGGCGCCGATCAGTTGCGTGAGCAAGACGGCGTATCAGAAATGTCCGGATTGCCCGTACGCCAACAAAGCCCACTGCCCGGTGCAGCAGGTCATGGGGCCGGTCCGTGACGCAATCGCCGACATCCTCGATCACCATACGCTCAAAGATTTCGCCGCCGGGCACCGCAAAGGCTCGTGATGGATCAGATCGTTCTCGTCCTCATCACCTTCGTCGCCGCCACCGTCAACGGCGCGCTCGGCTACGGCTTCTCGTCCATCACCGTGCCCGTCGCGCTGTTGTTTTACACGAACCGGATTTTGAATCCCGCGCTCGTGCTGGTGGAACTGGTGATCAACAGTTATGTGCTGTTCATCAACCGGGCCAGCGTCCCGAACATCTGGCGGCGGGTGGCGCCGATCCTGATCGGGCTCGTCATCGGCGTCGCGATCGGCAGCTACATCCTGTCGATGGTCCATCCGGCCTGGGTGAAGTTCGTCACCTACTTTTTCCTGCTGCCGCTGATTCTGCTGCAGGCCGCCGGCATCAGAAAACCCATCAAGGCCGAAAAGGCCATCGCGATCCCGTTCGGCATGGGTATCGGGACGCTCTACTCCGTCACAACGATCTCCGGCCCTCCCCTGGCGCTGCTGTTCAACAATCAGGGGTATGCCAAGCAGGATTTCCGAGCGGCGCTCGGTGTGATCCGCGTCGCGGAATCCGTCGTCACCGGCATCGCCTACGCCTTCCTGGGGCTCTACAGCGCCGGCAGCCTGGAGATTCTGCCCTTCATCGTGCCGAGCGTGCTGCTCGGTATTCCCCTGGGCAGCTTTCTCATCCGCTGGATGGACCCGGAAACGTTCCGGCGCATCTGTATGGCCTTCGACGGCCTCATCGTCGGCTTCGGTCTGTCGCGCGTCCTGGCCGAGCTTCATCTGGCCTCGACCGTGACGACTTACAGCATTCTGTCTATCGTCGTCGCCATCAATTCCTATCTGCTCTACCGCTACTTCCGCGACCGCACCGTTCCCTGATCAAACCGAATTGACTCCCGAAAGACGTTTTGTTAGCCTCAAGCCCCGCCGCGCGGCTGCCGATACAGTAGAAGAGAGAACCAGGCAGTCCTCTTGGCATCCCATCCGAAAGGAGTTCCGATGGCCACTTCGTCCACCTCGCCGGAAACCCTCACCGCGCTGCACAATAAAGCCACGCAGCTCCGGATCGAAAGCGTTCGCGCGACGTCCGAGGCGGGCAGCGGCCATCCGTCCAGTTGCTGCTCGGCCGCCGACATCGTCGCCGCGTTGTTCTTCTCGGTCATGCGGTATGATCCGAAAAATCCGAAGGCGCCGAACAGCGACCGGTTCGTCCTTTCGAAGGGCCATGCGGCGCCGCTGCTCTACGCCGCCTGGGCGGAAGCGGGCCTGTTTCCCAAAAGCGACTTATTGAAGCTGCGGACGTTGGCGTCCGACCTCGAAGGCCACCCCACGCCCCGCCTGCCGTTCGTCGACATGGCCACCGGCTCGTTGGGCCAGGGCCTGCCGGTCGGCATCGGTATCGCGTTGAACGCCAAATACGTCGACAAGCTGACTCACCGGACTTATGTGCTCATGGGCGACGGCGAATCGGTCGAGGGATCGAATTGGGAAGCCGCGGAAGTTGCCCGTCATCACAAATTGGACAACCTCTGCGCCATCGTCGATGTGAACCGCCTGGGGCAAAGCGATCCCACCATGCTACAGCACGACATGGAGGCCTACCGCTCCCGCTGGTCCGGATTCGGCTGGCACGCCGTGGTTGTGGACGGCCACGACATCGGTGCCTTGGTCGCCGCTTTCGACGAAGCCGCTCGCACCAAAGACAAACCGACGGTGCTGCTGGCCAAGACCTTCAAGGGCCGGGGCATCTCCTTTATGGAGAACAGCCCCAGCTGGCACGGCAAGCCGGTCGCGAAGGGCGAAGAGACCCAGAAGGCCATCGATGAGTTAACGAAACAATTGAAACCGAACGGCGCGGCGCTCTCCATTCCGAAACCGTCGGTCGCTCCAGCCGCATCGGCTGCGGTCAGCGCGCTCCCACAGACACCCTACAAAGTCGGCGAGTCGGCGGCAACACGCGAGGCCTTCGGCGTGGCACTCGAAGCGCTCGGCGCCGTGAATCCGCACGTCGTGGCCCTGGATGCCGACGTGAAGAACTCGACCTACTCGGACAAATTCGGCAAGAAATTCCCGAACCGCTTTTTCGAAAACTTCATCGCCGAGCAGAACATGCTCGGTGCGGCGGCCGGCCTGGCGGCCTGCAGCAAGATCCCCTTCGTTGCGACGTTTGCCGCGTTTTTCACCCGCGCGTACGATTTCATCCGCATGGCGGCCATCAGCCAGTCGAACATCAAACTGGTCGGCACCCACGTCGGCGTCAGCATCGGAGAAGACGGCCCGTCGCAGATGGGCCTCGAAGACATCGCCATGATGGCGACCCAGCCGGGCGTCACCGTGCTGTATCCATCAGACGGCACCAGCACTTACCGCCTGGTGGAGCTCGCCGCCAACCATAAAGGCATGGTCTACCTGCGCGCCGGCCGGCCCAAAGCGCCGGTGCTCTACAGCGCCGACGAGCGGTTCCAGATCGGCGGCTCGAAAGTGCTCCGTCAGAGCGCCTCGGATGTCCTCACCATTGTCGGCGCCGGCGTCACCCTGTTCGAAGCGCTCAAAGCCTACGACCAGTTGAAAGCCGCCGGGATCGCCGTGCGGGTGATCGATCTGTACAGCATCGTGCCGATAGACCGCACCACCCTGCTGGACAGCGCCCGGGCGACGCACGGACGCATCCTGACTGTCGAGGACCACTACGCGCACGGCGGGCTCGGCGATGCCGTCCTCAGCGCGGTCGGGGCAGAAGGCATTAAAGTGCACAAACTGGCCGTCCGGGTCATCCCGCACAGCGGCAAGCCGGATGAACTCGTCGACCACTTTGGCATCGGAGCGCGATCCATTGTCGAAGCGGCCAAGCAGATCGTCAAATAGCCGGCGCCCCGCCGCGTTGCCGGCGGGGCTGTCGCATATTCCCCTCCTGAACATCCTCTCCGGTTCCGACCGGCAGCGCCTGCTGCGCGAAATCTCGGAAGCCCGCTACGGCAAGAACGACGTCATCTTCCGCGAAGGCGATCCCACCGAGTATTTCCACATCGTCAAAGAAGGCACGGTGAAGTGCATCAAGTCGTCGCCGGGCGGCAAAGAATGCACACTGAAGATGTTGACCTCCGGCGATCTGTTTTGTTGCGACGCCGCCGCGTTCGACGGCGCCTGCCACCCCGGCACGGCCAAACCGATGGGCGATGTCAGCATTCTCCGCATTCCGAAAGACACCTACTTCGACATGCTGCACCGCAATCCGGATGCCGCCATTGCCGTCATCAAATACCTGGCCAACCGGCTGCAT
>OMJK01000188.1 GCA_900299325.1 Nitrospiraceae bacterium | reverse complement strand
TGTTCGGCTCGCCGGTGTGACCGCCGGGCCGCGATGAAGGGAGAGGGTTGTGGCGTTCCCTGGAGACATATTCGGATGGTTCTCGAACGATCTGGCCATTGATTTAGGCACGGCCACGACGCTGGTCTATGTCCATGGCAAGGGCATCGTGCTGAACGAACCGTCTGTTGTGGCGGTCGAAAAGAAAACCGAGAAGGTGCTGGCGGTCGGCGCCGACGCGAAAAAGATGCTCGGACGCACGCCCGGCAACATTGTCGCGGTGCGGCCGATGAAGGAAGGCGTGATCGCCGACTTCGAGATGGCCGAGCAGATGCTCAAGCACTTCATCCGGAAGGCGCACAACCGCAGCGCGTTCGTCCGCCCCCGCATCATCATCGGCGTGCCGTCCCGCATCACGCAGGTGGAGCAGCGCGCCGTGCGCGACTCCGCCGAACTGGCCGGGGCGCGCGAAGTCTATCTGATCGAAGAGCCGGTGGCGGCGGCCATCGGCGCCGGGCTCCCGATCACGGAGCCGTCTGGCAATATGGTGGTCGACATCGGCGGCGGCACGACCGACATCGCGGTGATCTCGCTCGGCGGGATCGTCTACAGCGAGTCCGTCAAGGTGGCCGGCGACCGGATGGACGACGCCATTATGAATTACATCAAGAAGAAATATAATCTGTTGATCGGCGAACATATGGCGGAACGGATCAAGTTCGAGATCGGATCCGCCTATCCCTTCGAGGAACGGAAGACCATGATGATCAAGGGACGCGACTTGATCTCGGGGATTCCGCGCACTCTGGTCATCGACGATGCCGAGGTGCGCGAGGCCTTGCAGGAGCCGATCGGAACGATTGTGAACGCGATCAAGGTCGCGTTGGAAAACACTCCGCCCGAACTGGCGGGGGATATTATCGACCGCGGAATTGTGTTAACCGGCGGAGGCTCCCTCCTGAAAGGGATGGACACGCGATTCCGTGAAGAGACGAACTTGCCGATCATCACCGTAGACGATCCGCTCACGTCCGTTGTGCTGGGCGTGGGCAAGATTTTGGACGAGCTGGATCTGCTGCGCAAGGTGTCGGTCATGTCGCAGGCCAACAGCCTCCGGTAAGGTTCCATCCTTCATGTGGATGGCGAGTTTTCGGATGCCCTACAACGCGAGGCGTGTGGCCCTCGTCGTCTGTGTTGTGCTGTTGCTCGGCTTCTTCCTGTTGCCCAATCAAACTCAAACCCTGTTTCAACAACTCGGCGGTCCTGTCGGATGGCTGTTGAGCTGGCCGCTGCAGGCAGTGTCGGCGGTGCACGACGGCATCGGCGACATTTGGGACCGGTACGTCGCGTTGCAAGGGGTTGAAGACGAAAACCGGCAGCTACGACGGGAGATCGAACACTTGCAAGGGCAGAACAATCGATTGCGCGAATCCGCGTCGGCCACCGATCGCCTGACCGAATTGCTGGAGTTTAAAACCCAGGCGCTTTCGACCATGGTGGCCGCTCAGGTTATTGGACGCGACACGAGCAATTGGTATCGGACGATCGTGCTGAACAAGGGCGAATCCGACGGCATCCACGCGGAGATGGGTGTGATTACGCCGGCCGGCGTCGTCGGCCGTGTCGTCAAAACGACGCCGGGCACGGCGGTGGTGTTACTCGTGTCGGACGGCAATAACGCCATCGCCGGACTTATCCAGCGCACGCGGGACGAGGGCATCGTCGACGGCACGGCGCAGGGCGGGGTGCGGCTCAAGTATATTCCGTTGCTGTCCACGGTGCGGACCGGCGATCGGGTTGTGACGTCCGGACTGGTCGGGGGATTTCCGCGCGGGCTGGCGATCGGCACGATCAATAAGATCGAGACGGAGGAAGGTGCCTTGTTCCAGACGGCGGAACTCACGCCGGAAGTCGACATCAATCGGGTCGAAGAAGTGCTGGTGATCCAATCGCCGTACAGTCCGCCGGCCTCAACCGAGGCGGAGAAAGCGGCGCCGAAAGCCAAGCCATGAAAACGCTGCTGTATGCCATACTGATCGTCGGGATCGTGCCACTCCAGTCGATTCTCCTGCCTCACGCGACGGTCTGGCAGGTGAAACCGGATATCGGTCTGGTGGCGGTGTGTCTGGTCGGTCTGTTGGCCGGCGAACTGGACGGTATTTTGGTGGGATTGGCGGTCGGGTGGGCCATGAGTCTGTTTTCAGCCGGCGATCTGGCGACGGGCATGGTGACGAAAGGTGTCGCGGGGATGTTAGCCGGTTTGGCCGGCCGGCAGATGGCGCAAGTGACACCGACGGTCCTGGTGGCCGGGCTGTTTACGTTCTCGTGTCTGGCCGGGTTCGCGATGATGGGGTCTATCCGGATGGGCGAGGATCGCGATCTCTGGTGGGCGCTCCGCGCGGTGATTCTCCCGCAGGCCTGCTTCGATGCGGCGGTCGGCGGCCTGGTGTACTGGATGGCCTGGGAGCGATTGGATTTGGATCGTGTGGTCAGAGAGTCGCGTGCATAGACTACGATGATTACCGGACGCATGCATGAAGCCGAACTGAGCGAGCTGCACCGGCGGCTGGTGGTGCTGCGTGTCGGGCTGCTGCTCGTCGTGGCGCTGCTCGGCATCCGGCTCTGGCACCTGCAGATCCGCGAAGGCCCGTACTACCGCGATCTCTCGGAAAACAACCGGACCCGCTCGGTGCTGCTGGAGCCGGCGCGCGGGCTGATCTACGACCGGAACGGCGTGCTGCTTGCGAACAATGTGCCGAGCTTCACATTGTATGTCACGCTGGAAGACGTCAAAGACCGGGACGAGCTGACGCGGCAACTGTCCGAACTGCTCGGTCTCGATTCGGCGCTCATCAAGAAGAAACTCGACGGCAAGGGCAGCAAGATGTTGCCCCGCAAGATCAAGGACCGGCTGTCGTTGCGGGATGCGACGCTCATCGAAGCCCACCGGCTGGATCTGCCCGGTGTCATGATTCAGGTCGAATCGCAGCGGAACTATCCCGGCGGCGTGGCGGCGGCGCATCTGCTGGGCTATGTGGGGGAAATTTCCGCGGATCAACTCGAAAAGCCGGAATCTGCGGATCTGCACCAGGGGAGTGTGGTCGGACAGTACGGAGTGGAAAAGTCGTACGACCGACATGTGCGGGGGCAGGCAGGACAGAAGAGCGTCGAGGTCGATGCGCTTGGTCATGAAAAGAAGGCCGTCGTCGCCGAGCCGCCGCAGGCGGGGAACGATTTGTACCTCACCATCGATCTCCGATTGCAGAAGATCGCCGAAAATCTGCTGGGTGAAGAATCGGGCGCGATCGTCGCCCTGGATCCAACCAGCGGCGACATTCTGGCGATGGCCAGCCGGCCGGCGTTCGATCCCAATGTGCTCTCGCGGGAGTTGACGCCGAAGCAATGGGTGGAGATCGTGCAGGACAAAGGCCGTCCATTGAATAATCGGGCGTCGCAGGGGCAATACCCGCCCGGCTCCACGTTCAAGGTTCCCATGGCGGTGGCGGCGCTGGAGACGAACACCGTAACGCCCTCCACGACGGTGCGGTGCAGCGGTGGCTATCAATTCGGCAAACGCCTGTACCACGATTGGAAAGCCGGCGGGCATGGTTCGGTCGATCTTCACACGGCGCTGGTGCATTCCTGCGACGTGTATTTCTACACGGTCGGTCAGCGCATGGGCATCGATACGATGGCGGAGTATGCGAAAGAATTCGGTCTGGGGCAGGAGACGGGCGTCGAATTGCCATCCGAACGGGTCGGCATCGTGCCATCGACGGCGTGGAAGCAAAAAGCCAAGAAGGAGCCGTGGCTGCCGGGCGAAACGATTTCTGCAGCGATCGGGCAGGGCTACGTCACGGTCACACCGCTGCAGATGGCCAGTTTGATCGGAACGGTGGCGAGCGAAGGCGTCAACTATCGTCCGCGGCTGGTGCGGGCGATCATGGACCGGACGACCGGCCACTTGCAGGAGATGCCGACTGTGCCGCGCGGCAAAGTGACGGCGAAACCGGAAACCTACCGGCTGATCAAAGAGGCGCTGGCCGACGTGGTGAAGCAGGGGACGGCGACAAGGGCCAAATCCTCCATCGTGACGATCGCCGGGAAAACCGGTACGGCGCAGACCGCGGCGTTGCGGACCGGTCCGGAAAAGGACATTCCCAAAAAATTCCGGGACCATGCCTGGTTCGTCGCGTTTGCTCCGGTCGACGAGCCGAAGATCGCCGTCGCGGTGCTGGCGGAGCACATGGGACACGGCGGCTCGGCGGCGGCGCCCCTGGCGAAAGAAGTGATCGAGGCCTACATGAAATTGATGCCGCCCGCGCAGACGGCGGGGTTGTGAGCGGGTTGTTATGATCGATCGCATGATGGACAACCGCAGTTTCGACAGCTTCGATCTGCGGTTTCTCGGACTGGTGTTCGCGATCCTGGCGATCGGCGTTGTGTCGATCCACAGCGTGACGCATGCGCAGGCCGGCGGCATCGCGCCGTACTACGTCAAGCAGCTGGCCTGGATTCTGATGGGCTGCGTGGCGTTCGTCCTCATGCTGGTTGTCGACTATCACCGCATCGCCCGCCTGGCCTATCCGCTGTATGCGGTCGTGCTGATCATGCTGGCGTTCGTCCTGTTCGAAGGGCGGACCAGCAAAGGCGCCCAGCGGTGGATCGCGCTGGGGCCGTTCAGTTTCCAGCCGTCGGAATTCGCCAAACTCGTGCTCATTCTCGTGCTGGCCCATTACTACACGAAGGTGCCGCGCGAAGGCTGGATTCAGCGGATCGTGATGCCCGGGTTGTTGGTGGTGCCGGGCTTGTTGTTGATTCTGAAACAACCGGATCTGGGCAGCGGGCTGAGTTTCGTCGCCGTGTATTTGGCCATGCTGCTGATGGTTGGGATGCGGTCTCAGACCATGGGCGTGGTGCTGCTGTTTTCGCTGATGCTGTTCCCGTTCGCGTGGGAGGGGTTGTGGGGCGCCTTGCATGATTATCAGCGACAGCGCATTATGGCGTTCGTGGATCCGGATTACGATCCGGGTGGAAAGGGCTACCACGCTCTGCAATCCCGCATCGCGATCGGATCGGGAGAGTTGACGGGGAAAGGGCTGTACGGCGGCACGCAGAGTCAGCTGAAGTTTCTGCCCGAAGGGCATACGGACTTTGTGTTCGCCGTCTATGCGGAGGAATGGGGCTTTGTCGGGGTGCTGTTGCTGCTGGTGCTGTTCGTCTCGCTGATCTGGCTGTCGCTGGAGATTGCGACGAAGGCGAAGGATCAGCTGGGTGCGCTGCTGGCCGCCGGCATCGTAGCGATGCTGTGCTTCTGCGTAGTGGTGAACATCGGTATGACGGCCGGCATGTTTCCGATCGTGGGGATTCCGCTCCCGCTGATGAGCTACGGCGGCAGCGCCACGATCATGACGATGGCGTCG
>OMJK01000187.1 GCA_900299325.1 Nitrospiraceae bacterium | reverse complement strand
TGTATGCGGTGTGTTTGTTGCGGGCGGCGTGCTGTTGCTGGCGGGCCGTACCGAAGACCATTTGATCGAAATCACGCTCACGACCGTCGCTGCGTACGGGTCGTTTTTGTTAGCGGAGCATCTCTCTGCATCTGGCGTGTTGGCCGCGCTCAGCGCAGGGTTGGTGACGGGAAATGTCGGCGTACGCGGCGCAATTTCCGACAAGGGACAGGAAGCCGTCGAATCTTTTTGGGAGTACATGGCGTTTGTCGTCAATTCCCTTATTTTTATTCTGATCGGCATCGAAGCGGCCCGGCAGAATTTTTCCGCACTGCTGATTCCGTTAGGTGTTGCGATCGTGGCGGTGACCGCCGGGCGCGCCCTGGCCATTTATCCGTTAAGCGCCCTGTTCGCTCGATCGGCGCTGCGCGTTACCGCCAACCATCAGCACGTTTTATTTTGGGGCGGCTTGCGCGGCGCACTGGCGCTTGCCCTTGCGCTCGGACTCCCGCCGGACCTGTCTCGGCGTGAAGAAATCGTGACGGTTGCGTTCGGCGTAGTCGCGTTTTCCCTTTTTGTCCAAGGTCTCACGGTGACCCCGCTGTTGCGTCGGATGGGAGAGCTTTCAACAAAGCATCCATGAATGAATCTGCCGGGCATGCTCGGCGGGCTGCAACGGTCTCTAGCGTGCCGGTAATTCTCGACATTCAAGGTGCGACGGTCTATCGAGGCGAGACCTGCGTCTTCGAGCAGCTCACCTTCGCGCTGGAAGAACGGCAGCATACGGCCATCCTCGGGCCGAATGGCGCGGGGAAATCGACCATCCTCAAATTGCTGGCCGGCGAGGTGCATCCCGTGCCGAACGACGAGACGTCTATTCGTCTGTTCGGGGAGGAACGCTGGAACGTCTGGGATGTGCGCAAACGGTTGGGGATGGTGTCGCACGACCTGCAACATCACTATATGGAGCAGGTGAGCGGGCTGAAGGTCGTCCTCTCGGGCTTCTACGCGAGCATCGGAATTTACGGCCATCAGGATTTCACTTACGCGCAGATCGCCAGAGCCACCGAAGTCCTGGAGGATGTGGGGGGCGGGTATCTGAAAGACCGGCGGTTCGGCGAGATGTCGACAGGAGAGCAGCGGCGGTGTTTGCTGGCCCGCGCGCTGGTGCATGATCCGGCGGCGCTGGTGCTGGACGAGCCGACGAGCGGACTCGACCTCACAGCGACGTTTCACTATCTGGATCTGGTGCGTGCCTGCATGCGAAAAGGGAAAACGGTGTTACTGGTGACGCATCACATCCACGAAATTCCGCCGGAGGTGGGACGGGTGGTCCTGTTGAAGCAGGGGCGGGTGCTCCACGACGGCGCAAAGCCGGCGGTCCTGAGCGAAGCGCATCTCAGCCTGTTGTTCGATCGTCCGGTGACCCTGGTGCAGGCCAACGGGTGGTATCAGGCCTTCCCCGCAGACTCATCCGCCTCCTAACGTCACGGTGAAGGTCAGATCGGCGTCGATCCGCCGGACTTTCACGGCGACTCGCTGGCCCGGCGTCGTCCGCTCAATCAGATAATTCTTCAGGTGCGCCGCATCAAGAATCTCCGTGTCGTCGACGGCGATGATGATGTCGTGTTTCTGGATGCCCGCCGACTTGGCCGGCTCCGAGACGTCTTTGACGGCCATGCGCCATTTCGTCCCGTCTTTCACCGCGGTCATGTGAATCCCGAGTTTCGAGAAGGCCAACGGTTTACCTGCGAGAGCGGCGTTCACGATCCGCTCGGCCAGCGTGCCGGGAATGGCGAATGCCATGCGGCTGCAATGCGCCTGGGTCTCCTCTTTCTCGGTTTGAATGACCGCGTGCATGATGCCGACAAGTTCGCCGCGCGTGTTGAAGAGCCCGCCTCCCGAATTGCCGCTGCAGGCGGACAGATCGGCTTGGATCAGGCGCGTGTCGACCGTTTGCAGAAAGGTGTTGGTGTTGCCGAGACGGCCGAATGCCATCGTCGGTCCCCATCCGAGCGGGTAGCCGACGGTGAACACTTCCACGCCAGGCGTGACGTCACCGGAAGCGAACGAGGCGCCTGTCCGCAGCGTGGACCGGTGGGGTTCTACAATGCGGTACAACACGACGTCCATGAACGCGCTGTCACCCACTAGTTCGGCCGGGAGTTCGTGGAGATCTGCGGTGATGATACGAATCTGCTTCGGGATGACCGCGCCCATCGTGGGATCATGCTTCTCCGCTGCGTGTCGCGCGGTGACGACATAGCCGTCCCGCAGGTGGACGCCGGTGCCTCGCACGGCAATGCGGCCCGGCTTGTCGGGTGTGCGCTGATCCTGTGTGTCTTCCAGGATGCCGACGGTCGCCTGCTTGGCCTGCAGATAGATGTTGTGCGGGGTGGACGGGGGTGGTGCAGCGCCTTCTCCGATCGGGGCGAGTGCGAGCAGGATCCAGACTGTCAGCCATGAACGCCGCATAGGTCTCTACTGTTTTCGAAATCCAAAATAGACTCCGGCACCGCCGGCACCCGCCGAAGGGAGATAGCCGGTCAGGAGATGTTTCACGCCTTCGGCTTCTCCGTTGAGCCAGCTCAGGCTCTGCGATACGTGCGTTTCGATAGAGGCCCAATCCAGGCTGATCCATCCGGTCGATTTTAACAGAGCCACTGCGCCGAGGATGAGCCCGGCCATCACCGCCGCAGTCTTGATTGCTCTACGGAATGCCCATCCGATCAAAAAGCCGCCGATATAGCTCGCGCCGCCGCGTGCGAGGGCCGGGGACATCAGGTCGTTCAGCCACGTGATCAGTCCGGCGACCGTGGCTGCGCCGGCAGCGAGGACCGAGGTGGATTTCCAGGGCGCATCGGCCAGAAAGGCGTCGAGCACTTTAAGAGGCAATCCGCTTGGCAGGTGTTCCGGTTGGTCGCTCATGGTGGTGGCTCAGGTGATGGGGACACGATACTGCGTCGTCTGCATCGAAGTCCAGCAGTGGGGGATGGTGCCACGGACGATGTGCAACATTTCACAATCTTGTTGGGCGGCTACGTAGTTCATCGTAGACTTGGAAAGGAAGATGTCGTAGGTGTGCGTGGTGGCGAACCGGAGAAAGGAGCCCCAGATGCAACTGCGAACTGTTCCAGTATATGGTTATGGGAGGAGAGACGAAATGGTGCTGGCGATTCTTCGACAGGCCGGTTCGCAAACGATAGATCGGCTGTCGTTCGAGGCAGGCCTCGATTGGAGCCAGACCTTTTCCATCATCGATCGGTTGAGCCGAGCCGGATCCGTCACGCTCCATCGTCGAGGCCGGTTCGACTATCACGTCTCGCTCGGTCGTCCGACGCGCTGAGCCCACAGTGGTGCCTGTCCAGTTCGGCCGCTGAAGACGCCCCTGAACTGCGTCCGATTTTTTGCACACGCTCTCCGTATCTGTCGCTCAAGCTGTACCCGATGCCTGTTCATCCCCTACGAAAGAGGGGGTGTAAATGCTTGGTTTTGTGACGAATTTCGATTGAGAATCCGCGTCGAGCAGAGGCATACTAGCACACCGCGTGAACATCAACCGCCGGCTGCGTGCGGGATGATCGATGGGACTGCCATCGCCGATCGTGTGTGCGAAAGGAGGACTATGCTGAAACTGCCTCGGATGAATTTCCAGCTTTCCGGTCGCGAACAGATCGTGTTCTACGCGATGATCGCGTTGACCGTGATTGCGTTGATCTCGACCGCGACCTTCCGCCAGCGTACGACCGAATCCATGGTACACATCGCGAATTCAAACCGGGTGTGGAACGGGTATCTCGATCTCCTGCTGAAGCTGGAAGTGCGGGCGGGAGCGGTCAACGCTCCGGGGAACGATGTGTTCGACAGCCGGAATGTGCCGCTCGAGCGGGCGCAATTCCGCGAGCAGCAGGCGCAGTTCGACCGTGATCTCGGCGCGTTGCAGTACGCCGTGTCCGCGACCATGACCCAGGAAGATCTGCCGGTGGCCCGTGTACAACTCCAGGCGGTGAAAGAGATCGAATCCCGCATGGCGGCGTCGAGCGAAACGATTTTCGATCGATTGGAGTCCGGCCGGGTCGAAGACGCGGCCAAAGCCATGGCGATCATGGACAAGCACTACGCCGACCTGCGCGCCGCCCTGCAAGAGCTCCGGATGAAGTGGTCTGGTGTCGAGGCCGGCTATGAAGCGCAGCAAATGGACGTCATCGATTCGACCAAGAACTTGAACTCGATCGTGATGGCGGTGAATCTCCTGTTTATTCTCGGTCTGGTGTTCTCCGGCCATCGCATTTTTCATCGCCTGCGGGCGTCCGAGCACGAGCTGATCGAAGCCCGGAACGAGGCGGTGCGTGCCGGTCAGGTGAAAGCGAACTTTATTGCGAACATCAGCCATGAAATCAGGACGCCGATTAACGGCATTATGGGCATGGCCCGGCTGCTGGCCGACGTGGGGTTGACGCGAGAGGCGTCGCATCATGTCCAGACGATCCGCCGGTGCGGCACGACGCTGTTGGCGCTGATCAACGACGTGTTGTTGTTTTCCAAGATGGAGTCGGCGCGCGTTACGCTCCAGAACCGGCCGTTCGATATCCGGCGGGCCGTCGAGGATGTGCGCGAGCTGCTGTCGGCGGTGGCCAGCGAAAAGGGTCTGGCGTTGTCCTGCCGGCTGGATCCGGTGGTGCCGCGGTATCTTGTGGGCGACGACACACGGTTCCGGCAGGTGCTGATGAATCTGGTGGGCAATGCCATCAAGTTTACCGATCGGGGAAGCGTCGTCATCGACGTCTCGGCGACGCCGGTGGGAGGGAATCGCTACGACGTCCGGATGGCCGTCGTCGATACCGGCATCGGGATCGCGCCGGAGGCCCAAGGCAAACTATTCCAGGCTTTCTATCAGGTGAGGGACGGACAAGCGGCGGATCGCATGGGAGGGACCGGTCTTGGACTGGCGATCTGTCGGGCGATTTGCGAAGCGATGGGCGGCACCATCAAGGTCCAGAGCGAAGTGGGGCGCGGGACAACCTTTGTAGTCTACTTCAGGGCGGAAGGCGTGGCCGATGTGTCGACTATTCCTTCGGAGCGTCCTGCTGCGGTCGATGCGGAACTCGGCGCGCGCTGTCCGCTCCGGCTGCTGCTGGTGGAAGACAATGCGACGAACCAGGTCGTGACGGTTCAATTTTTGGCCAAGATCGGGTACCGGACCGATGTGGCTGCAGACGGGCAGGAAGCGCTGGAGATGATTGCGCGGCGCGCCTACGATCTCATCCTGATGGATTGCCGCATGCCGAGGATGGACGGATTCGAAGCGACCAAACGCATCCGGGAACGGCAGGCCGGTGGACATCGCCCCGTGATTGTTGCCTTGACGGCGAGTGCGTTCGAAGAAGATCGGAACAAGTGTCTGGCGGCCGGCATGGACGATGTATTGGCCAAGCCGGTCGATCTCGAGGTGCTTCAGCGCATGATTGCAAAGTGGGGAGGGGCCGGCGAGTTGAGCGCCGTGAAGGCCGAAGCCGTCGAGCCGATCCTGCCACCTGCTGGATCGCAGGGGCCGGTGGATGTCGCAGTGTTGTTGAACGGTTTTGCCGGCATGGAGCGGAACCTGGCTTCCGGGATCGCCACGTTCCTGAACGACATGCCGGGTTTGATGTCCAGGATTTGCAACGCGATGCATGCCCGGGACACGGCGGCGTTATGCGAGGCGGCGCATGCCTTAAGCGGAACCGCGGCTATGTTTCGGGCTGCCACCACGGCGCGGCTCTGTTCCGAGATCGAGCGGAGCGGGCTGGCAGGGAATTTTGAACGAGCCGCTGCACTCTATCCTGAGCTTGGGGCCGAACTCGAACAAGTGCGCGCTCAGATGGCCTTGCTGAAGGTGCATTGCCAGACCATCGCCAGCGAGACTCCTGTCCAATCGTAAGACCCGCCCGTACTCCCAGATCCTTCGGACGTGCGCTACGGATTCTTTCCGTGTTTCGCCGGCTCCGGTGCGTTCCCGGGGTGTGCACCGATCGTCCGCGGATACAGAATGATCTCAATGCGCCGATTCGAGGCCCGGCCCTGATCCGTATCGTTCGATGCCAGGGGATGAGTGTCGGCATGACCGACGGCCGACAAGTGCGTGCGGTCGATGCCGCCGTGATCGATCAGGTAGCGCACCACATTCGTTGCCCGCGCCGTCGATAATTCCCAGTTGGTCTTGTAGCGGTCCTGCAGCTTGGTGCTGATCGGCACATTATCCGTATGGCCTTCGATGCGGATCTGTTTGTCCGTGACGGTCTTCAGCACGTCGCCGACCTGTTGGAGCACCTTGACCCCGGCCGGCTTCACCTGCGCCTGCCCTGAATCGAACAACACCCGGTCGACCATGTTGATGGTCAGCTGATCGCGGACCTGTTGGATCGTGATCGTGCCTTTGGCGATTTCGTCCTGCAGCGACTTGGCGAGTTCTTCCTGGGTGCGGGTGAGGCGGGCGATCTCGGCTTCTTTCGCCGCCCGTTCCTGTTCGAGTCCGGCCTTCTCCGCTTCTTCGGCCTTCACGCGCTGCCGTTCCTGCTCAAGCGCCGTTGCGAGTTGGGTCTGCTCCTGGCGCAGGCGCTCAAGTTCCGAGGCTTGCTTCTGAAGCTGCGCGATTTCCTCCTGTGCCGAGGCGTTTCCGCTGGCGAGTTTCTGCTCCAGGTCGGCGATCTGGACGCGGATCGTTCCCAGTTCGTCGGTGAGCTGGTGTTTGTCCCGTTCCAAACCGTCGAGCTGGGACTGGAGTTCCTGCGAACGGGCCGCCAGCTGCTCGCGTTCTTTCGCCAGCGCCGCAGCCTGTTCCTCGACCGATTTCCGCTGGGTCGCTTCCTGATCCAGGTTCTGCTGCAGGTTGACCAACTGGTCCGCCTGGGCTTTCGACTTCTTTTTGAGCGCGTCCAGTTCGGACGCCTGCTGGGCCGAGAGCTTTTTGGCCTGCTCCAGTTCGCTCAACGTTTTATTGTGGGTCTCGGTTGAGACGCACCCGGTAACCGTGATAACCAGGAAAGCCAGCAGGTACATGCGAACGATATGTGTGCGGGACAAGTGCATCGGTTCTCCCTCCTGCAGAACGGTGAACGTGTAGGATGAATCAGTCAACAGCAAAGTCGATGCCATGCCTACATTAACGCCATGCGCGGGTGAGTCGCGGAGAAGTCAGGGATTCTCAACGTGTTGAATACGATAGCGGCGATGAGAGCAGGCGATCGTTCGATTTGGTGTGGCGATGGATCGTTCAACTGTAGGCGCGAGGATACATCGATTCCATGAATAACCGTTCGGGCCGGAGGCGTGTGTCGGATGGACCGGAGCGGCATCCGCGGACGATCGTCTTCAACAAACCCTACGCCGTGCTGCCCTGTTTCACCGATCCGGAGGGCCGGCCGACGCTGGCGCAGTATGTCGATGTTCCCGGTGTGTATGCGGCGGGGCGGTTGGATCGGGACAGCGAAGGGGTGATGATTCTGACCGCGGACGGCGCGCTGGCGCATCGGATTACCGATCCCGCCCATGCGCTGGAAAAAGTCTATTGGGCGCAGGTCGAACGGATCCCTGATGACGCGGCGTTCGAGCGGTTGCGCCGCGGTGTGGTGTTGAGCGGAAAACGGACGAGGCCGGCGCAGGTGCGTCTGCTGGCGGATGAGCCGCCGGTGCCAGCCCGGCCGGTGCCCATCCGGTTTCGCAAACAGGTGCCCACGGCCTGGGTGGAACTTGTCATCACCGAAGGCATGAACCGCCAGGTCCGTCGCATGACGGCGGTCGTGGGGTATCCGACGCTGCGGTTGATCCGGGTCGCGATCGGTCCCGTCACGCTCGGTTCTTTGCCGGTCGGGCAATGGCGGGATATGACACATCAGGAATTGGAGCAGTTGACGCGTCGGCGATGAGCGGGCGACAGATGGGGAGGAATAGCCCTCCTGGCGAGCACGGTTGCACGGCACTGCAGAAAAGCGATATGGTGGTAATGTGTCACGCGGGAAGCTCATGACGATTGTGTTGCCGGTCGCAGCGGCGGTGTGCCTGTCGGAGTCGGGATGCGCGCTGATTATTCCTCCGGAATGCCGCTATCTCAAAACGGCGCAAGGTCACGCAACGGCTGAGGCCGTGCAAAAACAGCTGGGCGCGCCGGTGGCTCACGCGGTGTTGCCGACCGGCGAGGCCGTGTGGCGGTATGAAGTGCGAGAGGAGCAACCGTTTCATCGCGGAACCCCCACCGGATTCTGGTGCGACGAATATCAGTTGACCTTCGACCGGCAGTCCGTGCTGCGCGAATGGACGCACCGGTCGTACTTTCACGGCGGATCGTTGAACCCCGAGCCCTGCCGGGTTGAATACGAACGGCTGGCCTTGTAAAATAATTCCGACAAACTCTATTTGAGTATTGCGGGCGATGTCTGCTAGGATGAGATAAAGAAAACACCTGGGGTCGAATGCAGTTAGCAAAGGTATGGATGGCATATGAAAATATTTTTCCCGTCCCGCAAAATCAAAGTTACGCTCGCCCTGCCGGCGCCGCTCATCGAGCGCATGCGGACCGCGGTCTATTGGACACCGACGCTGACGCTGGCCACATTGGCTGAAGACGGCATCGAATCGGAGCTCAAGAAGCTGGAGAAGCGGAAGCGGTTCCGGAAGAGACGGGGCAAGATCCGCGTCGGCCGTCCTCCCAAAAGCTGGTCGCGCCGCTGACAGCGTTCATCCAGCCTGAGTATTCTCCAGGTCGGTTCTACCCTCGACAGACGGGTTCTGTGATGCGGAGGTGTCCGTCTACCGGTGCCGGATCATCCGGCCGATGATGCCGATGCCGATGCCGAGCAGGATATAGCCGATGAGGACGTTCACGATGACGACCGCCTGGCTGACGAAGTTGGACGGTTGGTAATCGACCAAGCCCAGCGCCGACGTGATGTTCACGGAGTAGTAGAGGCCGGACCAGAGCGGCGTCCATTCGACCGGAGCGGCTGTTTCCATAGGCTCCAGCCAGTGGAGTTGAAAGAACACTTCGTACAGTAGGCTGAATACGATCAGCGTGCCTAGGACCCATACACTCCAACGGGAGAAGCTGGTACCGTAGTTGCTCGTGGCTTTCCAGGCCAGCTGTGCCCAGGGATGTTTGCCTTGCATCTTGGCCCACGCGACACGCGCGTTGCGTTCGTTCAGGTACTCCGCTTCCGACCAGTCCAGCTCGCCGATTTCCCCATAACAATGGTTCGCCCGCGAATAGGACCGGACGGCGACATGCTGTAGATCGTGCTGCGCGGAGCCGGTGGCGGACTGGGCGGCACGTTCCGCCACTCGGCCGGCACTGGCGTAGGCGCGCCCCGCCTGCATGAATTGCCCCAGCCGGTGGAGTTGATGGCCGGCCTGATGATACGCCTGCGCCGATTGGGCGGGGTTCCGGTTCTCGAGAAAATGGGCGGCGGCCAGATAGTAAAACGCCGACTGCGTAATGTCAGCTCGTGTGTCCCGCTGTCCGAGCACCTCCGCTTTTCGCAGCACCGTCTCGGCTGATTGTGCCGATTGCAGCTCCGACTCGCCCTGCTGATAGTAGGTTTGTTCGAGGGGGTCGGTAAAGGTCTGTTCGCTCATGCTGTGGCTAAACCTCGGAGACGTCCGAAATAATGGTGTGATAGCCGCTGGCTCCGGCCGGCTGGGGTCGGACGATCTCGGCGATCTGCACCTGCCCCTTCGCGTCGGTGGCGCGCACGACGGTTTGAAATTTTCCCCGTCTGGGCGGCTTCCAGCTGTAGTTCCAGACCACCCATGAGTAGGGCGACATCGGTTTCTCAATCTCGCATTCGTTCCACGTTTTTCCGGCATCGAAGCTCAACTCCACTGTGCCGATCGAATTTGGTCCGCCGAAGGCGATGCCGCGGAACTTCTGCTCCGGCCCGCGCAGGTCCTGATAGTGGCCGGGTGAGTCGATGCGGGAGAAAATCTTAATCGTGCCGTCGTCGGTCCAGCCTTTGCGCTGCCAGTAGCCCTGATAGTCGCCCGGATACACCTCGATCTCGACGATCCACTTCACATTCTTGATGCCGTAAAGCCCCGGCACGATCAGGCGAATCGGAAAGCCGTGCTCTTTCGGGAGCTTTTCGCCGTTCATCAGGAAGGCCAGCATCGTATCGTCCTGCATCGCGCGGGTGAAGGGAATGCTGTCGTCGTAACCGTCGATGCCGCGGAAGACCACGTCGCGCGCCGTGTCCTCGTCGGCGCCGGCGTCTTTCAGGAGTTGTTTCAGCGAAATACCGCGCCAGGTGGCGTTGCCAAGGCTGTCGCCGCCGGGCAGCGTGTCGATACACATGAGCGTGGAAACCTGGTCGTAGGAATCGCGGTTCAGAATGTCGCGCCAACCGAGCGACAGCGGCGTCTTCACGACGCCCTTGATCGCGAGCTTCCACTGCTCGATGTTGACCTCGCGCGACATGGCGACGGCGCTGTCGGCATAGTTCACGACGTAGAACTTGGAATTGGGCGTGAAGTAGGTCGTCTCGCGCGGCGGGACGGCGAACATGCGGCCGAAGATACCGCCGACGGCATCACAGCCGCCGGTCAAGCCGGCCAGAGCGCCGAGCCCGCCGGCTTTCAGGAGTGTGCGGCGAGAGAAAGGCATAGTCCGCCGATTATCGTACAGGCATGGGGTTTCCGCAACCCGGAGCATGAGAGGTAGCGGCACTCAGGGTCGCCATTGTAATTCGAGGTTGTCCAGAGTAGGCTTCCGATCACCATTTTCTTGGGAGAGGTGTTGAATGCTAGGACGACAAACCACATTTCTTCCATCACCTGCGCCGGTCATGTTTGTAGGGTTGTTGGTGAGCATCGCGTTGTTCTCCGTCGATATAGCCGTGGCTGCGAATTCACCATCTGCCAAACCAAAAGATGCTTCTGGTCAGACTGAACAGACACCCGAGCAGGCCGCCGGCGGGTTCGCCAATTTGATGCGGATGAAGAAGGCCTGCGAACCGGAGGCCAAACGGTTCTGCCCGGACGTCAAGCCGGGCGGCGGGCGCATTCTCCAGTGCCTGCATCAGCACGAGTCCGATCTTTCGCCGGGCTGCCAGGAGGCGATCGGGCCGCGTCCCGCCAAGCCCTAAGCGGTCGTGGCCGCCTTGACGCCTTCTACCGTCAGGCGATACAGTAGCCGCCACGTAACTGGCCAACGAGGGTGTCTACCGTGGCTCTTGGACGATCTCCCTACCATTATATAGGCCTCTCTGCCGGTCTCTTCGCCGGCCTACTCGCCGGGGTTCTCTCCGCCTGCGAGCGGAAGGAGGCGGGGTCCACGCCCGCTCCAGAAGTCCTGGTGGCGGAGGTCCAGCAGCGGGACGTGCCCATCTTCGCCGAAGGCATCGGCACCACCGTCGGCAACGTCGATGCACAGATCCGGGCCAAGGTGCAGGGCTATCTCCTGTCCCGCCACTATACGGAAGGCGCGTTCGTGAAGGCGGGCGACCTGCTCTTCAAGATCGATCCGCGCACCTACCAGGCGGTCTTCGATCAGGCGAAGGGCGATCTGGCCCGCGCCGAAGCCGCCTACAAGAAAACCCAGCTCGATGTGGCGCGCGATACGCCGCTGGCGAAACAGGGCGCAGTCAGCCAGAAGGAACTCGACGACTCCGTACAGGCCAACGAGGCCAACAAGGCCTCGGTGTTCTCCGCGCGCGCGAATCTCGACAAAGCCAAACTCAATCTCGATTGGGCCAACATCACCGCTCCGGTGGACGGCGTCGCCGGCATCGCCAACGCGCAGATCGGCGATCTGATCATGGAGAACACGGTGATGACCACTGTGTCCCAGGTCGATCCGATCAAAGTGCTGTTTCCGATCAGCGAGAAAATGTACCTGCGTTTTGCCGAACGCATTCAGCAGGGTGCCGCCCATCCCGATGCGGCGCGCCCCGACGGCGCGCGGCTCGAACTGATTTTGGCGGACGGCAGCGTCTATCCGCATCGCGGCAAGGCCGCGTTGCCCGACCGGCAGGTCGACGTGAAGACGGGCACGATTACCATTGTGAGCTACTTTCCGAATCCCGGGAATATTCTGCGTCCGGGCCAGTACGCCAAGGTCCGGGCCGTGATCGAAACCCACGCCGGCGCCTTGCTCGTCCCGCAACGGGCCGTCGAAGAACTACAAGGCACCTACCGTGTTGCCGTCGTGGAGCCGGATAATCGTGTCGCCATCCGTCCGGTGGCGACGGGACCGCGCGTCGGCGCCGAGTGGATCATCACGAAAGGTCTGAGCCCAGGCGATAAAGTGGTGGTCGAAGGGCTCCAAAAAATCAAAACCGGTCTCCTGGTCGCGCCCAAGCCGGTGCCGGCCGACCCGGCGCTGTCCGGTTCGGAACCGCCGACCTCCGTCCCTCACTCCGGAAGCTGATACATGGTCAAGTTTTTCGTCCACCGGCCGATCGTGGCGATGGTCATCTCCATTGTCACGGTCCTGATCGGGATCGTGTCGGCGCTCCGTCTGCCGATCGCGCAATTTCCCAATCTGGTTCCGCCCGAAGTCCAGGTGCAAACCACCTATCTCGGCGCTGACGCGCTGTCGGTCGAGCAGGCGGTGGCCACGCCGCTCGAGCAGCAGATCAACGGCGTCGATCACATGCTCTACATGTATTCGACCAGCGCGGGCAGCGGGCAGATGACGCTGCGCGTGGCCTTCGATCTCGACACCGATCCCAACATCGACCAGGTGCTGACCCAGATGCGGCAGGCCATCGCCGAGCCGCAACTGCCGAGCGCCGTCCAGCAGTACGGCATCACCAATCCGAAGGCGCTGAGCAGTCCGCTGATGCTCTTCTCGCTCTATTCGCCGAAGGGCACGTATGATGCCACGTTTCTCGCCAATTACGCCTTCATCAACATCAACGATCCGCTGACCCGCGTGCCGGGTGTCGGCCAGGTGCAGCTCTTCGGCGCCGGGCAATACGCGATGCGGCTGTGGGTGAAACCCGATCAGCTGGCCAAGCTCGGCTTGACGGCGGTGGATGTGATCAACGCGGTCAACACGCAGAACACCGTGAATCCGGCCGGGCAGGTCGGGGCGGAGCCGGTGCCAGCCGGGCAGGAGTTCACGTATTCGGTGCGGGCGCAGGGCCGGCTCGTCAACGACGAGGAGTTCGGCAACATCGTCGTGCGCGCGAATCCGGACGGCTCGTTCGTCCGGCTGCGCGACGTGGCCCGTCCCGAACTGGGCGCGCAGATGTACAACGTGCTCGGCCGCTTGAACGGCGCGCCGGCCGCGGTGCTCGCGGTCTATCAGCTGCCCGGGTCCAATGCGCTCGACACGGTCGCGCGTCTGCGCGCGCTCATGGACGAGATGAAGCAGCGCTTTCCCGACGATCTGGAGTACGTCGTGTCGTTGGATACG
>OMJK01000186.1 GCA_900299325.1 Nitrospiraceae bacterium | reverse complement strand
TTCGGGCGTGTACGATTTGCGGGGCATGATGCTGACCTCCTGGGTTGTTGCGGTCCAGACTAACATTCCATCTGGACCAATTCAGCCCGGCTAGGTCAATCGCACCAAATACACCTGAAGCGAAATACATGGCTCGGAACGCGAAAGAAATATCCCTTGACCTTACGACACTACCCGGCATTTTCATCATTGAAGGCTATGAGATAATGATAAATGCAGCCGATAGTGGATCAGTCTCTTATAAGATCATTAGGCGAAACGATTGACATGATCAATCACAGTTTGTCCTAGCCCCAAGGTGGCATGGTAGAGAGCAATGATTTGTTCGTGCCCACACAGCAGTCTAGGGTCACCAATGATCCCAGGAACGATCCGACCATTTTTGTTTGGAGGAGGCGATGGTGTCAGGAATTAATCCAGCTGAAGAAGGCCCAAAACCAACGATGATTCCTTTCAGGTTAGTTCGGCAAAAGGTGTCTGAATTGCAGACTGGTGGCTCTGTTTCTCCGCCATACCTTTTAAAGCAGTTAATTGAGAAGAGTGCATGGTGGTATGGTCACCCCCAAAGCCCAACTCGAGCTCCGAATCACGCTGAACGTCTGGCGCAGGGCAGGCACGGGTGGGAAATTGAATTTGGTGCAAACCGCTTTCTTGTCGAAAAGGGGCTAATTCTTTGTAAGCAAGCAATTCTTGATGCACTTGACGAAGCCGAGGCATCAAGGACATATGTGGACGGTAGGATGTTGCGGGAGAAACTAATTAGATGCGTTTCAGAATCGGTTGCAGATTATTCGCATTCTGAATATTTCTATGGGTACCGAGTTGAATCCGGTTTTATGCACTTCGGTACGCAGGCCATCAACGTTTCAGATTTTGTGAGCGAGATTTATAAGTTAGCTACTCTTAGAAGTGTCTGTGGACCTTAACCTGGCATGTAGCAGAAAACAGGAGTCAGCAGCTGTCTTGAAAATCAATCTGAATGATTCGCAGCCATCCGCGAGCGCGTCCCTTTTCTTTAAATAACGCGAGAATAAGGCGGTCTTGCCATCCAACAGTTGATTGTTTGAGCCGCAAGGATTTGGCGAGACGCAACGATCAAAAACAAAACGGGTGGGAGATTGAAAAATCTCCCGCCCGTTTCATTTATTTGATTACTTGCTCGGAACGGCTGCCGGTTGGGTGGCGTCGGAAGCCGGTGCCTCGGGCGCGGACGGTCCCGGTACTTTCACAACCGGCACTTCGACGGTGCCGGCTGGTTCTCCCGGCGGGTTGGTGCCCAGTCCTTCGAACGGTGCGACGCTCTTGTCCGTCTTCGCCGGCTCTGCGGCAGCGGCCGGCGCGGCGTCACCTTTCGCACTCAGGCTGGCGGGCTCGCCCGGCTGACTGGCACTGGCCGGCGCGTCCGGTTTCGCCTGGTTCTGTTCGGTCGAGGACGGAGCATACAGGAGCACTTCCACCCGCCGGTTCTTGGACCGGCCGTCTTCGTTCATGTTCGTTGCGAGCGGCTTCGTATCGCCATAGCCCACCGAGCTGAGCCGCGCGGAATCGATGCCGCCCTTCTCGATCAGGTAGCGGATCACGCCGCTGGCCCGCGCCTTGGAAAGCTCGTAGTTGCTCGGATAGCGCGAACGGAGCGAGGGGCCGATCTCCATGTTGTCGGCATGGCCTTCGACGCGGATCAACCGCTCGTCGCCGCTGTTGCGGAGATGCTCGATCAACTGATCCAGCAGGGCGTAGCCCTCGGCCTTGATGGCGGCTTCGCCGGAATCGTAGGTAAGGAAGTTCGTGCCGCCGCCCAGATTGATGCGGGTCTGCCCGGCGCTATCCCGTACTTTCAAACTGCTGGAGGCCAAGACGGGCGCGCCCGCCTTAACCGGCGCCCCCGGCACATTCGGCGAAAATTCGGCTACGCCGCGCTGCAGTTCCACCGGCTGGCTCACGGCCGGCGCGGCGGCGGCGAATTTATAACGGTCGCCCTTCATGATCCGGGTCGTCGCTTTGGTAATTTTGGCGGTTGCGGTCCGGTCTTCGATGGCCAGGATTTTGAGTTCGCCGATCTTGCGGGTCGGCAGTCCCCGGCTGACCCGGAAGACGTCCATGAGATCGCCGGACCGGAGGCCGTCCTGGCGGCCCCGATCGATGTACACGATGTCGGACTGCGACACGAGGGTCAACGCCCGGTCGGCCTGCAATTCAACGATCATCCCGCCGACGTTCGTGGCTTCGCCGACCGGCGTGGCTTCTTCGCCGGGCGCCGGTGGTGTAAATCGCATGACCGGATCGCCGGGGGCGATGGCACTGTAGCTGCGGATGACCGACACGGTGGTGAGGTCATGATCCGTTTGGGTGACCTTCACGATCGCCAGTCGAATGGTGACCATGCCTAGATATTCGCGCGTCAGGGGATGGAAGACTTTGCGGATCCGCCGGTAGACGGTAAACAGGTCGCCGACTGCAACCTCGTTCGGATTATTGAGCTTCAGGTACAACACATCCGCCTTGCCCAGGATCATCCGGTCGCCGGTGGTCTGGTTATCCCCCGTGATCAGGTTGACGATCCCGTCCTTGGGGCTCGACATCTGGATGGCACCGGCGGCAAACGCCTGCGCCTCCTCGCCGAAGCGGACCGAATCTTCGGCCGGCGCCTGCGCCAGAGACAGGCTGGGCAGACCGGCGATTCCCAGGGACAATGCGAGCATGAGCGGTGTGAAATTTTTCATGAGTGTTGTCCTTCGTTGAGAGGCGGATTCTCCTTGGCCAACCTTAGCAAATCGTCCTGTAGAGTCAAGAATTTGGGATGTTTGCACCCGCCGTTTGACGGGCCGTTTTGGAGGGTGCTACCGTACGGGTCTGTTTGCCCGCAACGGGCCTATTCAGCACAGGTGATGCAATGGCCGGGAAGCCCGATCGACAGCCGGACCGCTCCTCCAAACCGGGTCAGCCGAAACGGATCGAGACGCAGATTCACCGGCGCCGCAAAGCGAAGGCCTTGTCCCCGCTGAAAACCGAATGGGACGAGGCCGACGGCGCGCCTCCTGCGCATCTGCGGATGCCGTCGAAACCCTAGGGCTTTCGGGTCTTTTCAAGTTAGGTCCTTTGGCCGCTTGCTATCCCCCGGATCACGGCACTAAGATCCCGTGCTCTTTCCAGGCCAACGCCGTGTGAGGCGACGACGATGAGCGGCATGGATCTACTCCTCGAGTACCTGACCCGCTACTTTCCTATCCTGTTGTTTGTGTTCGTCGCGCTGGCTTTCGGCGTCGTCACGCTCGTCATCAGTTACTTCGTCCAGCCGAAATATCCGGAACCGGAAAAACTGTCGGCCTACGAGTGCGGGTCCGAACCCTTTTCCGACGCCCGCATGCCTTTCCCGGTCCGCTACTACATCTTCGCGATGCTGTTCGTGATTTTCGACATCGAAGTCATCTTCCTGTATCCCTGGGCCGTCGTGTTCGACAAGATCGGCATCATCGGCCTGGTGGAAATGATGATCTTCATCGCCTTGTTCCTCGTCGCCTACGTCTACGCCTGGCGGAAAGGGGCCTTGGAATGGGACTGATTCAACTGGGCCGCCATGATAAAGACGGCGCGCCGGACGTGATCACCACCACCGTCGAAAAGGCGGTGAACTGGGCGCGGAAAGGCTCGCTCTGGCCGATGACGTTCGGCCTGGCCTGCTGCGCCATCGAAATGATCGCGGCGGTCTCGTCCCGGTACGACATGGACCGGTACGGCGCCGGCGTGTTCCGCGCGTCGCCCCGGCAGTCGGACCTGATGATCGTGGCCGGCACGGTCTGCCGCCGCATGGCGCCGGTGATCCGGAAAATTTACGACCAGATGCCGGAACCCAAGTACGTCATTGCGATGGGC
>OMJK01000185.1 GCA_900299325.1 Nitrospiraceae bacterium | reverse complement strand
TTCCTGCACACGATCGAGCCGAATGTCATCTACGAATTCGTGCCGGGGAACGATCAATCGCAGATCACGCAGATCGATCAAGTCGACGACCTTCCCAAAAAGAATCTGCTGACGTATTCGATTAAAAGTCACCTGCTGGAGCAGAAGGGCTTGAGCAGCTTCAACTGGCTGGATCTGACACTGGCGCAAAGCTATCACGTGGGAGCCGTACAAACGCAGGCGCGAGATTTTACGCCCGGCGTGCAGCCGATTGCCGGCTCGACGACGCAGCCCCTCCAGCCGGCGATGGTGGCGGTCGACGGCAAGAAGTTTTCCGATATTTGGATGCGGGCGACCATCGGGAATACGGCACCGCAATTTACGACCAGTCAGCTGGCCGGTACAGCGTTCGGCCGCAGCGCGGCGACCGTTCCGACGGCGCAGCAGCGCCCCACCATCAACCAGTATCTTGTGGCGGACGCATTTTATAATCCCTACGATGGAAAGCTGACGCAATGGAACACGGACCTGCGGCTGCAACAGGGGAACGAGTGGTACACGGAGATTGGGCAGCGGTATACGCGCGAAGGCAACCGGGCCCGACGCGGCGATTTGTGGAATCCGATCTCGTTCAACGAAGTCTACGCGCCGACATCGGAAATTCAATACCTGACGGCCGGCGGCGCGTTTCAGGGACCGGGAGGGTGGACCATCGGCGGGAAGGCCTATTACGATGTGAAGAACGGCAAGAGCCCGGAATATGACGTGGTGGCGTTGTACCGGAATCCGTGCAAGTGCTGGTCGCTGGGGTTCTATTACCTGCAGTTCCCGGATCGGGCCCAATACAATTTCATGCTGAACATGACGGGAATCGGATGGACGGAGAATGTCGGCACTGCGGTGATGCGGAGCATTCTCAGCCCGATTATGTGGGGCGAGCGCGGATTGCCGTGGGCGGCTCCCGGCGGTCCGTACGGGCGTCCTCCGCAAACACAGCCGGCCGGGGGTGTGCAACCGGCCGTCCGGCAATGAACATGCCGTATGCGTGTCTCCATCGTGCTGCTGTGACTGCGACTGCGCGACCGGTCTGTGTTGCCGTGTTCCTGGCCAGTGTGCTTGCCGGGTGTGGAGCGCTGGTGAGCGCGCCGGCGGCGGACCATCCATCCAATTTGTCGCGCGCCAAAACATTTTTGGCCGCAGGGGACTGCCGGCGGGCTATCGAAGCCTGTCAGCAGGAAATCACCGAGCATCCGTCGGCGCGCAGTTACGTGTATCTGGTCTATGTGTATCAGGCGGTGGATGCGTATGTCGACGCACTGGCTCGGGCGGATCGCTGGGTGCAGATCGAACAACTCGTGCTCAGTCTGACGCCCAACCGGCCGGAGGAAACGCTCGATCCGCCGAACGTCCTGGCCAGAATGGCGAAGGAGTTGATCCAGGAATCGGTTCGAAAACAGTCCGATGCAAACGCGGTATTCGGGGAGCGATTGGACAAGCCGACCGTCGACCGGCTGTGGACGCAACAGAAAGCCTGGCGGAGCCGCGCGCCGGACAGCTGGTGGCTCGGCGTGCCGCCCGAGTGGGGCTGGTAGCCGGTTGGCAGCCGTTCAATTGACACCCCGAACGGGCGTGCGGTACGATGCACTTCTCGCACAACAACGGTCGATCGTCCTGAAGGAGGAGCACGCTGTGGCTGGTGATGCAATGAAAGTGGAAGATGCGACGTGGGATGCCGAAGTGATGAAGGCGTCGGAGCTGGTGATGGTCGATTTTTGGGCCGTGTGGTGCGGGCCCTGTCAGATGGTTGCGCCGATCATCGATGAATTGGCGAAAGAATATGCCGGAAAAGTGAAAGTCCGGAAGCTCAATACCGACGAAAATCCCGAAGTGGCCGGCCGGTATCAGGTCATGAGCATTCCCACCATTCTGTTCTTCAAAAACGGCCAGCCGGTGGAAAAGCTGGTCGGCGCCCGGCCCAAGCGGCAGTTCAAGGAAGTGATCGATTCATTGCTGGCCCAGCATGCCGGCACCGCCTAGGAGGCGTCGCGACCGCAGCCATGCTCACTGAGCTGCGCATCGTCAACTTCGCCGTTATCGAGCAGCTGACCCTGGCGTTCGACCAGGGGTTCACGATCCTGACCGGCGAAACCGGCGCCGGGAAATCACTTCTCATCGATGCCATCGCGCTGCTGGTCGGCGGGCGGGCCTCTGCTGATCAGATCCGGTTCGGCGCTGACGAAGCGCACTTGGAAGCGGCCTTTCACATTCCTGCTACGCATCCGCTCCTCGGCCGTCTCCGGGAGCAGGGCATTCTGAATCCCGACGAATCGCAGTTCATCATCCGCCGCATCCTGTCCCGTTCCGGGCGTAACCGGGTCTATCTGAACGGCAGCTTGACCCCGCTCCATGTGTTGGAGGCGCTCGGAGGGACGTTGGTCGACATTCATGGCCAGCACGAGCAGCAGTCGCTGCTTGCCGCCGCCACTCAGCTAGCCGCCGTGGATACGTTCGGTAATCTGAACAGCCTGCGGGATAAGTATCAGGCGGTGCATGAGGCCTGGACGGCATCCTGCCGGATGCGCGACGAGTTGACGGTTCGCCATCAGAATCGGGCACAGCGCGAGGATTTATTGCGGTTCCAGGAACGGGAACTCGAAGAAGCCGGGCTCCGTACCGGCGAAGAAGAGGCGCTGCAGGCCGATCGACGGCGATTGGGATCGTCGCAGCGGTTGGGTGAGTTGACGGCGGAGGCACAGAGCCGGATGGGCGTCGATGGGCAGGGGGTGCTGCCGGATTTGGCGTTGATCGAGCGGATGGTCGGCGAGTTGGCGCAGATCGATCCGGAGATGGATGAGGCCAAACGTCTGGCGTCGGAAGCCAAGGTGCTGGCGAAAGAAGTCGCCGCCAGATTGCGCGACTATGCCGATCGGCTCGATACCGATCCGGCGCGGCTGACTGCTATCGAGGATCGCATCAGTCTGATCCAGAAGATCAAGAAAAAGTACGGCGGGACGGTGGACGCGGCGTTGGACGCGTACCGGCGGATTCGCGAGGAGTTGCAGGGATGGGAACAGTCCGAGGCGAGCCGCGAGCAGGTGGATCGCCTCATTGCGGAACAGCGGCAGGCCATGATCCGGCTTGGCCGCCAGCTCTCATCCAAACGGGCGGAGGCGGCGAAGCGGATTACCAAGGCGGTGCGGGGCGAATTGGATGCGCTGAAGATGGAACAGACGAAATTTGCCGTGCAGGTTGTTTCCGGCGAGGGCGAGGATGCTTGTGGGGCGACCGGCATGGATCAGGCGGAGTTTCTTTTGTCGGCGAATCCGGGGGAGCCGCTCAAGCCGCTGTCACGGGTGGCGTCAGGCGGCGAGCTGTCCCGCGTGATGCTGGCATTGAAGACGGTGTTGGCCGAGGTCGATCAGGTGCCGGTGCTGGTCTTCGACGAAATCGATACCGGCGTCGGCGGGGCGGTGGCCTCGGCGATCGGTAAGCGCCTGCGGGTGTTGGGACGGCTGCATCAGGTGCTGTGCATCACGCATCTTCCGCAGGTGGCCTCGCAGGCCGCCCATCACTGGTGTGTGGAGAAGGCGGAGCGCGGCGGGCGGACGGCGACGTCGGTGCGGGTGCTCAAAGGCATACATCGGGAACATGAGATTGCTCGCATGCTCGGTGGGCTGTCTGTCACGCAGAAAACCAGAGCCACGGCGGCGGAACTGATTGCCGAGGGGATGCAGTAGGACGTCGTTGCAGAACGGCGGATTACAGGTGACGGGACGGAGCGGTGGCGATGGCCATGGCCGGCAGCGAGGCTTTGCAGTCGTGCACCACTTGTGTGAAGAGGGAGATCAGCGCCGGATCGAACTGCCGGTGCGCCCGCCGGGCCATCTGCTGCACCGCATCGTCGACGGAGAGCGGGGTTCTTCCGGGTACGTCGGCGGTGAGATGATCGAAGATCTGCGCGATGCCCACTACCTGCGCCAGGAGCGGAATCCCTTCCCCCTGCAATCCATGCGGATAGCCCGACCCATCCCACCACTCGTGATGGTAGTTGACGATCTGGCCCACGTCAGCCGGAAATCCTAACGCCAGAATCATCCGGGCCCCGATTTCGGGATGCTCCCGGCAGCCGGCAGCTTCGCCGGATGGAAGAATCTGGTCCTCGCAGTACCGATACGGGGTGAGGCTGATCTTTCCGAGGTCGTGCAGGAAGGCGCCCATCGCCAGCGATTTCTGTTCCGCGGCGCTCAGATTGAGGCGGTTGGCCAGAAGCGTCGCGTAGAAGCTGACCCGGCTGCAATGGTTCAGGAGCCGCCGGTCTTTGGCTTCCAGCATATCGGAGAGCAGCGGGAGGAGATCGTCGGTCTGCTGAGTCGAGGGCTGTTCCGCACCGTCCGGTTTTCCCAGCGCCCGATAGGACGATTGCAACGTCGCCCAGGCCCGCGCGCTATCCTGTTCGGATCCCCAGAGCTCCGGCGTCGATTGGATGAACGTGCGCAGGAAGTCGAGCCGCTGCTTTTTCTGCAGCGTTTGATTGATCAGCGTGATCAGTTCCGTCACGTTGAAGGGTTTCAAGAGATACCCTGCGGCGCCCTGACGGATGCCCTCCATGGCCGACTTCAGGCTGCCGTATCCCGTAATGATGATGACTTCGATATCGGCGTGGGTACGCTTGATGTCCTGCAGAAGATCGAAGCCCTGACGGTCGGGCAGCTTCTGGTCCAGCGTGATGAGATCAATCGAATGGTTCGAGAGCACGTCGAGCGCCGCTGTGGCGCTTTCGGCGAGGTGAATGTCGTAGAACGGTCGGAGGATGACTTTGAGCGCGTCGCGGGGACCGGCTTCATCGTCGACGACCAGGATGGTCGGCTTCGGTCCCGTGGATGATTCGGAGTCTGCTTTTACGCTCATGGTTGAGCAGTACCCTCAGTTGTGTGATCTGTCAAGCAATTCCCATTCCTTTTCAGGTACTTAACGCATCACCGCCTACAGGGAGTGGTGCGGCTACGTAGAGAAACCATATGTAGTTTTTCTGATATCACTCAATGGGTTTCGAAAACGGCTGGTTGGCCGTTCTGGTGTGAAAAAAGACACGCTTTCAGGGAGAGAAGTGTCTTATTCCTGCACCAGAGGCTCCGGCTCCGGTGGGTTCGACGAGTCTGACTTGCCCAAGCCCAGCGTATCCATACGGTATTTCAACATGCGGCGGCTGATGCCGAGCAGCGCAGCGGCGTGGGTCTGGACGTAGTTGGTCCGGTTCAGCGCATCGACGATGATCTCGCGCTCGAATTCCATCACCGCTTTTTCCAGCGACATGCGGCCGGCGAGCGTATCGTCGCGCAGCGAGGATGAGCGGGTATCGCTTTTCAAAATGGCGGGCAGGTGTTCCGGCGTGACATGGCTGCAACCCTGCGACCAGATAAACGCCTGCTCGATCACGTTTTCCATCTCCCGGATGTTGCCGGGCCAGGGGTAGCGGGTCAGTAATTCAAGCGCATCCTTGGTGAACTCCAGCGGTTTTCGCCGGTCTTCTTCCACCCGTTTGGCGAGGAAATGTTTGGCTAGCAGCGGGACATCTTCCCCCCGCTCACGCAAGGGCGGCAGGTAGAGCGAAATGACGTTGATGCGGTAATAGAGATCTTCGCGGAACTGCCCTTTCCGGACCAGGTCGTCGAGATTTTTGTTTGTGGCGGCGATGATGCGCACATCAACTTTAATCGGCTGCGTTCCGCCGATGCTGGTAAATTCCCGTTCCTGGAGCACCCGCAGGAGCTTGGCTTGCGTCATCGGGCTGAGGTCGCCGATTTCGTCCAGAAACAGTGTGCCGCTGTTGGCCAGTTCGAACTGACCGATACGCCGGGCGGTGGCGTCGGTAAACGAGCCCTTTTCGTGGCCGAACAGTTCACTTTCGATCAGCGTTTCCGGCAATGCGGCGCAATTGAGAGCGATGAAGGGTCGCTCACGGCGTCCGCTGTTGTAGTGGAGCGCCTTGGCGACGAGCTCCTTGCCGGTCCCGCTTTCTCCCGTGACCAGCAAGGTCGTGCGGCTGTCGGCTACCTGCTCGATCTTGGCATAGATCTCCTGCATGCCGGGGCTTTTGCCGATCAGATTGTGGAAGGCGTAACGCTGCACCACTTGGGCGCGGAGCTGCTTCACTTCCCGTTCCAGCGACTGGGTATTCAGGGTCCGATCGATGACGATCCGCAGTTCTTTCACGTCGAACGGTTTGGACAGGTAATCGGCGGCGCCCAGTTTCATCGCATCCACGGCCGTCTTCACCGACTTGGTGCCCGTCAGCATGATGACCGGGATCGCCTTGTTTTCCCCGCGCAACGTTTGCAGGACGGCCAGTCCATCGGTGCCCGGGAGAATGACATCGAGCAGGACCAGATCCGGTCCGTGCTTCCGGAACAAGGCGACGCCCTCCTGTGCATCGGCGGCCTGCAGCGTGTCGTACTGGGGCTCCAGGACCATCTTCAATGAGGTCCGGACGCGCGCTTCGTCGTCGATCAAGAGAATGCGTTTTTTGGGAGTGGATTCGCTCACGGTACTCCTGGTTGCCGTTACGAGACTGCGGGCAGATCGATGAAGAAGGTCGTGCCGACCCCTTCGGTGCTGGTGACGTTCAATGTGCCGCGGTGCTCCTGGATGATTTGATGGGCGATGGTGAGCCCCAATCCTGTGCCCTCACGCTCATCGCTGGCATGTTTTGTCGTGAAAAACGGATCGAAAATGTGCTCGAGATTGGCGAGGGAAATGCCGTGCCCGGTGTCTTCGACCTCAGCATGCACCCAGGGGGATCCATCCGGACCGGCAAACCGGCTGGTTCGCACCCGCAGGGACCCGCCGTGCTCGCCCATCGCGTCCATTGCGTTCAACAGAAGGTTCAAGAGGACCTGTTTGATTTGTTGACGGTCCAGCATGACACGGGGCAGGCCGGACGCCAACTCTTTTTCAATCTTGATCCTGCGGCTCTCCGCCTTGACCTCGATAAAGTAGAGGCAGGAGGCGGCGATCTCGTTCAGATCCTCCTCGGTCAGCTTCGGTTCCATGTACCGGGCATAGTCCAGAATCTCCTGAATCAGCCGTTCGATCCGGTAGACGTCCTCAAGGACGATCCGGCTGAAATCGCGGATGAATTCGGTGTCGTTCTTCCGTTCGGGCGCCAGTTGGATGAACGTCTTAATCGACGTCAGCGGGTTCCGGATTTCGTGCGCGAATCCGCCGGCGATGATTTCCAACGAACGAAGCCGGTCGGTCCGCCGCATCAGCGTCTGCGACTGCGCCAGATCGTCGTGGACCAGCAGGGCGTCGACAGCGTTGGCCGCGATTTGGGTCAGTGCGTGGAGCCATTCGGCCTGGGCCGGATCGATCTGGTCGACGCCGGAATTCCGGGGGAATAGCACGAACGCGGCAAGCTGCGATCGGTTTTTCAGCGGGAGCGCCAGGCTGATCGACCATGGTTGACCGGAAGGTTCCGGGCCGGCTGAGTCATCATGGAGCGGGTGCAGCGGAGAACAAAGATCGTCCGACTCGGCCAACCGGTGGATCAGGGGGTGATCGGCTGAAATCGCGGCACAGTCATGCCCAACATACGAGGTGCCGATCGACGCCTGCCGCCGGTACTGATGATGCTCCCGGTCGACGATGTACAGGGCGCCCTGATCATGCCTGGTGATCTCGGAGAGTTCGGAGAGGATACGGGCGGCGGCCAGGGGCAAGGCCGTAAGCGATCCCAGGTCCCTGGCAAAGTGAGTCAGCCGTTGGAGGGACTCTGATACGGGCGCCGATGAAGCCGTATGGAACACCGGGCGGTCGGTCATAGAAAGACAATCAACCACGTCCGGTCTGCTTCTGAGGAAGCACCGGTTTTGAAGGGCTTGTTGCGGCCGATCCCTTTACGCGGGTCGAGTATACACCCCGCAGAGGGGTTCAACCAGGGGATTTTCCGTTTTGGGCGACAGCCAGGAGAATCTGCCCGTTCAGCAGCGGGAGGATGTGCAGCGGTTTCGCACCGGCATGCGTCAGCAGAGCGGCCAGGCGGTCCCGCTCGAAGCTGTGGAGCAGGCCGTGTCGGAGCGCTTCGCGCATGCGTCCGAGGTAATGCAGCACAATCTGCACCGAGGGACCGAATTCCTCCTGCCCCCGGTGTCGGAGATGCTGCCGGTACAGCATGGATAAATCGGTGTGGGGCTGAAAGCAGGTTACCGCCAGGATGCCGTGCGGCCGGAGCACGCGAAGGGCGTGCCGGACGGCGGTCAACGGCGAAGGGAGAAACGACAGGGAGAGATTGCTCATGATGCGGTCGACGGACCCGTCGGCCAGCGGCAGGGGCGTGGTCCAATCGGTATGAACCCATTCCGCATTCAGGACCGGCGCGCCGGGTCCGCGCTGGGCGAAAGCATCGCCGAATTCGCGGCTGAAGGTGTGGAAGCAGCGCTCCGCGGTTTTCAGCGACTCCTGTGTTTGATCGAGCCCGATATAGTGCAGCGGCGTGTCCGGCGGGCCGCCGCGATGCGCGGATCGATAGGTCTGGTTTGTTTCGATCACCCGCGCGAGATCGCTTTGCCCGCACCCCAGATCGACGATGGTCATGCCGGGATCGAGAGGCAGCGCCCACCGATACAATTCTTCCAGCAATCCCCAATAGTCATGGAGCGCCCCGAGTTGCGGGAGTTGAGCCAAATGGGCCACCCATAAGGCATCGCGAGTGGCCTGCGAGACATGGTGCCGGATTCTAGTCCGTTCGTCCTCGAGTTGCCGCTGCCGGTGAATATCCCGCAGCGCCGGTTCGCGCCGTTCGAGTGAAGACGGTTCGTCCTCGCCGGCGGCTGCGATCTGCTTCAGGACGAGGTTGAATGCTGCGAGATGGCGGTCGTCGAGCGCCGTGCTGTACAGGCACAAGTCGGCCGGCAGCGGCAGCACGGCCGGTTGGACGGCCAGCCCGCGGAGGCAGGGATCCAGCGGGCCGTAGGTCGAATCCCGCGGCGCTTCTTTATGCGGAGAGATGAGCACGACGGGCGGCGAAGGGAGCGTGGAAAGATCGGCGACCGTCGTGGCCAGATCGGCATAATCGCCGGCGAGCGCATCGCCAAGAAATTGATCCAGGTTCACGTTCAGCCCCCAGAGATTGGCGACGCCTCTCCGGAGGCCGTGTTGATAATCACCAAGAATGTCGTGCCGGTAGCCGGTGGCTAGCGACAAGTGCACGTCGAGCACCGGATTGACCAGCAGGAGCAGCCGGGCGGTTTGCTGCTGAGCCGCCACTTTAATGGCGACACGTGCGGCGACGTCTTCGGCGAGGATCGTGATCGGCGCGGTCGGCCAGGTGGTATGGGCGAACTCGAGGACCGTCTGCAGATCGACCTGCATGTTGCGCAGCGTCGTTTGCAGACTATCGCCATCGCTTTGGCCGACGTGGTTGGTATGGTCGTAACGCAGGACCCGCAAGCGATTGGCGGCCAGGAAGAACGAGAGCCCGATGTAGTCGCTCTGTGTGTGCCCGAATCCCGGGGCCAGAATGACGATGGGCGTATTCGGGGAAATCTGGTGCCGGGCGTGGTCGTCGGTGATGGCAATGACTTGTTCCCGTGCATTCCGGCATTCCCGGCGCGCGCTGACAATCGGTGCTTTGCCGGTGATGCCTTCCAGATCGACGGACGAGCCGACGTGCTGGGCGACGACGCGATTGATTTCCCGTTCGCTGAAAGCCGTCATACGCACGAACCGGACGCCGATGCGTTGCCCCGGTTCGGACGGGCTGGGGCGGAGATCGGCCGGGATCATGCGGTCCGCGGCCGTCCAGATGATTTGAGCGGACAGGATGGACTCAGGCGCCGCCGGTTCGTGGCTCCGGGGCTGGCCGTGCGAACCGGTCGATGCAAAATGGAGCTGCAGGAGATCGCCGGGCTTCCCCGGCGCAGTTTTCATCACCAGGCAGGCCCCATGCCGGCTGACGTTCATGGCGAGTCCCAGTGCAGTGCGATCCGACAGCGTGACCGTGGAGGATTCGATGCGGACCGGAATAGCCATGCGCACGCGTACGGCTTCCCGGTGGTCGGTCCCTCGGCGATCCGGCTCCGCGGCCGGCGGCTGTTCCATTTCGTCGACAGCCGGGAGAGCGAGAAGCGCTTCGATTGCGAACGGAACCAGCCGCTCTTTTGCCGCCTCGATGAAGGAGGCCAGCACCTTCTGCTCCGTCTCTCCGGTGTCGGTGAATTCCAGGGCGAGCAGCGACGTGTCTGTTGCCGAGCCGGGCTGGCGGGACATCAGGCCCCGGTGGTGCGCGGTTGCCCGCAGTTCCAGATTGCCCACACCGGTTTTGCACAGGACATAGGCGGAGTGGTTATCCAGCGAGGGCACGGCGCCTTCCACCATCAATTGAGTGCCGCGAAGACTGATGTTGGTGACGGTTCCTTCCCGCGTCAGGTTCCCAATCGTGACTTTAGCCGGGAGATGGACCGATGTGCGGCCGGTTTTCCGGCGATCCGGCAGCGACGATTCCGAGACGACCGGAGCAGGCGCAGCCGGTGGTTCAGCCTCATCCGGTGGAAGGGTTGGCTGCGGCGGTTCGGGTTGGAGAGGCGGTGCCGGTGGCGGGGTTTCAACCGGTGCGGCCGGGAGCCAGCACCGGATCGACAGTGTGCCGCCGGCCGGGGCGGAAAATTCGAGCCGGCCGTTCAGCCGGTTGACGATGGTATAGGCGTCGAGCAGGTCCGCTGATCCTTCCGAAAGCGCGCCGGTGAGTTCAGCCGTCTGATCGGTTTCGGTGATGGCGAGTTCCACTTCGGCGGGCCGTGCGGATGGAAATAAGGACGGAGTGGGTTCCAACGGGCGACCCGTTGCGCTGATCGCCGTCGTGGTGATGCGCAAGCGGCGAGGAGAGTTCATGGTGGACAGATACCGGCAGGTCAGCAGAATGAGCAGCCGGATCAGCTGCACAGTGTCTTCACGTTGACCGGCAAAGGGAGGCAGGTTGGGGGCGAGCCGGAACTCCAGCTGGCCGCTCTGTGCCAGCGGGGGAGTCGTACGGTCCAGCACCTCGTAGAGCAGGTCGTTGAGCGTGTCCACCGCGAGCGCGGTTTCCTGCGCAGCCTGCGCCAGTTCCTGTCCGTGTCGGAGTGCGTCGGTTGCCTGCTGCATCAGCGCGTCGAGCTGGTGCTCGAGTTGGACCTGGCGCATCGCGCCGAGTAATTGCTGGGACTGATCCAGGAGCGCCTTGAGGGGCGTGTGCAGATTCGACGATAAGACGGTCAACCGCTGCGCGACGGCAAGAATCCGGTCCGTCTCGCGCGTGCGCAGTTCGAGCTCGCGGAGAGCCAGCTCATGATGCTTGTCACGGGAACTGTCACGAATGAGCCCCACAGTACCCTGGTAGCGCCGGTGGGTGTCGTACAAACCTTTTGCGCTGACTTCGGCTCGAACGCGCTTCGAGACGCCCTCTCCGGGCTTGGATTTCACGATCAGTTCGATCGCCATGCGCCGGGAAGCCCGTGCGCCCGTGCGGCGATCGTTGAACCGGTATCGGGCGCGATCCTGCTGGTCGGACGGGATGATAACGGTATATGGCATGCCCAGCAATTCTTCCGGCGCGTACCCTGTCAGCGGTGTGATGGCCGAACCGATCTGGACAAAGTGTCCGTCGGCGTCCAGTTCGTAGAAGATGTCGGTCAAGGCGTCGACCAGCCGGTGGTGCCGCTCACGGATGTGCTCGAGCTGGGATCGCGAGGTCCCCGTGTCGACCGCCTGTTTTGCGTAGAGCACCAGTTCGGTGAGGAACGCGGGAGATTTTTTGTACAGGAGAAAGTCCGCGCCGGCTTGCAGTGCGTTGAGCGCAGCCGATGTGTCGCTGCGGTCGGTCAGCATGACCAGAACGGCGGAGGGGGCGAGGCGCTTGAGTTCGGGTAGCACAGGCGCACTCGGCTGCCCTGTGACATGGTCGTCGACGAGCAGAAGATCCCAGGCGGCGCGCGGCGCCCAGAGGAGCGCTTCGTCCACGGAGTACACCGCTTCCACACGGCAGTTCGGAAAAAACCCGCGCAGGCTGAGCGTGACGAGTTTGATTTCGTCGGCGAGTTCACTGACGACGAGAACGGTAACGGGTTCGCTCCGTGGCATGTACAGTTTCCTCCGTGACCTGACGATCCTCTCCGCAGGCCCGCGCGGTGCGTGGCATGGCGGACCGTTCACTGCGCACACGCGACAGTCCGCCGATCCTTGATGGAAGCGGCCTGGAACCGTGTCGCACTGGAGAGAAATGCGACCGTACTATCGCATATCGGCTAGTCGGAAACCCAGGTGGCAGGAGTTGATTGACACCCTCTTTTGTAGGGGATGGATGATGAGCGCACGATTTTGGACGACCAATTTTGAACGGATCGAGGGGAAGGAAGAGAAGGCGGATTGCCGGTCGGCGGGTCTGCCGCCGACCGGCAATCCCGATCGGCTACGGAGCCATCGCAGTTTGTGGAGCAGGGCATGCACCGGGAGTCATATAGAGCAGATAGTTCCCCATCCCGTGTTGAAGTTCTTCTTTCTGAAGCGGATGGTGGTGGACCATGACCATTTCATACTCGTCCGTCGTCGTCACAGAAAATCCCTTGACGTCTTTATACACCTGATGCGGTTGGAATTCGCGGAATGTGCCGTTGAGGTCGACATCGGGTACGGTTCTCAGCAGCGTGCGCTGTTTTGTCTTGTTTTCCAGCGCGATCATGAGCAGTTCGTCGTGGCCGTGCGGGTAGGCGAATTTGACGCACCCGTCCATGTTGAACTTTAACGGCGCCGTATGCACCTGCACGCCCGGTTTGATCTCGATGCCTTCATCCGTCTGATCCGAGCCCCGTTCGCCGAACTTGCTGTAGCAGACGACGTTGACACCGACCTGGTAGACGTCCATTTCCTTGACGGGCTTGTTGGCGGGCGCCATGTACATCGTGAAACTGGCCATGACGTTCTTGGTCGGCGGAGCTTTGTGATAAAACGCGACGACCGACATCAGATGATCGTTCTTGGCCAGCTTCACCCCGTAGCCCTCGGGGAATCGCGCCTCGGTCATTTCCAGCCCGGCGCCGCTGAAGAAGAGCGGTTCGCCGGCGCAGGACACGCTCGGCTTATCGTTGTTGAGCATTAGAATGTGGTGAAGATAGTTGCGCGGCAGTTCCTTCCCGTCTTGTGTGAAGACAGCCGATTTGTATCCCACCATATACATGTCCTTCGGAAGCTGGAAAATATGCTTCGGCATGGAGGCGGCCAACTCGCCGTCGTGGCTGGACGGCAAATCAATGGGGCCGAAGGTGAGTGTGACGGTGTCGTCGGTCACGGTAACTTTGGTCGTCACCTGGTTTTTTAACGTCGGCACGGCATGGTGACTATGCCCGCCGTCGGCCCAGGCCGGTGCACCGAGAAACAGCGTGATGGCAAGCGTGAGAATCCAGGACATACGCCCTCCCAATTGGGTTGAGTGCCTGATAGGTGCGGCTATGACAAACCGGCTTGGCCCCATCGAAAACGGGAGGCCGGGACAGCTCATCGGGATGCGGGAATCGGAGTGATGCGTTTCCATTGATAGGTTCCACCGTGTTCACGAGGAGGAATATTTTTGTGCGTGCCGACGCGGGAGTACCACCAGATGCCTTTAGCCTGCGTGCCGTCTTCCGACAGCAGCAGTTCGAACCCGCCTTCGCGGTCGTTGCCAGGCTGCTGCCAGGTGCCCTGCCAGAGCCGATCGGAAAATTGAGTCGTCGTGAAGCGCCCGCCATGCTGGGTGTACGGACCGTTGCCGGCTTTATCCAGCGTGGCGTTGTATCGTTTGTCGTCCTCGACTTCGAGAATATCCCATTCGCCGCTCAAGTCCACTGAAAGAGAGGAAGTCCCTGCGCTGACGAGCCGATGCGCAGGGGGGCTTACCGCCCAGTCGAAAGCGGGGCTTGCCATCGTCACGGTACGGAAGGACTCGTGCCAGGACAGAAGGACCCACTGTCCGTTCCGTTGTTCCAGGACGCCGGTTTCTCTCAGGGGCAAGGATGTGCGGTTCTGACCGGCGCCGGTCCCGGTCATGCGAATGTAATCGACTTCCATCGCAAACCAGGCGAGCGAGTCTTTTCTCCAGACGTTCAGTTCGTGGATAGGAATGTCGATGGCGGCGACCGAACTGAATTCCTCCTGCATGGCTCGCTCAAGATCCGGCCAACCGACGAATTTTCGTCCGCCGATCGTGTAGCTGATGATATCGGCGTCATGCGCCATGAGCCGGGACATGGTCGCCAGGTCGAGCTCCGCATTGGCGCGCACGAGTTGCCGAATGACGCGTTCCGGGTCGGCCGTGTCCGTGATGGGTGAAGCCGCGAGAGCGGGCGTGCCGTAGAGCAGCACGAAAGCACACACACTATGAGCAGCGAATGCCAGCACAGTCTTCGCTCCTGATGCCGAGACGCTAAGGGGAAAGAAAAAGATGAGACCGTCGGCAGGCTACACTGCTCCCGAAAGCTTGTCAATGCGGGATTCCCCTGCTAGGGGTGGGCGATGACGATCACGGTGGTGTTGTCTTCCCCGCCGCGTTTCAGGGCCTCGGCGAGCAGGAGGTCGCACGCACGAATGGGGTCGCCGTTGGCGGTGGCCAGGAGGCCGGCGATGGCGTCGTTCTCGAGCATTTTGGTCAATCCGTCGGAGCAGAGCAGGAGCAGATCGGTGTCCTGCAGCGGATACGCACCGAAACCGGGCTTCACCGGCGAGGGCATGCCGAGCGCGCGGGTCAACACGTGGCGTTCCGGATGGGTGCGGGCCGAAGCTTCCGTGAGGATGCCGCGTTCGAGATATTTTTCGATCAGGGTGTGGTCGCGTGTGAGCGCGGTGAGGGTCCCGGATCGAAACAGGTAGGCGCGGCTGTCGCCGAGATGGGCCACATGGGCGGTAGGCGGGTGCGCGGGGGGAATCACCAGGGCGACGATCGTCGTACCCATGTGTTTGAGCCGGGGTTCCAGTTGGGCGCGTCCGAGGATCGCCTCTTGCGCCTGGATCAGCAGATCGCTCAGGAAATCCTGCGGCGCACATTGCCCGCTCCGCAGCGAGTCGGCAAACAGTTCGGCGCGTGCCGTGACGCTGGCGATGGCGGTATGGGCTGCGACGTCTCCGCCGGCATGCCCGCCCATGCCGTCGGCCACGGCCCAGAATCCCAGATGGTCGGCGGTGACGAAGGCGTCCTGATTCGATGAACGGATCAGACCGATGTCGCTGCGGCCGATGCCGACCCAGGCGCTCATCGGACGACAGGCTCCTGAGAGGCGGGAGGAGGGCACCCGACCGATGGAGGGCCGAACCGGGAGAGCAGATCCTGGTACAGGTATTCGGCGAGCGGAACCAGGTTTTCCACGTCGGCGGCATTGTAGGCCAGCAGAAGGCGGCGCGCGTCGTCATCGCCCGCGCACCACTGCGTCCAGAGGCGCACGGCATCCCATCCGTCCAGGCCGCGCAGCGCGGCCTGGCGCTGGATGCCGATGTCCTGTTCAATATGTTTGAGGCCACCGCTCAATCCCAGCCGGCGCGCGGCGAAGCACAGATCGAAATGGGGCTGTGGAAAATTCAGTCGCGGGAACCGGGCCTTCAGGTACGGCACGTCGAATCCGGTTCCGAAAAACGTAACGAGGAGCTGGGCCTGATCGAGTTCGGTTTGCAATCGATCTGTTGTGAGTGTTTCTCCCCGGACCAGGCTGGTGGTGTGTCCGTTCCGGTGGAGGCCGACAACGGTGACGTCCCCATCGTGAGGAGAGGTTCCGGTCGTTTCGATGTCGAGATACAGAGCGCGCGTGCGGCAGCGATCGTAAAACCGCCAGTGGTCGCGGTGCGGCAGGCGGGCGGCAAAATAGTCGAGGTTGGCCGCGCCGAGTTGCGTCTGCGCGGCGGTGAGTTCACCGTCGTACCAGGCCTTACGGTCCGGCGACAGCCCGGGGATGCGGTTTTGCCGGAGGAATCCGTCCCAATCCCGCACGCCCGCGCGCCACAATCGGCGTTCCGTTACCGGCCCGATGCCCTGGAGAAGCACGAACGTGGAGGTCAGCATCCGCGGGGATTGTAGCCTTGATTTCAGGTGCGAGACAAGGTTAGAGTCCGCGCTGGCGAACGAGAACTGCTGCACGAACGGTCCTCCGTGCCGGATTGCACACGAACATGACTGAGCCACCGAAGCGCATCCGCGTCATTGTGGGCGGTGTGCAGCTGGAAGCGGAGTTGAAACCGACGAAGACGGCCGGTGAGGTCTATGCCGCGTTGCCGGTCGAGGCGCCCGTCAATACCTGGGGCGAGGAGTTCTATTTCAAGATCCCCGGCGTGAAAGATTATCGGGAGACCGCGACCACGCAGGTCAAGGTGGGCGATGTCGCTTATTGGGGAGCGGGCCAGGTGCTGGCGATTTTTTTCGGGCGCACGCCGATGAGTATGGGGCCGGACCCCGTTCCGGCCGACCGCGTGAACGTGATCGGGCGGATCGTCGGCGATGCAACCAAGTTGCGGTGGGCGATCGAAGCCTCCCGGATCCGGGTCGAGCGGGTGTGAGCGATGCGGCTGTCGAAGGAACGGGTGCGGCATATGTCGGAGATGCTGGCCACTCGTTTGCAGCAGGACGAGCACATCGCCATCGCAGGCGATCGCAAAGGCGTGGTTGAGGCGCTCGATCGGGTCATTACCGAGGAACTGTCCGTCGAAGACCGGCTCAATGCGGAAGTGCGGCAGTTGTTGAAGGCCTATGAGCGGCAGATCGAACAGGGGCAGGTCGACTACCAGAAGATGTTCACGATGATCAAGCAGAAGCTGGTCCGCGAGCGGGGCATTATATTGTAGAACGTGAAACGTGACGCGAGGCCTGGTGCATCGCGTTGTTCGCATGACGCATCACGGTTCGCGCATCACGAGTTTTTATGTTGAGTGAAGACAAAGTCAGCCATCTGTCGCACGTCATTCTCACTGCGGTGAAGAAAAACTCCGCGGTGACGATGACGGGCGAGGACGGGCGCGTTCTCAAAGCAATCAAGCAGGTGTTGGCGGCGGAGTTGGCGCAGGAAGAGGAGATCGACCGGAAGGTGCGGGCCAAATTGGCGTCCTATTCCCGCGGGATCGTGGAAGGCAGTTCGGAGTGGGATGTGCTGTACCGGAAAACGTTCGAAGAGGAAGTCCGCAAACAGACCAGAAGCTAGCCGTACGCGAGAGGAACGATCCGTCATGAAGCACGCGATGATGACTGTCTTAGTCCTGCTCCTGCTCAGTGGAGCCACGGCCTGTGCCTCGAAGCCCAAGCCGAAGCCGCTTGTGCCGCTTCCGTTAGTCGCAAGTGCGGTCACACCCCAGGCCTTGGCCCTGACGGACAAGGGGACGCAGGCGTATCAGGCGAAGCAGTTCGAGGAGGCGAAGAATCTGTTTGCCCAGGCCGTGGCGGCGGCGCCGAAGTCCGGCCACGCCCATTATAATTACGGGCTGGCACTGAATGCGCTCGGCGACAACGACGGCGCGCGGCAGCATTTTCTCGAAGCGGCGAATCTGGAGCCGGGCGACAAGACCATCTGGGATTCGCCGGCGTTGTCGCCCTACGGCAATCCGGAGGCGCCCAAGACGGTCAAAGAACATCCGTACGGCACCAGGCGGCCGACGATCGGCAGCGGACCCCGGTAATAGTGTTGCGCAAAGAGGTGGCATGATGGCCAAGGAATTGAAAGTGGGGGAAAAGGCGCCGGATTTTTCCTTGCCGGATGAAAGCGGGGCATCGGTGACATTGAAGGAATTAAAGGGCAAGCAGATCGTGCTCTATTTTTACCCCAAAGACGATACGCCGGGATGCACGAAGGAGGCCTGCGATTTTCGCGACGTGGAAGCGCAAATCCTCCGGGCCGGCGGCGTGATTCTCGGCGTGAGTCTGGACGGCAAGGATTCGCACCGGAAGTTCATCAAGAAGTTCGGTCTGCCGTTCGCGTTGTTGAGTGACGAAGATGCCACGGTGTCGAAAGCCTACGGGGTGTACAAAGAAAAAAACATGTACGGCAGAACCTATTGGGGCATCGAGCGCAGCACGTTCGTCATCGATGCTGCCGGAAAACTGAAAGCCATCTTCCGGAAAGTCAAAGTCGACGGGCACGACGACGAAGTGCTGACCGCCTTGCGCGCCTAGCCGCGCGCCCATGCGTCATCCCATCCGCAATCTGTGCGTGTTCTCCTTTTGGTTTTTCTTCCTTGCGCTCACGCCCGTGTCCGCAGCGGACAAGATCGCTGCCGTTCTCTATGCGAAAGACGGGCTGACCTCGGTCAATCAACCAGCAACCATCGAAGTCCGGCTGGTGGAAAAACGGCTGCTCGCCGGTGGCGGGCTGGGCGGCGAGCCCATCGAATTGCTCGTCGACGGTAAAGTCGTGGCGACGGCGATGACCGGGGGCGATGGGAAAGCGATCCTGGCGTATACGCCAACGAGGTTGGGGAGCGTGCCGCTCCGCATCAGGGTCGGCGCCAGTCCTCGTGCAGGGCCCGCCGAGACGCAGGCGCAGCTGGCCGTATGGGAACGACGCAATCCGATTGTGATGGTCGAAATGGCGTCATTAATGGATGTGCAATCGGCGCAAAGTCCGCTGCCCGGCATCAACCTGGTCCGCGAGCAGGACCGGAAGCCGATGCCGGATGCGGCGGACGAACTGGCCAAGCTCACGCAGTTTCTCTACCGTGTTCTTTATGTGGCGACGATGCCCGCGTCCGGCGTGGAGGGGTTTTCCGCGGCGACAGACGCGCGCGAGTGGTTGAAGGCCAACAAATTTCCCGACGGGCATGTGCTGGTACTGCCGGCAGGCGGCGAGGCGGTGGGAGCAAAACTGGATGCGTTGCACGCCGCCGGCTGGAAAACCGTCAAGACCGGCATCGGGCGCACGCCGGCGTTTGCCGAAGCGTTTCTCCAGCGGCGTTTGGAGGCGATTCTAGTGCCGGAGCCGGAGAAAGGCGAAGCCCCGCGCAAGGCGAAAGTGGCGAAGGAGTGGAAAGAGGTGAGAAAGAAGCTCTAACGATCTCGATGATCTGTGAGAAGGCATGAACACCCGCCTTCCTTTTCAATTCCTATCTCTATAAAATGAGAGCGTAATTCTTTCGTGAGGCGCTCTGAATGAAGGCCAAGACCAGTTTTTCCTGCCAGGCCTGCGGGCATCAGTCCCCCCGATGGGTCGGCCGCTGCCCCGACTGCGGCGACTGGAACACCATGAAAGAAGAGCGGCTGGCGGCGACCGGCAAGGGCCGTCCCGCCGCGATCAAGACCGCGCAGGCGCAGGCCACGCC
>OMJK01000184.1 GCA_900299325.1 Nitrospiraceae bacterium | reverse complement strand
TATCGCAACGGCGACAGCGAGTATCTCATCAATAAGACTCCGTGCCGGCTCAAAGACATCCGGAGCCTGTTGCTGGACACGCGTGCCGGCAGCAAAGGCCACACCGTTATCGCGCAGGGACAGATCGATCAGATTCTCAACGCCTCGCCGCAGGACCGCCGGGAGCTCATCGAAGAAACAGCCGGCATCGTGCGCTACAAAAAGCAAAAAGCGGAAGCGCTCCGCAAGCTGGAGGCGACGCAGCAGAACCTGTTGCGCGTGCGCGACATCATCGCCGAAGTCAAAAAGCAACTGGGTTCGCTCGAACGCCAGGCGCGGCAGGCGCGCACCTATCAAACCGTGCAGCAGGAAGTGCGCGGCGTCGAGATCGAACTGCTGACCCGGGAATTCCGGTCGCTGCGGGAGGCGTTGCACCAGGCGGATGCACAGGTGATGGAACTTGACCGGCAGGAATCGGAGCAGGCGGCGGCGCAGGCCCGTCTGGTAACTGACCTCGAACAGGTTCGATTGAAGGCCATTGCCTCCGGTGACGTGATCACTCGCATTCGCGAAGAGTTGGCGCGGGTCGAGCAGCAGCAGGCGCAGGCGCTGACGGCGGCGGAAGTCGAGCGGAACCGCAGCCAGCTCTTTGCGCAGCAGCGCGAGCAGGACTCGAAGGAGTTGGACACGCTGGCCGGCGCGCAGGAGGAACTGCGCTGCGCGGGCGAGACGATCGAGTCGTCACTGGTGTCCCTGGCGCAGGATCTCGAAGCCCGCGAGCGCGGGCTGAGCGAACTTGACTGCGAACTGGAGCGGTTGTCGCATCAGCGGACGTCGACGCTGGCAGAAGAAGAACGGGGACGGGCGGATATTCTGCAACTGGCCGTACTGGTCGCGAATACGGAACAGGGGCTGGCGCAGCTGACGGGCCGCATCCGCGACCTGGAGCAACGGAGCGGACGGCTGACGGCCGAGCAGGATGAGTTGGGCGCGCAGCGGCAGGCTGCGACGGCCCGGCACGACGGGTTGCGACGTGAATGCGGAGAGGCCGGCCGGTTGGCCTCGACGCTGCGTGCCGAACAGCAGGCGGTGCAGGGAGACGGGCTGCGGATGGCCACCGAACTGCAGGAACTCGATCAAACCATTCTCCGCCGTTCGGAGGCGCTCGCTGCGGTGGATTCGCGGCTTCAGGCGTTACAGGGTCTGGTGCGGGAAGAGATGGGCTATGGCCGGCAGGGTGCCGATGAAGGGACGGCGCTCAAGTCCTGTGCAGGCGTGCAGGATGCGATTGCCGAATGGCTGCATGTGCCGTCGGGGTTGGACCGGGCGGTCCAGGCGGTGTTGGGCGAGCGGGTCCGAGGGTGGTTTGTGGATGAACCGGCGACTGCCTGTCGGGCCGTCGGGTTCTTGCAGGACAAGGTGCTCGGGCGGGGCAGCTTTTTGCCGCATCGGCCCCGGTGGGCGTCCGGCACAGATTCGACACCCTGGTGGCCGCAGCTGGCCGATAAGCCCGGTGTGATCGGGCGGGCTGTCGATCTGGTGCAGACGGACGATTCGCGCATGGCGGCTCGCGACTACCTCTTCGATCGGGTGGTGGTGGTGGAGTCGCTGGAGTGCGCAGTGCGCTTGTGGGAGCGAAACGGGTGGACAGCGCCGGGCGGTCCCATGCTGGTGACGGTGGCCGGCGAGGTACTCGATGCGTCGGGGCTCATCACCGGCGGACAGGCGACGACGGGCCAGGGGCTGTTGGAGCGGCGCCGCGAAGTGCTGGAACTGGAAACCCGGCGAGGGGAGATGGCGTCCACGCTGGACGCCGATAAGCGCCGGCGTGAAGAACTGCGGCAGGCCGTGCAGACCGTCACCCAGCGCGAACAGGAATTGGCGGACAATTTGCGGTACACGGAAATGCAGGATTTGTCATTGCGGAAAGACGAAGCGATGTCGCAACAGCTTCTCGCCGACCTGGACCTACGGCTGGGCGCCGTTACGGAAGAGGTTCGGAAATGCCGGAGTGAGCGTGAACGTTTGGAGCAGGACCTGCATTCCGCGCAAGGCCAGCTGGAGCAGTGGCGCGGGGAGCAACGCGGTCAGGAAGCGGGATTGGGTCGTGTCCGCGAGCGGCTGGAGCGGACGGATCAGGAATTGCGCGGGGTTCAGGATCGGGTGACGGAGCTTCGGCTCGCGGCCGAGGGATTGCGTGCCAAACGGGAACATGAGCAGGCGAACCGCGCGCGCATCGCGCAACAGCGGGAGGCGACCGAACAACGGCGGGCGGCGCTGGTCGAGCACCTGGCAAGCCTCGCGGCTTCGCATGACCGGAGTTGTGCCGAGCAGGTTCGTCACGAGACGCTGTGCCGGGAGTTGGGTGAACAGGCCGGCCGGATCAAAGCCGACCTTGTGTCGGCACAGGAGCAGCAGACGCAGGATCTGGCTGCGGGGCAGAGGTGTGAGACCAATCTCGAGACCGTGCGACGGGCGATGGTCACGATTCGGGACTCACGGATGGCCGTCGAAGTCCGCCGCGCGGAGCTGCGCACGCAGCTGGGGACGGTCGAAGGCACGCTCTCCGGAACGTACCAACTCGATCCGGCCGGTCTGCTTGTATCCGCCACCGAGCCGGTTGGTGCGGACGTGGCGCCGTCGGGCGGTGGCGGAATCGCCGGCACCGATGACGAGTTGAGGGAACAGCTCAAGAAACTACGGGACCGGCTGGACCGCATGGGGCCCATCAATCTCGCCGCGATCAGCGAGCATCAGGAACTCGACGAACGGTACCGGTTCCTGTCGACGCAGGAGCAGGACCTGGCGCATTCGATCGCCTCCTTGAAGGAGATCATTCAGCGGATCAACCGGACGACCAAGGACATGTTTGCGACGACGTTCGCCGAACTACAGGGCAAGTTCTCCGAAGTCTTCGGCCGGTTCTTCCCGGGCGGCCGGGCGGAACTACAGCTGGTCGAAGAGCCTCCGGCCGAGGACGGGACGACGAGCGGGAGCCAGGAGCCCGGGGTCGAGATCGTCGCCCAGCCGCCGGGCAAGCGGCTGAAAAGCATCACCATGCTGTCGGGTGGAGAGAAGACACTGACGGCTATGGCGCTGCTCTTTGCGAGTTTTCTCATCCGGCCGACGCCGTTCTGTCTGCTGGACGAAATCGATGCGCCGCTCGACGAAGAGAACATCGGACGCTTCACCACCGTCTTGCGCGCCCTGGCTCAAACCGCCCAGTTCCTGGTCATCACGCACAACAAACAGACGATGGCGATCGCCGATTCGCTGTTCGGTGTGACCATGGAGGAGCCGGGCGTGTCCAAGCTCGTGTCCGTCAGGCTCGGTGATCTTCAGCCGGCCTGATGCGGCCAAAAACCTGAATACTTCAGAGGACTTCCCGCCTCCGTTGCTTGACTCATGGGGGACCGTCTGTTATAAGCCGTCGGAGGTTTGCCGTAGAAACCGGCGGCCTGTCGATGGACGTCCTCTCAGTGCCTCGTTCATTCCGTCCATCTCTGTTCAATGGTTAGGACTTGATGAATTTAATCAAGGCGTTCTTTACCCGCCTGTCCGGCAGTTTCTTGTCGAGCCGGCCGGCCCCGCTCACCTCTCCGGCAGGAGGGGCGCAGTCGCATTCGCTCCGGCTCGTGTCCGACAAGCCGACGATTCTCCCGTCCTCCGATCCAGCCTCGCGCCGGCCGCCCAGTCTGGGCATGGCGCATGCGGATGCGATCGACGACGCGATCCGGCGCAGCCAAACCTGGTTTCTGTCGCAGCAGCATCAATCCGAAGGCTACTGGGTCGCGGAACTCGAAGCGGATACGACTCTGACCGCCGAATATATCATGCTGCGCCGGTTCCTGGGGCTGGTCGATCCGCACCGGGAAGAGAAAGCGGTGCGCTATCTGCAAGCGACGCAGCTGGCCGACGGCGGCTGGCCGATCTATTACGGCGGACCGGCGGAGATCAGCGCGTCGGTCAAGGCCTATTTCGCGCTCAAACTCAGCGGGATTTCCGCAGACGAACCGTTCATGGTGCGGGCGAAGGAACGGATCCTCGCGCTCGGCGGCGTCGTGCAGGCGAACGTGTTTACCAAGATTGCGCTCGCCCTGTTCGATCAGTACGACTGGGAAGGCGTGCCGCACATGCCGGTCGAGCTGATGTTGCTGCCCAAATGGTTCTACTTCAACGTCTACGCGATTTCGTATTGGTCTCGCGCGGTGCTGATCCCCCTGCTCATCGTGTTCGCGCATCGTCCGGTGTGCCGGATTCCCCACGAGCAGGGGATCGACGAATTGTACCATGCGCCCCGCCAGACCCTGCGCTATTGGCGGTATCCGCCGTTCAACAAAGACCAGAAGTGGTTCACGCCGCATAATCTCTTCGTCGCGCTGGATGCGCTGCTGAAACTTTACGACTACGTGCCGCTGGTCGGGCTTCGCGAGAAAGCGCTGCGTCACGCGTCGACCTGGATGCTGAGCCATCTGAAAGGCTCCGGAGGGTTGGGCGCGATTTATCCGGCCATGGCGAATTCGGTGCTGGCCCTGCGATGTCTCGGATATCCGCTCGACGATCCGCTGGTGGTGAAAGCGCTGCGCGAGATTGAGGAACTGGAAGTGCATGACGAGGTAGTGCTGGACGGGCAGTCCGTGCCCGCACTGCATCTCCAGCCGTGCTTCTCGCCCATCTGGGATACGGCGCTGCTCGTCAATGCGCTGGTCGAAGCGGGAATGCCGCAGGACCATCCTGCGCTGCTCAAAGCCGGCGCGTACTTGATCTCCCGCCAGGCCAGGACGGTCGGCGATTGGACGGTGTCGTCCCCCTCGGCGCAGCCGGGCGGCTGGTATTTTCAGTTCGAGAACGAGTTGTATCCGGATGTCGACGACTCAGCGGTGGTGTTGATGGCGCTGTCCAAACTGAAGACGGCGCGGTCGCATGATCAGCAGGAGTCGATCCGGCGCGGGATGCAGTGGGTGCTGGCGATGCAGGGATCGGACGGCGGGTGGGGGGCTTACGACAAGGACAACAACCGGATCGTCTTCAATTACATTCCGTTCGCCGATCACCGTGCGCTGCTGGATCCGAGCACCGCCGATCTCGCCGGACGCTGCCTCGAAATGCTCGGCGC
>OMJK01000183.1 GCA_900299325.1 Nitrospiraceae bacterium | reverse complement strand
CGCGCCAAGCGTCGTATTGATCGCCAGATAGTCGCCGGGAATCAGCACCGAGGCTGCAATCAAGGCCATCACGCCGACAAAGCTTTCCAATAGCATCGCCGCATAGCCCACCACCGCCTGCGACTCCTGCTCGATCATTTTCGGCGTTGTGCCGGACGAGACCAGCGCATGGAAGCCCGACACCGCCCCGCAGGCAATGGTAATGAAGAGAAACGGAAAGAGTGTGCCGGGGATAATCGGCCCGCCGCCATTGGCGAACGCTGTGACCCGCGGCATTTCGATCGTCGGCGCCATGAGAATTACGCCGAAACCGAGCAGAAACACGACGCCGAGTTTCATGAAGGTGGAGAGATATCCACGCGGCACCAGCAGCATCCAGCCCGGCAGCACGGACGCGAGAAAACCGTAACCGGCCAAGAGCCAGATCAGCGTTGGCTTGTCGAACTCAAAGAGCCACGCATACGACGACTGCGCGACCACGCGGCCGGACAGCACAGCAGCAATCAACAGCACGACCCCGAGCGCCGACACTTCCGCCACTGCGCCGGGACGAAATTTCTGGAGGTAGAAACCCATGATGAAGCCGATCGGAATCGTCATCGCAATCGTGAATGTGCCCCAGGCATTGTGATAGAGCGCATTCACCACCGCGAAGCCCAGCCCCGCCAGCGCCACCACCACAATAAAGAGCACCGCCACCGCCGTCGCCGTCCCGGTGATCGAACCAAGCTCGTCGTGAGCGATCTCAGGCAACGAACGCCCGTTGCGCCGCATCGAGGCGACGAGGATGATAAAGTCCTGCACCGCCCCCGCCAACACCGCGCCGATCACCAGCCAGAGAAAGCCCGGCAAAAATCCGAACTGCGCTGCCAGCACCGGGCCGAGCAGCGGCCCCGCCCCTGCAATCGCCGCGAAGTGATGGCCGAACAGCACGACCTTATTGGTGGGATGGAAGTTGACGCCGTCGTTCAGCCGCACGGCCGGCGTCACGCGCTGGTTGTTGAGTTCGATCACGTTCCGCGCAAGCCAGCGGCCATAGAACCGATAGGCCAGAACGTAAATACACCCCGCCGCCACGACCAGCCAGAGACCATTCACCTTTTCGTTTGGGTTAACGACGCCAACTACGTGGGCAAGAGCAAGCGCGCCAAGGATGGCAAGCAACACCCAGAGCAGATTCACTGCCGCTTTCATGCGCGGGATCTTAACACAAAGACCTAAGATGGCAGAGTTGATAAATCAACTGCGGCTGATGGAATAAAACCCTCTCCCGCGTGCGAAGTACATGAGCACAGAAGATCGATCCGGTTGCTCCCTCTTCCCCTTTTGTTATACTCGAATTCACCATGCCGACTGCTACGCCGAAACCTTCGCCGAGAGATCGCCGCGAGTTTTATCGCATCACCGATACCCTGCCTATCTGCATCCAACTCGAGACGGACCAGACGGAAGGCGAGTTCACTGAGCGCTCCGTCAATCTGAGCGGCGGCGGCATCGGCGTAGTCGTCAACCAGCCCTACCAGCCCAACGAGATCCTGTCCCTGACGCTGCGCTTGCCCGACGAGGTCGTCTTCAAAGCCTCAATGGAAGTACTGCGGGTCGACCCGCTTCCCGGGCGCAAAGTGAGCTACCGCCTGCACGCCCGCTTTGTCGGACTGACGTCACAGAACCGCGAACTGTTGATCAGGCACATCCTGCGGCTGCAACGCGATCGTCTCAAGGAACACTACTCCGCGTGAGAATTACTTCTCCGCGATGCCGCAGATCCCCGTCCGGTGGCGCTCCTTCTTCGTCACGAACCGCGCGTTTCGGAATCCGGCCTGCGTGAGCAGCGTGGTTAATTCCTCACCGCTATAGAGCCGGTACACGCCGGTCTGAGTGACCTTGAAGCTGCCGATGTCGTCTTTGGAAATCACGTACAGGGCCAGCCGCCCGCCCGGTTTCGTGACACGCCGGAGTTCGCGGACGGTCGCGACCGGATCGTTCCAGAAATAGACGACGTTCGTGCCGAAGACCTTATCGAAGCTCCCGTCCGGATACGGCAGCTTGGCGGCATCACCCAAGCACAGATCGACCCTGCCGGCCAGGATGGCTTGCGCATTGCGCTTCGTCGCCTGCTCCAGCATCACGCCCGAGAAATCCACCCCCGCGATCCTGCCTTGCCCCGCCAACTGCGCCACGCGCCGGATGCCGTGCCCCGGCCCGAACCCGATTTCCAGCACGTGATCGGCCGATTGCACGTCCAGTTGCTGGATCGTCCACTCGACCCCCTCGACGTTGATGCGGAATAGAAACCCGGCGATCCGTCCGAACACACCGGACGGCTGCCGAAACTGCTGCGCAATGGAGTGCCATATTCCCATCACATCCCTCCCACCGCCCGCACGCTAGCCCAGATGCCCGCCCGCGTCATTGTTCGCCGCCTCTCATCACTGGAAACCGTTACTGGGAGCTAGTTTCCCCTCTTCTGTAGGATAGGTATTGCGCCGCGATCCACGTTAGACTGCGCTCTAGTTATGGAACGCTCCTATCGCCGCGAACATTACCGCCTGGCCGTCGCCTACGGCGCGTTGTTTTCCGACAACGCCGTGGTCGGCGAAGGCAAAGTCACCAACCTGTCCGTCTTCGGGTGCACGATCGAGACGGCGACGCCGGTGCCGTGCGAGCAGACCCTCGCCATGCGCCTGATCCTCCCGGATAAAATAGAGTCGCTCCCGATCGACATCGCGGAAGTGCGGTGGGTGAACGGCAACAAGGTGGGCCTCAAGTTCGTACAGGTCGAACGAACCGCCAACGTCCGGCTGCACGGATTCGTCTGGGACCGGATGGTCGAGCGGTTCGAAACGATCCTCGCCT
>OMJK01000182.1 GCA_900299325.1 Nitrospiraceae bacterium | reverse complement strand
CCCACGTTGTTCAATCACGACTGAGCCATCTCTCTATCCGGACGGTTCAGGAAATGGGGTGGGCTGGCATCAAGAATGGAGAATTGCTCAGGCGCGCCGAAGAGCAATTCGACGTGTTGGTCACGGCAGATCAACAACTTCCTCACCAGCAGAACCTTTCCGGTCGCAAGCTGGCGTTCGTCGTGATTCCTACCAACCAAGTTCGTGCGGTGGTTGGGTTGTTGCCGGCAATTGAGGACGTCTTGAAAGCAATTCAGCCAGGAGCGTTCATCGAGATCCCGCTGCGGACATGAGATGAAATGGTGAGAGCGTCTGGCTCATCATCTGGACCATTGCCGAAGGGCGCAAGATGGCGGCGGGGATCGATAAGTACCTGCTGGTCGGAAAATCCGCCAAGTCAGGCCGCTGAAAACGACTCTTTCCCATTCGTCCACCTCGGCGTGCTGAAACGCGATTTTCACCGAGCTTCGCTCTCGCTTCCCCCCGCCATCGCTTGCAACGGTCTTGGGGACGGTTGAATTGTTGACAACACTTATCTGGGAAAGTAGCCTGTTTTCAATTCTCGGCCTCTGCTCAAACAATTTATATCTTTACGAAGGGAGATCGTATGAAGTCCTCATTTGCGCTGCTGCTAGCGCTGCTTAGCGGCTTCGTTTCCGCATGTGCTCCCGCCAATATCGTAGCTTCTAAGTGGGAATCTAGCCTGGGCAATTCTCCGGGACAAATACGGTGTGCGGAGGTAGATATGAGAAGTAACTCGGATATGGAGAAAGTGTTCTCAAAATACGACGGGTGGAAGCTGCTTTATATATCAGAGTACACAACAGGCAACAGAATAGGAACAGATGCAGCTGTGTGTTTTGAGCGTGCGAAGTGAGTGTATGCTAGCTCGAAAGATCATCTTCTGAGGAAGATTGACATGACGAAATATCCCCGCAGCCCCAAAGCGTTTCTCGGTGGGATCGCCCATCTCGGTCGATTTATCGACAAGATTCGTCTGCGTCATGCCGGACAGATTCAGGATTATAACTACATCACGCAGGGGTTCGATAAGTATCTCGTTGAGTTTCTGGAGATCGACGCGAAGGCGTTTGAGCAGCGGGTGTTAGCCGGCGGGACGGATGAGGAGTTGCTGGCGTGGGTGAAGGCCAACGGCAAGCCCCATTCGGATGACGAGAATGCCCAATGGTCGCGTCTGCTGCTGGCGGCAAAGCCGAAGGATGAGGAAGGCAAGCAACGATTCCAGGGCCGGCTGCAGGAAGTGGCTACCAAACGCGGTGTGTCAGTGAGTGCTCTGCCAACCGTCACGACCTGGGCCGAAGTGATCGATCTGGATGAAGGTCGGCTGTAAGAGGGAATAAGAAAGCCGGCGAGAATCGATATTCTCGCCGGCTTTTGTTTGTCGAGCGAACGACTAGCGGTTGTGGTTTTTGCGGTTCGCCGTATCGTGCCGTAGTTCGCGGCGGTCTTCCCGGCGATCCTGACGATCCTGCCGGAGGTCCCGACGGTCTTCCCGCAGTTCGCGCCGGTCCTGCCGGATCTCACGCCGGTCGTTGGCCAATTCTCCCGGACCGGCTCCGGACCGGACATCGCGCCGGAGTTCACGCCGGTCCTGGCGCAGATCGCGACGATCTTCCCGGAGATCGCGGCGGTCCTGACGGATGTCCCGATTGTCCTGCCGTAGATCCTGCCGCTCTTCCTGGAGCCCGCTGTTCCCTTCGCCGGTTTCTGCGTGCACGACCGGCTGGGCGGCGGTCAGGGCTAGCGCAAGGCTTCCGAATACGAGTAACGCGTTCGATTTCATGGCGGCCTCCTTGGTAAACATCAGGGGCTGTTCGTGTGAGAAAGTATAGCAGAGGCCGCTGCGCCCGCTTTCCGCCGTGGATTTCAGCCTGTCTGTTCTCATGCTGCCGCCGGTTCGTCGCGCCATCTTGCGAGAGAGGAAAGAAGCCGTTACGATTTGTACGCGACGTATTTCTTCACCACAGAACAGAATCATTTGAAGGAGGACAGGATGGTGAGAATGGTTGTGGCGATAGCTTCGGTCGCCGTGCTGGCGGTGTGGACTGCGACGTTTGCCGAGGAGCCGGCGCCCGCTCCACCCCCGGCTCCGGCCGCCGGCACTCCGAAAGGGAGTGTCGAGAAGGATAAGGCCGGGGAGGCGAAGGAGGACCCGATCGAACTGGGCCGGCATGGACGGCACGGGGACCGTCAGAGCAAGCAAGAGACGCATGGCCGGCAGCACAAAGCGCTCAACCAGTTCTTCAAGGAAAAAGACGAGCAGGACAAGCAGGAAAAACATTCGGACCGCGATCAACACGAGGAGCACAATCAGCACGACAAGGGCGAGTCGCACGACAAACATTGACGGAAATCCTGATCGCGGGCCCTGCCTCGGAGGGGGCCGGCTGCCGTCCGTTCCAAAGTAGTTAGTCAGGAACACGTAGACTGAATGTGTGGGGATGGTTCGGGTGAGGCGCCCCTGTCGTTAGAAAATTCCGCTTCAGACGCGGCGTTTTTCTTTTTTGACGGGACGCATCATCGCGCGGATAAAAGTGGGGTGGGGCACGATTTCCATTGGTAGGGAGGGGTCTGCCGCTCTTCTGTGCGACCGAGCCGGTCTTGCCTGAGGAGAAGGGTTGTCGTAGGATGCGCTCAAGTCACGGAGGTTGTGTATGACTACCCAGGCAGAACGACGCCAGAGCGCACGCATCCCGCTGATCCGGTCCTGCGCCTACGAGTTCAGTACGGTGCACGGGGCCGAGACGGTCGATATGTCGGAAGGCCAGGCCTTCAGCGTGAATGTCAGCCAGCACGGCATGTTGCTGCTGATGCCGCAGGAGCCCGAACGGACACAAGTGCTGGAAGTGCAGGCGCCGTCCACGACCGGCGAGCAGACCACGCTGAAAGTGGCGGAGGTGTGCTGGACGTCGAAAGTGAAGGCCGACGACGAGGGCGCGATGCATTTGGTCGGGGTGAAGTATCTCTTCGAACCGCCTGCCCGCTAAGTGCTCAGACACACCCGATTCAGACGGATCTCGATCACGCGGTCGGCTCGAACGGGCCGGCCGCTTTTTTTTGGCAAGCGGGTTGATCGGGATGAAAGAAAGTTGGAAGGGAATCAGGCCGCGTCGGGCAGCACCAGGAGCTTCTTCATCTCGCAGTGGGCCATGACGACTTCGGGGGCCCGCTGGAGCGCTTCATAATAGCTGCGCTCGAAGCCGTCGCCGAGTTCCGAGGGACGGATGAGCCCGCGGGCTTCGGTAAGCAGGACGGCCACGTCTTCGACGGTCGGCTCCTCGTCGGCGTCCAGCAGTTCGTCGATGCGGACCACCAGATTCGACAGGGGATGCAGCCAGGTGAACCACGGATCGCTCATGACCAGCTGCAGCAGTTGCCCCGTCGAATCGACCCGCCCGTAGATCCGCTCGAACGTCAACTGTTCCGCGACGATCAGCGCTTTATGCAATCCCAGCAGCCCGTAGCGGACGTCGACCAGCGTTTTCCTCAGCGGGCTGGTCGATCTGGCCGGGGACTGTTTTGACGACGTTGCCATAGGAATATTCTAGCAGGTCAAAAAAAATATGCAGGCGCGCCGGTTTTTTCTGCGAACGTTCCGTCCAATAGTTGCTCTATCGGCTGCATCGCGGCGCTCCTGTAGGGGGCCATCAAAGATGTCCGGCGCT
>OMJK01000181.1 GCA_900299325.1 Nitrospiraceae bacterium | reverse complement strand
GGCGCTACCGGCTCAAGAGCGACGCCGTCCGGGACGAACGGCGCAACCTGGAGATGTCGACGGAAGCAGCGGTGAAATATCTGAAGTACCTGAAAGACTTCAAAGACAACGACTGGTTTCTCGCCATGGCCTCCTACAATGCCGGCGAGGAACGGATCCGGAAATTGCTGAAGGAACAGAAGATCACCGACTACTGGAAAATGCACGGCCCGCGCGAAACGATGCGCTACGTGCCGCGGATCATTGCGGCCAAAGAGATTTACTCCCAGCCGGAGAAGTATCTGGGCCTGAGTAAGAAAGATCTGTATATGCCGCTGGAAACGGAAACCGTCACGGTCACCGTCAAAGAATCGCAACGGGCGTTGACCTCCATCGCCGAGGAGTACGGCACGTACTTCCTCGAACTCAAGCTGCTTAATCCGGAATTCAAGAAAGACGTGCTCCCGCAGGGGACGTACCAGATCAAAGTTCCGCGCCAGACCTGTCCGAACCGCTGCCTCAAACAGGACAAAACCCAGTAACCGCCTCAATGCGCCTCCGGCTACCCGCCTCGCCTGCGCGACCGCTGCTCCGGACGCTGCTGGCCGCCGGATTGCGCGCGGCCGATCCGGCCGCCGCGATGCGCCGCCTCGTGTCGCGCCGCGGCGATCGGCTGACCGTCGGCCGGTGCCGGTACGATCTGCGCCGGTATGACCGGGTACTCGCCGTCGGCGCCGGTAAAGCCTCCGCCCGCATGGCGCAGGCGCTCGAACGGATTCTGGGTGCGCGACTGGATGGAGGGTTGGTGGTCGTCAAACACGGCTACGGCGCGCCGACGGCACGCGTTCGAATCGTCGAAGCGGGCCACCCGGTTCCCGATCGCGCCGGCCTCCGAGCGGCGGCACAAATCCGCAACCTCGTCGCCCCCTTAACGAAACGCGATCTTCTCATCGTCCTCTTGTCCGGCGGCGCGTCGAGCCTGCTGCCGGCGCCGGTGCCCGGCGTCAGTCTGCGGGACAAGCAGCGAGTCACCGAGTTACTGCTCAGGAGCGGAGCGACGATCCGGGAGATTAACGGTGTCCGCAAGCACCTGTCGTCGATCAAAGGCGGACGGTTGGCGGCCTCGACCGACGCCACGATCATCACGCTGCTGCTGTCCGATGTGCTCGGCGACGACCCGGCAGCGATTGGATCGGGGCCGACCGTGCCGGATCCGTCCACCTACGCCGACGCGGTCGCGACGCTACAACGATACCGGATCTGGGGCCGGGTCCCGAGAAGCATCCGCGCGCATCTGCTCAGCGGCCGGCGCGGACACAGAACGGAAACCCCCAAGCCCGGGGCAGCGCGCTTCCGGTTGGTGCAGCACGCGATCGTCGGCAACAACCGGTCCGCGTTGCGCGGCGTAGCCGACGCCGCCGAACAATCCGGTCTTCGGACTGTCCTGCTACCGACGGCCGTGACGGGCGAAGCAGGTCCGGCCGCGCTGCGATTCGCATTACGCGCGCGACGGATCGCGGCGGGAGCCGATTCTCTGAAGCCGCCCTGCTGCGTGATCGCCGGCGGCGAACCCACGGTGACCGTGCGCGGAACCGGCAAAGGCGGCCGGGCGCAGGAATGGGCCGCGGCGGCAGCGATCGCAATCGCCGGACTTCGCAATGTCTGGGTGGCAGCCTTCGGCACGGACGGAACCGACGGCCCGACAGACGCGGCCGGCGCGGTCGTCAGCGGCCATATGCTGACTGACGCCGCCCGCCGACAGCTCGACATCCGCCGCGCGCTTCGCCGCCACGACACGTATCCTCTGCTGAAGAAGCTGAACGCGCACATTGTCACCGGACCGACCGGCACCAACGTCAACGATCTTTACCTTCTGCTCATACTCTAGTTACCATTCCGCCATGCCGCCGTTGATTCTTCCGCTGCACGACTGCCGCGACCCGTCGCTCGCCGGAGGCAAAGCCGTGGGGCTGGCCCGCCTGCTCGCAGCGGGGTTTGCAGTTCCGGCCGGCTGCTGCGTGACGACGGCGGCCTATCAGCAGACGCTGCAGGCGGCCGGATTCGCACCCCCCGACCGGTGGCATGAGGTCTTGCAACGGACCGGCGATGACCGGCGACGACTGTTGGAGAAAACGCGGGCAACGATCCTGACATCGAACGTCGCGCCGCTCGTTCGGGCGTGCCTGAACGCGTTGCCGCCCATCGAGACAGCGACTCGACGCTGGGCCGTCCGTTCTTCGGCGACGAACGAAGACGCGGCCCGGGCCAGTTTCGCAGGGATGTATCGAACCGAACTCGGCATCGCGGCCGACGACCTTGGGCGGGCAATCGCCGGGGTCTGGGCCTCGCTCTGGAACGAGCGGGTCGTCGAGTACGCGGTGATGTCGGGATCCGGGGCACAACCGCCCGCGATGGCGGTCGTGATTCAACCGTTGCTCGATGCACAAGCCGCCGGCGTAGCCTACTCGATCCATCCGGTCACAGGCCGCGACAATCAGGTGACGATCGACGCCGTGCGCGGCCTTGGTGCCCCGCTCGTTGATGGAACCGTCACGCCGGACCAGTACGTCGTCGAAACCGATGGAGCCGGGCAACCGGTGCGCATCCGGAAGCGGATCACCACGCCGCAGCCGGAACGGCTTGTCAGCAGCACGCAGGGTGTCTGCACGGAGCGGCTGTCCGATGCGGAGCACCGCCGGTCGCCCCTCGCCGACGGGCAACTCTTCGACATTGCGCGCGTGGCGAAACGCATCCAGCGTGTGTTCCGGACACCGGTTGACGTCGAATGGACGTTCGACGCCGACCGGCTGTGGATCCTGCAGGCCCGGCCGATTACGGCCGTCCAACCGTCGTCCGATCTGACCAACGACGACTGCGAATGGTCGCGGACCAATTTCAAAGAGACCATGCCGGAGATTCCGAGTCCGCTCGGCCTGTCCTTTCTCCGGCATTTCATGGACGCCTACATCCTCTCGCACTACCGCCGGCTCGGCTGCCATATCCCGGCCGGCCTGTCGTCCGTTCGCGTCCTGGAGGGACGGCCCTATCTGAACGTGACCCTGTTTCACAGCCTCGTCGGCCAGCTCGGCGGCGATCCCGAGCTGAATACCGAACAGATGGGCGGCGAACCGTTGCGCCACGCGCCGCCGGTCCGGCGCATCGGATGGCTCGCGCTCGCGCGGGCCGGCTGGTTGATCTGGCGCGAGATGCGACGCTGCGAGACCGACGGGCCCGGCTGGTTCGCGGAGATGAAGCGGGTGGCGGAGCCGTATCGTCCCGACCGGATTCGGTCCATGCCGTTCGACGAACTCGTCCGGTGCGTGGAAAGCTTGAAACGCCTGCCGGACGGGCGGGAGGTCACCTTCGGCATTGCGGGAGGCGTCGGCCAATGTTTGCAGGCGTTCGGCCGGTCTCTCCCCCGCTGGCTCGGAGCCGACTGGCGACGGCTGTT
>OMJK01000180.1 GCA_900299325.1 Nitrospiraceae bacterium | reverse complement strand
TCTTACGGCCCAGGACACCGCCCTTCGCGTTGATCTCTTCCACCGCCATCAGCACGGTGTCGCGCAGCGAGACTTCGCTGATCGCCATCGTGCCGCTCAAGGAGTGGAGTACGCCGATCTTGATCGGCTCCTTGTCCGCCGCATAGGAGAGCGCCCAGTTGCCGAGGTTGCCCAGAAGCGCCGCCACCCCGACACCCGCCGTCATCCGCGCGCCCTGTACCAGAAAATCGCGGCGGGACGGGGCCGTTGTGTCATCCGCCACCTTTGTTTCAACTTGTTCGACCGTTGAGTTCATCTTGTCTGCGCTCATGATGTTGACTCCTTCATTGAAACCCAGCGAGTTGATCGTCATTGTTGCTCATCATCGACCGCTCAGAATTGGAACTGGTACGCCATGACGAACCGGCTCACGTGATTGCCGGCCGCCGTCGGCGACCAATTAAACAACGACTTCGTGGCAATATCGCCATACTGCCAGAATGCGGAAATTCTCGAATTGAACCCTTGGATGATGTAATTCAGACCGCCCTCCCACTCGCTGCGGTTCGCGCTGTTCTGCGCATCGATGAAGGTGTACCGTCCATAGGGCTGAAATCTTCCAATGCCGACGGTTTGGGGAAAGAGGTACAGCGCATAGGCGGTATAGGAGGATCCGCGGAACATCCCGAAATTGTTTCCTGGACTGCCCGCTACTCCGTTCACCCCAGGATCGTTAAACGCAAGGGTACTATACCCGGCCCAGTACCGCTTGTACTCCGCATTGAACGTGAACACGCCCTTATCGGGCAGCACCTTCTCAAACAGGAGGTCGCTCGTCAGAATCGTCATGTCGGAGCTGTGTTGAAACGAACCCGCTCCGTCCGCCTGATGGTTGAACCCCGCCGCAATGGCGAGAATATCGCCGGCTTTTCCGTAGTAGGTACCGGCCGTGTAATAGCCGGGGTTTTTCTCCGGATTCAAGAAATTGAATGTCAGACGGCCTGCATACATCAGGTTGCCGCTTTGGTTCGGTCCGCACGGTCCTCCGCCGCATCCTGTTCCTCCGGACGACTGCAGGCCTGTGAAGACACCGAGCGAATATTGGATGTGCGCAAATGCGGGATCGATCTGGCCCCAAAACACCGCGCCGTTGTCGCGGCCGTAGAGACCAGCACCGCCCTTGCCGAAATTGCCGCTGAAGTCGGCGGAGTTAAACGGCGTCCGGAAGCCGTCGTAGGTCGGGTGAAAGAACGGACCGTTCAACTCACCGCGCTCTCCCGGTACCAGCAACCGCCCGACCCACAAGTTCAGAAAGGAGTTGTACTCGAACTTGCCGATGGCATCTAAGATGCCGATCGTCGAATTTCCGCCAAAGAAGTTGTTCGCGGACGGATTGCTCCCGCCCCCCGAGCCGTTTCCGCCACCACCCCCGTTGATCGAACTGGGGCAGTTAAAACATTCGGTGTTGAACTCGAACTTGAGGTATTTATTGATTCCCCCGTTCATGTAAATACGAGCATTGTCGATGCCGAAGTTGTTACTGTAACTCTTCCCATCCGGCGCCGCATTTTGCTGAGAATTGAATGACGTCCTCACCCCCATACCGATGCTGAACCATTGATCCGGATCGTCGGACGAAATCTTCGCGCCTGACGGAAAAATTTTGTCCGCCGCGTAGCCGTGTGAAGCAGGGAGCGCCATCGCCGCGAACAACGCGAGGCCCAGCCCTGCCGCCCAAAATCCTGTTCGCCGCCGTACGTCTTGCAGGCTCATGTAGACCGCCTCCTCATTAGGTGTTCCGTATCGCTTCGTCCGCCAATTCTTTCGAATCCGGTCCACCAGACTGGGGGCACGTTGCAAAAAAAAAGCCCTCAAGCCCGGTTAGGACCAGAGGACTTCGTTGTCCACTCCCCGATTACTTTATCGGGGACCTTATGTGCAACACCGGAGCACGACGCTGTACCCCGTGTGAAGTGGCGCGATCCTAGCTCACCCTCAAATGCATGTCAATAGGCTGTTTCGCCTCGCTCCTTGCTGTGTTAGACTCCGCTTCTCCATCAGATATACGGCATATATGCGTCATTCTCCGAACTACACATTGGCCTGCAGTATCCTGTGCTCTCTCCTGGTTTCCGCTTGCTCCTCTTCAGCGAGGCTGGACATCACTATCAAGGACACGGAGCAGGGTGCGGTCTATGTGGAACGGTCGCGCGATACCTCGCTCCAGGCGGCTCATCCGATCGCGGTTGCTCCGCGCACCATCGCCCGCATCCTTCGAGGCATTGCCACCCAGGAGGAGCCTGGTTTCCTCCGCAAGCTCGCCGGCGGAAAAACCGAACCGGTGAATGTGTTTCGGGAAGAGGAAATCGAATTTCTTGCACCGCTGCTTTCCGAGGGACTGGCCACGGCTGCGCCGGACCAGCAGGTAGGCTTCCGGATCGGCCAGGCCCGCGCGGCGGCAGACAAAAAAGTCGGATCGCTCTATGCGTATGGACGCTCTCTGTACGTGACCCTGCCGTGGATCACGCTGGAGTCCCGCTACGGCGCCGGAGGGAGTGCACCGGTAAAGACGCTGGTCTTTGCTCCGGAATCGGCCAGGCGACCGGACAGTTATCGAAGAGGTTCTTCGCCTGACCCCACGATCATTGTCGATTATGAACTGCTGGCTGCGCTACCTGACGCTCCGCCTGCGCCCGCTCCGCCGGTCGCCGCGCCGTCTGGGACAAAACCCGCTCCGGCTGCGACGTCAGCCCCTTCCACCGCAGCACCTCCCGGAACGGACCAGGAACTCCGCGCATTGCAGGATCAAATGCGCCAGAAGAATGAAGAACTGGAAGAATTGCGGAAAGAAATGCAGGATATCCGACGGCAGCTCAACGAAACGTCATCCACCGCCAAACCGGCCAAACCCAAACCGAAGCCCGCCCCTCAAGACTCGCGCTGACCGCTGCCCAGCCGCAACTCGGTTACTTGCCGCCGTTTCCGGCCCGCTCTTCGATCTCCCCTGCCAGCAGGATCGCCTCCGCGATTTCGCGCATGGATTTTCTGAGATCCATGCTCTGCCGCTGAATCAGCTTGAACGCCTCTTCCTCAGACAACCGCTTCGACCGCATCAGATAGCCCTTGGCCCGCTCCAATAATTTCCGCACCGCCAGAGCCTCCTGCATCTCGAACGATTTTTCCATCAGCGTCGTGTGCTCGATGGCGATCGCCGCCTGGTTGGCGATCGTTTGCATTAGCCGTACTTCTTCGGACGTAAACGTATGCGGCACGGAGGTATAGCTGTTGATCACGCCGACGGCCTTGTCCCGCATCATCATCGGAACGGAGAGCAGCGACACCAGCCCCTCTTTGGAAGCCAGATCCGGATACATGTAATCCCGATCTTTCATGACATCGGCCACGATGATCGGCCGCCGCTCCTGAACGGCGCGCCCGCTGATGCTTTGCCCGATTTTAAGATTCGGCTTCCGCCGGTATTCCTCGCTGAGGCTCTGGGTGGCCGCAATCCGCAACTCGCCGGTAGCCGCGTCCAGAAGCATGATGGAACAGATTTTCGATCCCATCATTTGCGCCGTCATGGTCACCAGCAACTGCAGCACGTCGTCGATGATCCGGTTGGAGGCGACGGTTTCGGACACTTGCGAAAGCGTCTCGATCTGCAGCGCCTTGCGCTTCATCTGATCGTAGAGCCGCGCGTTCTCGATCGCGCCGCCCACCTGGTTGGCAATGGTGGACAGCAGCGCCAACTCGTCCTCCCGGTACCGGCGTGACCGTTTGTGCTGGACGTTGATAACGCCGATAACCTCTTTCTTCGCCAAAATCGGCACCGAGACAAACGCCTGATACCGGTCTTCGGGAAGGTTATTGAAGAACTTGAACCGAGAATCCTCGCTGGCGTTGCTGGGAATCACCACCCGCGTGCGCTCGCGCGCCACCCAGCCGGTGATGCCCTCGCCCATCCCGATCGTAATCCGGCCGATCAGCTTCGGGTGCGGATTTTTCGACGCCCGCAGAATCAGCTCGTCACGGCGGTCGGACAACAGATAGAGCAGGCAGGCGTCCGCCTTCGTCGCTTCCACCACCACGTCGACAATGTGCCGGAGCACCGCTTCGAGATCCAGCGTATTGCTGATCGACTCCGTGATGCGATGCAGCACGTCGACCTCACGCGTTTTCTCGCGCAAGGCCTGTTCAAGTTGGGCTGCTGATTGCCGTTTGCTTTCCATGTCAGATTGCTCGACGGTGCGATGATCCTGTCCGCCGGCCGCGTGTACGTCCTTCATCACCGGTACGGCCGGTCACCGCCGTGGTATACCATTGCTCAAAGACCTGCTGTTCGATCGGCGCGATCCGCACCCGCCCGATCGCTTCCGGCCACACGCCCACCACACGCCCACCGGATACTTTTTTATCGTGAAGCATGGCCTGCCAGAGTTTCCCGGCCGAGCCGCGCGGCATCCGGTCCGGCAATCCCGCCGCCGAGACGACCCGGCGAATATCCTGCACAACCTGCCGGTCGCAGAGCCCTTGATAGCAGGCCAGATCCGCCTCCTGCACCAGGCCAATTCCGACGGCCTCGCCGTGAATCAACGACCGATAGCCGCCCAGCGCCTCCAGCGCATGGCCGATCGTATGGCCATAGTTGAGGATCCGCCGACGGTCGGACTCCCGCTCGTCCGCCGCTACCACATCGGCTTTAATTTCGCACGACCGTTTGACCGCCGCAGCCACCACGTCAGGCTTCCTCGTCCGCAACGCCGGCATGGACCGGTCGAGATACGCAAAAAATTCCCGGTCGGCGATGACCCCGTACTTGATGACTTCGGCCAGACCGGCGATCCATTCGCGCTCCGGCAGAGTCCGCAAGGCCACAGGATCGATCCACACCGCTTTCGGCTGATGAAACGCTCCGATGAGATTTTTCCCGAGCCGGTGATCGACACCGGTTTTGCCTCCGACACTCGAATCGACCTGCGCCACCACGGTCGTCGGCACCTGGATGAACGGAATCCCGCGCTGATAGATGGCCGCAGCGAATCCCGTTAGATCCCCGACAACCCCGCCACCCAGCGCCAACAGCAGCGATTTCCGTTCGAACCGGTGCCGGGCCAGCACATCGAGAATCTTTCCCACCGTACTCAGTGTCTTCGAGCGTTCACCCGGTGGCAGAACGATGGGCACCGCGTCCACACCGGCATGCCGCAACGCCGCCAACACCGGTTTGCCATAGTGGCGCGCCACATTCCGGTCCGTCACGACGCCGACCTTTCCGGTCACACCCGCTGCACCAAGCTGGTCGCCCAAACGCCCCAGGAGACCGGCTCGAATTGTGATGGTGTAACTTCGCTCCCCGAGAGAAACCGGAACGGTCGACTCGTCTGCCACCATGCCCCCACTCTTAACAATCAATCCTGGAACGGGACAAAAAGATTGGGGATCGTAGCACAACGCCGTGAAAACTAAAAGGATTGCGTCTTGCGAATGGACGGGATGTCCGGTAAGAGACGACCTGCTCTCCGGGTGGAACGAGCGGGCTAGGACCGGAAAGCACCGACGCCGTTGCGCGCGGTTCATGCGCAGCAACGGCGTCGGTGAAAGGCTCGTCTAAATGCCGGTCTAAGTCTTGACGATACTGGGCGTGAGAAAGATCAGCAGTTCCTGTTTCGAGACCGACTCGGACTTGTTTTTGAACAACCAGCCGATCACCGGGATTCTCGAAAGGTACGGCACGCCTTGCACATTGTTGTTCTGCGTATCGACGAACACGCCGCCGATCACCATGGTTTCGCCGTCACGCACAATCACCTGAGTCGTCGCTTCGCGGCGGTCGATGCTCGGACCGGCCGGGTTGCTGCGGGCGCCCACGGCATTCCGCGTCGCGCGAACACGCATCAGGATCGTCTTGCCCACTTCTTTGGGGTCACGCGACGTAATCTGCGGCGTCACGTTCAATTCGAGGTTCGCATCGACGAAGGTCGTCTGCGTACCCTGCAAGGACGTGGTCTGGAACGGAATCGATTCGCCCTGAGAAATCTTCGCTTCCCGCTTATCCAACGTCGTGATCTTGGGCGCGGCGATGACCTTGGTTAAGCCGAGCAGTTCGCCGGCCGAGAGACGCATGTCCAACGCAAAGCCATTGGCCAGTTTGCCGAACGTCCAACCCACCGTCGGCACAGCCGGCAACCCGCCGACCTGCGCCGGAAGATTCACCAAAAAGTCGTGTGTGATGGTGGAGTTTCCGGTTCCCGCTGCCGCCAATGCCGGGCCCGTCACGTTTCCGGACGTATTAAAGCTGGTAGCCGTGGTGTTATTACTCACAAACCCCCACTGAACGCCCAATCCTCTGGCGTAGACCGTATCGGCCTGGACGATGCGCGCTTCGATCTGCACTTGTGGAACTTCCAGATCGAGCCCCTCGACCAACTGCCTCATGATCGCCAGTTTGGATTCGACGTCCCGGACGATCAGCGCATTGCTTCCCTGGCTGACGTTCATCACGCCACGCGGACTGAGATATTGTCTGAGCGAAGTCTGAAGCTCCTGCGCCTGCAGATTCCGGATATAAAAGACCCGGTCCACTAACTCTTCCGCCTTGACCTTGGCGTCCTTGACTCGGGCCTCTTCGTCCTGCTGTTTGGAAATATTCGCCAGCGTGTCGATCCAGACGATCGTCCCCTGCCGGATCATGCCCAACCCGTTCATCTTCAGCAGCATGTCCAAGGCCTGATCCCACGGTACGCTCACCAGCTTCATGGTGACTTTGGCTTTCACGCCCTCGCCGACCACGATGTTGAATCCGCTGACCTCGGCAATCAGACGAAGAATGTTGGTGATGTCCGCCTGCTGAAAATCGAGCGAGATTCTGCGCCCGACGTAGCGAGTCTGGCCCGCTACCACATCGTCGCTCCGGCTATCCTTTTCGGCCGCAGTGCCGTCGGTCGCCATCTGCACCGGTTGGATCTTAAACTTCGACGGGCCAGGACCGACGACCCGGATCGCGCGTTGCGCGGCGCGGGTGATCGTCTCGGACGAGGCTTGCGGCACAACCTCCGCAGTCGCAACCTGGACCGGAGGCGGTTCGGATGAACCGGCCACCGGCGTCACAGCCGCGTCCTGATGTTCACCGGGCGTCAGCGTCACAAAGACCGTATGGCCCTGAGGCCGGACGGAAAACTGCGGCCGGTCCGTCAGATCGAACACCAACCGCACCATGTCCGTATGATGTCCGACACGGATTCGTTTCAACAACGGGTGATGCGCGACCACGACCGAACGGGGAAGCGCAGACGCCACCGCGGACAGATCCACAATCAGCCGCCCTTCGTCCAGCAAACGGGCCTCAGGGAACAATTGGCCGTCTCCGGCAATCACGACCGTGACCTGGCTGCCTTCCGGGCGCACATCGATCTTGGTCACAGCTTGAGCAGGCAACCCGGCATCCGTTCGACTCTCCGTGGCCTCGGTTCCCGGAGTCGCCTTGACAGTGGCATCAAGCGGCGTGATTTCCGCGCCGACACCGGGGATAACCGCGGCCCAAGCCAGGGCTCCCACCAGCCACATTGTTGCCAGATGAGTGTTCTCAGCTATTGGTTTCATTCTGCGCCCTCTTTCGGATGGAGGAGTTTGAAGTACTCCCGTTCCTGCTTTCTGCCATACACATCGGTGAACCGTTCCTGCACAATGATGCCGCGCTCGGTGACAATGCTGACCACGCCGTTATTCTGGCCTATTCTCGTCCCGCGCCGGACCGTATATCCGTGCCCATCCGGAGTCTGCACCATCGCCGTGTAGCCGTATGCACCCCAAATCACGGCGATCAAATTCAACTCCGTCAAGCTGACTCGTTGTAAGGGAGGCAGCGACTCGTCCCCTCTCCCCGGCTGCAGTTGGTCCAGGATCGGGGCGAACGGATCGCGACGCCCGGACGGATCGTAGCTTCCTGTCGGTCCGCCCATAGGCAATGCAGATTGAGACAGCGCCGGGGAATTCCCCTCCGCCGGCGGCGTACCCAGGGATTGCGGCGCGGCCGGACGCGGAATCTCCGGCAGCGTGCTGACCTTGATGGAATCCTGCCGCATCGCATTCATCTGCTTCGGCACATCCGCAGCCTCGACATTCATCACGAGACTCCCGGCGCCCATTACGGCACAGCCGATTCCCATCACCAGACGAACCGTCCAAATCCGTCCCTCAGTCGTAGACCGGCCTTCCATAGCTGTCGTCTTAGCCATGCTGTTCATTACCTGGCTCCTGGGGCCGGTTTGGCGGCAGGCGCAGCCGCAGCCAGTTTGTCCTGCGGCGCGGCATAGGCCACGAGATCGAAGGCGGTCTGGGACACAAACCGCCCTTGTTCCAGTTTCGGCGACCCCATCTTGAGACCCGACACGGTAATGATGCGGGGTAATTGATTGATCCGGTCGAAAAAGATGGCCGCGGTGTGATACGCCCCGCTCATCTCGACGTTCACCGGCATCCGGACGAACAACTTCGAAGGATCTTCGGCCCTTGGCCCCGGCTTCCACAGCTTGATATCCAGCCCCAAGTGCACGCCGAGATCGGAGACCTGCTTGAGCAGCATGATGGCCTCTTCTTGGGGCGGCAGGCGCTCCTGCTTCTTGGCCAGTTCGATTTCCAGTTGTTTGCTGGCGGCAATCAGTTCATCCAGATGGCGCACCTTGATCGTCAAGCCCTGAATTTCGCCTTCGAGTTTGGCGTTCTCGGCGATCACCACTTCGATCGCCGCCGATTTGGGCTCTGCGATGTAAAAATAAAATCCCGCAATGATGCCCCCGACGACCAGACACAAGAACGCGGCCTTCTGCGCAGCCGGGATCGTCCGCAAGACGTCGAGATTGAACTCGGGGAGCGTCATGAGGTCAGCCTTTCAGATTGAACACCAATTTGAACTGGTAGAGATTGACCTTGCTCTCGTTTGCCGCCCGGCTCTCCACCAGATTGATATTGATGAAGTGGTCCGTGCGCCGCAGGTTGTTGACGAACTCCACCACGTCGTCGTTTGTCAGCGCCCGCCCTTCCAGATCGATGACTTCCGCGTTGAGGCCGAGCTTGGTCAACCAGACTTTCACCGGCTCGACGCTCTGACTGACGTAGTCCAGCACCTTGACCGGGCCGACACGCGACTTCTCCAGTTGATCGATGACACGATTCTTATCTTCCAGCAGCTTCTTCTTTTGTTCGAAATCCTGGACCTGCTTAACCTGCTCTTTCAGCTGCGCCACTTGCTTCTCTTTTGTGCGCTTTTCGTCCTGGCGGGCTTCGAGTTCACTGTCGAGCGCCGCCGAGTACCACCAGCACCCGGCCAGCGTGACCAGTAACGCGCCGACACCGAGCAGCGCCTGAGCCCGCACGTCATACTGCGGCTTCGCCTTCTGGCCCTTCGGTCTTGGAAGCAGGTTAATGCGAATCATCAGTCACCCACCGCTCTCAGCGCCAATCCGACGCTCACCGCCGCCACAGGAGCCAGTTCCTCCAGCAGATCCTGATCGATCCCGCTGCCCGACACGTCGATTTCCCCGAACGGATTCGCCACCTCGACCGGAATCTGCATCCGGTCACCCAACTGATGCACCAGCCCGCTCATCTTGGCGACGCCGCCGCACACCAGTACCCGGTCGAGATCCGTCTGTGTCCCCGAGCTTTTAAAGTAGTCCACCGTCCGGGCGATTTCCGACGCTACTTCGCCGTTCACGCCGTCGATGACGGACCCCAGCGCGCCGGCCTTGGCATCGCCGTCGCCTTTCTTCTTATCCTCCGCCTCTTCATACGACAGACCGGTCTCCCTCTGAATCGCCTCGGTATATCGGTTGCCGCCGAGGGGAATATCCCGTGTGAACAGCGAGACTCCGCCGCGAATGATATTGACGTTCATCACGCTCGCCCCGAGATTGACCAAGGCCGTGGTTTCGTCCTGCGCCATGGGATAGTTGATAGCATGCATGTTCTCGATGGCGAACGCGTCGACGTCCATGATCATCGGCAGAAGCCCGGCGCCTTTCACCAGCTCCGTCAATTCGTTGATCTTGTCCTTTTTGGCCGCGACCAGGATAACCGACATCTCGCCCTGCGCATCACCGGCCGTCTCAGGCGGAAGCACGTGGAAGTCGATGTTGACCTCGTTGATGTCGAAGGGGATATATTGCTCCGCCGCCAGCTTCACCTGCTCTTCCAACTCGTCGTCGGGCATAGGAGGCAGGCTGATCTTCTTCACAATGACGGCATGCCCTGAAATGGAGATGGCCACCTGCTTATTCTTGACGTTGGTCTCGCGGAACAGTTCACGGATGGCCGACACGACCCGCCCCTCGTCCATCACCGTGCCGTCCACGATGACCTCGGACTCCAGCGGTTTCACGCCGAACTTTTGCAGAAAATACCGCCCCTTGCTTTTCTTCAACTGCACCAGCTTGATCGCGCTGGACCCGATGTCCAATCCGACCAGCTGCCGGCGCGGCGTCAGCATGGAAATGATGTCGGTTTCAAACAAATTTTTGAATGAACCCAGCATAAATCTCCCCCGTCACTTGCTCCACCCTACACGAGAACCCGTCGGGCGCGAATAACTTTCTTAATTTCTGCCACGTTCTCTTTTGTATAGAGTCGCCAGTTCCGCCAGTCCCGCGGCGGTCCGGAAATCATCCCCTTGCGTTCCCAACGAAACAGGGTGGCTTTCGAAATATCGAACAGGTCGCAGACCTCGTTGGTCTTGAACGCGTCGGGTGTTGATTTCATTCTGAGCAGCTTCACGTGCGTACTTGCACCGACTTCTTCCATTCCAGCGTGCACAGGCCAAGTATAGTCAGCATAGTCTACCTGTCAACAAAACGAGCGGAATGCGCACGGCCCGTTCCGGTCGCTTTTCAGCGGACGATGGCGGCAGATGCTACGACTTGAGCAGATCGCGATGCTTGAGCGACACGCTGTAGCCCAGCGCGGTCAAGCTGCTCTGCAGACGACCGGCGATTGCAACGGACCGATGGCGTCCGCCCGTACACCCTATCGCGATGGTGAGATAACTCCGCTGCTCCCGCTGGAACTGCGGAATCAGGAATGTCAGCAGATCGTCGAGCCGCTGCAGCAACGCGTCCGCGTTGGGATCGCCCAGGACGTACGCACTGACCCGCGGATCGTCGCCCGGCAGCGGCTTCAGCTCGGGGACGAAAAACGGATTCCTCAGAAATCGAACGTCGAACAGCAGATCGATGTCGTAGGGAACGCCGAACTTGTACCCGAACGTCAGCAGCGAAATGGTGAGCGTTTGCTCCGTCGTCCCCCGCTGGAACTGCTTGGTCAGAAGTTCACGCAACTCGTGCACGGTGAGATCAGAGGTATCGATGATCCGGTCGGCGTATCGGCGCAGTTCGGCCACGTGCTCTTTTTCAAACCGGACTCCGTCGAGGACCGGCATCATCGGAAGCAAGGGATGCGGCCGTCGCGACTCCGAAAACCGCCGCACCAGCACCTCCTCGCGGGATTCGAGAAAGAGCAGAAAGACCGAATGCCCGAGCGCCTTGACCTGGTCCAGCGTCCCGGCCAGATCGGAGAAAAACATGCGCTCGCGGGCATCGATGCCCAAGGCGACGTTGGCAATCTCTCCGCCCTGGTGGTTGCACAACTCGACAAAGGTCGGCAGCAGTGCGGGGGGAAGATTGTCGATGCAGAAATACCCGGCGTCCTCTAAGACTTTGAGGGCGTGCGACTTGCCGGACCCCGACAAGCCGCTCACGATCACCAGATTGAGCCGAGCCATGACTCCATGCCTCTGCGAGACCGGACTCTGAAAAGACTGCCGAAGGCAGGACGGGCGCGAATATTCCCGGCGGAGGAATGGAGCCGGTACAGCCGTACCTCCGGCACCCGACGCACTAGAGAGATGCGCCGGAGCGCACGCTTTGCTCCCGACTTCCGGCTGGATAGGGTTCGATGACGGTGGTTCGCCCGCCCGTCACCCGCTGAGCGACTTGCACCGCACCCGTTTCCGAATTGATAAAGAGCAGGAACGGAGAGGCGGACCCGGACAGTTGCTCGTGGGCCTCTTCGATCGACAGAATGGGAACCGCCCGTCGTTCGGCAACCGGACGTTTCGGCGGAGGCGACGGCATCGCCTCAAACCGCTTGTCCCTGGTTGTTCGACGCGAACCGGGCTTGTGGCTGACCAGGCGGTCCTTCCACTTTCTCAGCTGCGCATCCAGCCGATCCACCAGCGCATCGATGCTCGCATACATTTCCCGCGTGGCGGTCTTGGCCTGAACGCGTTTCCCGTTCACGCTGCACATGACTTCCGCTTTGTGCTGCAACTTCTCCACTTCCAGCACGACCTGCACCTGGCCGAGCTTCAATCCGTACCGGTCCAGCCTCCCGAATCGCGTGTCCAGG
>OMJK01000179.1 GCA_900299325.1 Nitrospiraceae bacterium | reverse complement strand
GTCAACGACGCGGTCAGCGTGGTCTTCCCGTGGTCCACGTGTCCGATCGTCCCGATGTTCACGTGCGGCTTCTTCCGCTCATATTTCGCCTTCGCCATACGTCACCCCTTTTTCAAAAACCACTAAAGGTATTTATCCGCCGCACATTCAGTAAGCGACGGAACGAGCAAGCTTGGTTTGGAGCCCACGACGCGGATCGAACGCGTGACCTCGTCCTTACCAAGGACGTGCTCTACCAACTGAGCTACGTGGGCCATCAACACCATTGGCTTTCTCCCGTCGCACCCTACTACTAGCGCTCCGGGTCGAGCTAGCTCGGTTTGGAGCGGGCGGTGGGAGTTGAACCCACGACAGCCAGCTTGGAAGGCTGGGACTCTACCGCTGAGCTACGCCCGCCTCGTGTTGCCTCACTCCGCACTCACGGTTTGTATCCGCTCGCCCACCTCGAGCTCACACTCGGAAACACGTGAGGTGTTTATCCGCTCGCGTGCCCACTTCAAAACGCTCGCGGTCGAGCAAGCTCGGTTTGGTGGGCAGGCAAGGATTCGAACCTTGGAAGCCGATGGCAACAGATTTACAGTCTGCCCCCTTTGGCCACTTGGGTACCTGCCCGTGTCGTTCGCCTTCTATCCAATCCAGAATTCAGAAAAAACTAGGAACACGACTCGTGCTCACCTCGCTTGACAGACGAGAGTAAGCCTGTCCGCACACAGCTCTCACTCCTTTTGGTGACAAGGATGAATGGCTGATCGCGTTGACAGGATAATCTAGGAAACGCCCGATTATATTGACGAAGTTCGCCCATGTCAAGGGGAGAACTGCTCAGGCACGAAATTTATTTTATCCGGAGAGTTTCTCGCAAGCATCTTTTTTCGAAGCCTTGGGAATCCGGTCAACACGTTTTTTCGATTGGGCAATAAATTCGTCAGGCAAACCAAGCACTTGCCTCATCAAAGTTGTGACCTCGTCGATGGAAATTTGTGCGGCGGGGGCGAGAAATCGCTTCTGTGCGATGCGCCGTTCATCCGAATCCTCCGGAACGTAGTACCCCCGTAGTTCCCCCTTTTGAAGCGCTTGCTCGAGCCGCTCCTGCCACAGACGCATCTGACGCGGCTGCTGCCAGACGGAATCGCCGATTTTCCGTTGCAATTCAAGCTGGTTCCACACGGCCCACCCGATGAACACCGCCCAGGTTTCGTTTAACGCTTCCCACGCTTCCCCCTCTGTCAGATAGCGCACTTCGGTTTCATGGGCACGTTGCAGGACCGGCGTGATCGTCACTTCCTGATACCGGCACGCCTGCTGAGCGCGGGCGAAGGCCAATAGCGGGCCGGCCGCCGGAGACGGGTCCTGCTCTCGCGACACAAGCCAATCGATGAAGGCATGGAACAACTCGTGGAAGAGCACCTCAAGTTCTTTGGACGTCATCTTCGCCAACGGCCGCAGCGTGCTGCCGGCGGCGTTGAACGACAGCGACCGGTTCAGCACCATGCGATGCTCCCCCGGATGATACTCCGCCGCATAGGTCCTGAGATCGTCGAACTCGAACCGGATGAAATCGGGCGGCATGACCTTTAAGAACGTCGTCGGCAGATGCAGCCCATCCGCGCCGGCCAGCAGATCGTGCCACATGCGCCCGACGGAGGCTGGCACACGATCATGCTCCAACTGTGCTGCCTCGGCCACGAGGCCGCTGCACACGCACACCAGCAGCATCACCGATCGGATGACAGCGTGCGCCATGGTGTCATTGTACCGGCGGATACGGGGACTGGTACAGAGCAGGCTGCGCCGGAACGAGACTCACTCGTCGTAATCTCGTTCGTGGAAGGACCCCCACCGCCCGAGTCCACCTTCTTCCACCAGCGCCAGGTTCTCGAAGAGGTCCGGAGACACATGGTCCAGGAAACGGGTCGGCTTCGAGAGCAGCATGCCGCTACCCTTGTCGTACACGTTGATGGGATAGGTCAGGTAGAGATGCTTTTTCGCCCTGGTGACCGAGACATAGAACAGCCGCCGCTCCTCTTCCAATTCGTCGTCGGTCACGAACGAATAGACCGACGGAAACTTGCCGTCGACGATCCAGATCACAAACACTGCCTGCCATTCGAGCCCCTTGGCCGAATGGATCGTCGAGAGCACAAGCCGCTCATCGTCGCGATCCGGCGCTTCCACATCGATGGCGCTGCCGTCCGGTGGTTCCAGCGCCAGATCCGCCAGAAACTCTTCGACCGCCGGATAGCCCTCGGCAATCGTGTGGAGATGGTCGAGGTCGCGCGTGCGCTTGGGATAGTCGTCGTACTGCTCTTTTAAAATCGGGAGATAGTATTCATAAATGTGATTGACCTGTTCGGCGGGCGACCGGTCGTCCGCCCCGGCGACACTCTCCAGCGTATTCGCCAGATTCTTGAGCCCCTGACCGGACCGGCCACTCACGGCCCGCAACACGTCGTACGGCTGAGCACCTTTCACAATCGCGGCCAGCAGATCCTGCGCCTTCTTCGGCCCCACCCCTTCGACCAGCATCAGCACGCGATGCCAGCTGACCGTATCGAGCGGGTTGGCGACGACGCGCACGTGCGCGAGCAGGTCCTTCACATGCGCGGTCTCGATGAACTTGACCCCGCCCCGTTTGATGAATGGCAAGCCTCGGCGCGAGAGCTCGATTTCGAGATCGAAGGAATGAAAGCTGGACCGGAACAACACGGCCACTTCGCTGAGCGGTACGCCCTCTTCGCGCAGCTCCAGAATTTTCTGCGCAATGAACCGCGACTGCGCGTTTTCGCCCGCCGCTTCCACCAGCGCCGGCAGCGGCCCGTCGATCTTGCGGGTGAAGAGCCGCTTCGTATATTTCTCCGCCGCTTCGTCGATGATGCAATTGGCCAAATTCAGGATCGGCTGCGTGCTCCGGTAGTTCTCTTCCAATTTATAGATGGTCGTGCCGGGGAAGAGCGTGGGAAAGTCCATGATGTTCCGGAACGTCGCCCCGCGAAACGCGTAGATGGATTGCGAGTCGTCGCCAACCACCATCACATTATTATGGGTGGCCGCGAGTTGCCGGATGACCTCAGCCTGCAGCCGGTTCGTGTCCTGGTACTCGTCGACAAGGATGTAGCGGAACTGGCGGGAGATCGTCGTGCGAACCGACTCATCCGTCAGCAGCATCTGACGCAGCATCACCAACAGGTCGTCGTAGTCCAGCAACTGCTTCTGCCGCTTCGCGGTCTGATACGCCTTCTGGAGCTTGCCCAGGTCTTCCAGGTGGTCACCGAAGTGCGCGAACTCCTCCAGAATGATCTCATCCAAACTCTTGAGCGTGTTCTCGCTCTTGCTGATCATCTCCATAATGGTCCCCTTGCGCGGGAACCGTTTGTCTTTTTCGTTCAAGCCGAGCTGCGACCGGACCAGCGCGATCAGGTCTTCCGCATCGCCGCGATCCAGAATCGTAAAGCCCGGCTCGATGCCGATCGATCGGCCGTAGCGGCGCAGCAGGAGATTGGCCACGGAGTGAAACGTCCCGCCGCACACCCGGTCGCAGCGCGAGCCGATCAACTCACCGGCCCGCTCCAGCATCTCCTGCGCGGACTTGCGCGTGAAGGTCAGGAGCAGAATGTTGGAGGGATCAATGCCGGAATCGATCAAATAGGCCACACGATAGACCAGCGTCCGCGTCTTGCCGCTGCC
>OMJK01000178.1 GCA_900299325.1 Nitrospiraceae bacterium | reverse complement strand
TGACCCATCACATAGTATCCGTTCGATGTCCCGACAGACCGTCAGAAAGGCCGTCATCCCGGCCGCCGGACTCGGCACCCGCTTCCTGCCCGCCACCAAGGCCTCGCCCAAAGAGATGCTGCCGCTGGTGGACAAACCGCTGATCCAGTACACCGTCGAGGAAGCCGTCGCCGCCGGCATCGAAGACATCATCGTCGTCACCGGGCGCGGCAAACGGGCCATCGAAGACCACTTCGACCGTTCGGTGGAACTGGAAGAAAATCTGAAGGGAACCGGCAAAAGCCAGATGCTGGAGCAGATCCGCCGGATCTCGAGCCTCGCGAATTTCTGCTACGTACGGCAGCCGGAGGCGCTGGGCCTGGGACACGCCGTGCTGTGCGCCCAGCATCTGATCGGCGACGAACCGTTCGCGGTCATCCTGGGCGACGAGATCATCGATGCCCCGGTGCCGGCGCTGGCCCAACTGATTCACGTCTACAAGAAGCGGAACGGCGCCGTCCTGGGCGTTCAGGACGTTCCGAAAGCGGATGTCAGCCGCTACGGAATCGTGCAGCCGAAGCGGCTCGCGCGTGGGCTGCACCTGGTCGAGAACCTGGTCGAAAAACCGGCGCCGGCCGAAGCCCCCTCCACGCTCGCCGTGATCGGACGCTACGTGCTGCCACCCGAAATTTTCCCCATTCTGCGCAAAACCAAGCCGGGCAAAAACGGCGAAATCCAACTGACCGATGCGCTGAAGGAATTGGCCAGGAAATCGCCCATGTTCGCCCATGAGGTCGAAGGGCAGCGCCACGATGCCGGAGACAAATTGGGTTTCCTGATCGCCACCGTGGAATTTGCGCTCAAGAATCCGTCATTGGGACCCGATTTTACCGATTATCTCACCGGACGGATGCGAACTGCCGCCGGCAGCCGCCGGAGATAACTGTATCGCTGGCATTTTGCCCCACCGGCTGTTAAAGAGAGTGTAGACACGACCTTCACCCGGCCGAGACGAGAAGGATAGCGCACTCATGAGCGACCCCAAGGAACAAAACGATCAGGAAGTCCAACCCCCGCAGAACGTCGAGATTCCGGACCAGCTCCCGCTCCTGCCGGTCCGTGACATCGTCGTGTTCCCGTACATGGTGCTGCCGCTGTTCGTCGGCCGCGAGATGTCGATCAAGGCCATCGAGGCGGCGCTGGCGGGCAACCGGATGATCTTCCTCGCAACCCAGAAGGCGCTCGACCTGGAAAATCCGAAACCGGAAGACATCCATGCGATCGGCACCGTCGGCATCGTCATGCGGATGCTGAAGCTGCCGGACGAGCGGATCAAAATCCTGGTGCAGGGCATTGCCAAGGGCAAAGTCACCGATTACATCCAGACCGCCCCCTACTACTCGGTGCGGATCGACAAGCTCCCCGACTCCAAACCCGCCGCCACGACGCTGGAATCCGAAGCCGTCATGCGCACGGTCAAGGAACAGATCGAGCGCATCGTGAGCCTGGGCAAGGTGCTCATCCCGGACGTCATGGTGGTGATCGAGAATCTCGAGGAGCCGGGCCGGCTCGCCGACATGGTGGCCTCGAACCTCGGGCTCAAGGTCGATGCCACGCAGGCCGTGCTGGAAATCATCGATCCGATCCAGCGGCTGCGCCAGGTCAGCGACATCCTGGGCAAGGAGATCGAGGTCCTGTCCATGCAGCAGAAGATCCAGGCGCAGGCCAAGGGCGAGATGGACAAGACCCAGCGCGAGTACTTCCTGCGCGAGCAGCTCAAGGCGATTCAGAAAGAACTGGGCGAACTGGACGAGCGCGCGGAGGAAGTGACGGAATTCCGCAAGCGCATCAAAGACGCCAAGATGCCCGAGAAAGTGTTGAAGGAGGCCGAAAAGCAACTCAAGCGCCTTGAAAAAATGCATCCGGACACGGCCGAGTCCGCCACGGTGCGGACCTATCTGGAGTGGATGGTGGAGCTGCCCTGGTCGAAAAAGTCGAAGGACAACCTCGACCTCAAGGCGGCGCACAAAGTGCTGAACGAAGACCATTACGATCTGGAAAAGGTCAAAGAGCGCATCCTGGAATACCTGGCCGTCCGCAAGCTGAAAGAGAAGATGAAGGGCCCGATTCTCTGCTTCGTCGGCCCCCCCGGCGTCGGGAAAACGTCGCTGGGCAAATCGATTGCGCGCTCGCTCGGCCGCGAATTCGTGCGCATCAGTCTGGGCGGCGTGCGCGATGAAGCGGAAATCCGCGGGCATCGCCGGACCTACGTCGGCGCCCTGCCCGGCCGCATCATCCAGGGCATGAAACAGGCCGGGACGAGCAATCCGGTCTTCATGCTGGACGAAGTCGACAAGGTCGGCATGGATTTCCGCGGCGATCCCTCGGCGGCGCTGCTCGAAGTGCTCGACCCGGAGCAGAACAGCGCCTTCACCGATCATTACCTGGGCGTGCCGTTCGATCTGACCGAGGTGATGTTCATCACCACGGCGAACCTGATCGACCCGATTCTCCCCGCGCTGCGCGACCGGATGGAGATCATCGAAATCCCCGGCTACACCGAGGCAGAAAAACTCGGCATCGCACAGAAGTATCTGATCCCCCGCCAACTCAACGAACACGGGATCACGGACAAGCACGTTCGCATCGTCGAGCCGGCGATCCGACAGATCATTTCGAATTACACCCGCGAAGCGGGCGTGCGGAATCTGGAACGCGAGATCGCCAACGTCATGCGCAAGGTCGCCAAGAAGGTGGCGGAGGGCAAGGGCCAAGGCTTTCCGGTCAATCCCGGCAATCTGCACACGTACCTCGGCGTGCCGAAACATGTACCCGAGTCCGAGTTGGAGAAGGACGAAGTCGGCGTGGCCACCGGCCTGGCCTGGACCGAATCAGGCGGCGATGTCCTGTACATTGAGGCCACGGTGATGAAGGGAAAAGGCCAGTTGACGCTCACCGGCCATCTCGGCGATGTGATGAAGGAATCCGCGCAGGCGGCACTGAGCTACGTGCGGTCCCGCGAGAAGACGCTCCACATCGATCCCGACATGTTCAGCAAGCAGGATCTCCACATCCACGTTCCGGCCGGCGCTATTCCGAAAGACGGCCCGTCCGCCGGCATCACGATGGCCACCGCCATCGCATCGGCGCTATCGGGCATACCCGCGCGACGGGACCTGGCCATGACGGGCGAGATTACGCTGCGCGGGCGGGTGTTGCCGATCGGCGGGCTGAAGGAAAAAATCCTGGCGGCCAAACGGGCCAAGTTGAGCACCGTCATCCTGCCGCGCCGCAACAAGAAGGACCTGGAAGAAATTCCCAAGCACCTGCTGAAAGGCATCGCCATCGCCTATGCCGAAACCATGGACGATGTGATGAAGATCGCACTCCGGCGAAAGAAGCCGGCGCCCGCGGCGTCGAAACCGCAGTCGTCGCCGCCGACCGCGGCCCGGAGCAAGCCGGTTCGCCCGGCCTCGCACCGGCGCTCGCCGGCAGGCCGTCCGGCGCACGCGACGCTCATGCCGCCTGTCATCCATCGTCCGTAGCGGTGTTGCCGTGGCCCGCCCGAAGGCCAAACGCCCTCTCCAGGAATTTTCCCTCATCCGCACCCTGCACCGGCGGTTCGGACGCGGCGGACCGTCCATTGTCCGCGGCATCGGCGACGACGCCGCCATCGCCACAATCCCGGCAGGCCGCCATCTGGTGTTGACCACCGACCTGCTGGCTGAAGGCATCCACTTCGACCTCCGCACGGCTTCCTTTGAAGACGTCGGTTACAAAGCCGCGATGGCCAATTTGAGCGACGCCGCCGCCATGGGCGCGCGGCCGGAACATATCCTCGTGGCGCTGGCCGTTCCCGCATCCACAACGGAAGCGAACATCCTGCGCCTCTATCGCGGCCTCATGGCGGCCTGCCGCCCCTATCGCGTTTCGTTGATCGGCGGCGATACCTCTGCCTCCGCGCATGGCCTCTTCATCAGCGTCACCGTCACCGGTACGGTACCGGCCGGCACCGCTCTGCTGCGCAGCGGGGCGCGCGTCGGCGATGCGATTTACGTGACCGGCACACTCGGAGATTCTCGGGCGGGCCTGGCACTGCTGTCCCGCCGGACGCGGGCGGGCGCATCGCGTCTCGCTGCTGCCGCACGCCGCTTCTTGATCGGCCGGCATCGCCGCCCCATCGCGCACTGCCGCTTTGGACAACTACTCAGCACGAATCGGCTGGCGACGGCCGCCATCGACATTTCCGACGGCCTCTCCGGCGATCTCCGGCATATCTGCGAAGAAAGCCGCACCGGCGCGCTGCTGGACCTCCGCCTGCTTCCGATTTCCGCTGCCTGCCGCGCCTATGCTAAGGCTGAACGGTGCGATGCCATGCAGCTTGCACTGGCCGGCGGAGAAGATTATGAATTACTCTTTACCGTGGCTCCGCAGCACCAGGCCCGCATCGAACGACTGGCAAGAAACCGGGGCAGCCGTATCACTCGCATCGGAACGATTCGCCCGCGAAGCGAAGGCCTCCGCGCAACATATCCGAATGGATCAGTCCGGCCACTCCCTGTGACCAGTTACGAACATTTCCACTGAGCTGCCGTCGTGTTCTCACCCGCACGCTTCCAATCCACACTCAAACAAGTGCTGCATTTACAGGAATCGCCGCAGCGAACGGCCCTCGCGTTTGCAATGGGAGTTTTTCTCACGTTCTCCGCGCCCTACGGCCTGCATACGATCATCGCCATGTTCTGCGCCTGGTGGTTCGGCTTGAACTATCTGGCGGTGTTCCTCGGCCTGTCCGTCAACAACCCGTGGACGATCGTCCCGGTGCTCGGCCTGACCTTTTGGATCGGCACCCGCCTCCTCGGCCTGCCGGACCCGCCGCCCTTCGATTGGAGCGATCTCAGTGCGATGGCCATTTACGATCAGGTGCAGCCCTATGCCCTGCCGTTCGTGGTGGGCAGCACGATCCTGAGCGTCCTCGGCGCAGTTCTGGCCTATCCCGCCGCCTATTATTTCGTCACGAAGCACCGTCGCGCCGCCGCCCCACACCAGCACGAGCCATTGCCGCCCCGCGACTGAGTGGGCTAAGATGCCCGCGCCATGAGCCGGGTGGAAAAACCGACCCACGCCCCCTACGACGGATCAGCGCTGATCGCCGACCCCATTCATAAGTACGTCACCTTCACCGTGCCGTTCGCCGTCCCCGATCCGCACGAATGCACCGAGAAGGATTTGATCGACTCGCCGTGGGTGCAGCGCCTCCGGTACATCTATCAACTGCAAAGCGCCCGGTGGGTCTACCCCTCCGCCGAGCACACGCGCTTCGTGCATTCGCTAGGCACCATGCACGTAGCGGGACGGTTCGCCCGGCATCTCTACCCATTCCTCAAAAAAGCCGTGCCGGATGCGCCGTCGGCCAACTACATCGAGGGACTGCTGCGCGTGACCGCCCTCCTCCACGACATCGGACACGGCCCGTTCTGTCACTTCTTCGACGAGAATTATCTTCACGGGTTTCATCTGACTCATGAAAAACTGGGCCAGATCATCATTCGCGACCATCTCGGCCCGATCATCAAGAAGATCCGCCGCAGCCCGTCCGGGCCGTTCGAAAAGGGCGAATCCCTCGACCCGGCGCAGATCGCTCATCTGATTCTGAAAGAGAAAGGGAAAGACAACTCCAAACTCCCGCGCTGGCTGAACATGCTCCAGCCGGTCATTTCCGGCAGCTACACCGGCGACAACTTGGATTACGTCCTGCGTGATTCGTACATGTGCGGCGTCGCCGTCGGCCCCGTCGATCTCACGCGGCTTATCCACTACACCATCATCACCGACAAGGGCTTCACGATTCACAAGACCGGCCTGCCGGCGTTACAAATGTTCCTGAACACCCGCATGTACCTCTATTCGAACGTCTACTTTCATCGGACGACCAGGGCCATCGACATTCACCTGCGCGACATCTTCGGCGACACCATGAAGCTGCTGCGCCCGCGCGATCCGCGCAACGCGATGGACGACTACCTGACGTTGACCGACTGGTCGCTGCTCGAAGAAGTCCGGCAATGGAAATCCTCCCGCCAGAACGCGCGGCGCCGGCTGGGGCTGGAATGGGGCCGGATTCTGGATCGTGACGTGAAGTGGAAGATGGCCTACAGCACGGTGCTCAAGGAAAAGGGGCAGGAGCGCGGCATGGCCTTTCCGGGCCATGAGTATTTCGAGAAGCAGATTGCGAAGGAACTGCCGGCCGATCTCAAGAACGTGGAGTTCCGCGTCGACATGGCCCCGCTGGACCCGCGGCCCGATCCGAAGGACCGGCGCGGCAATCCGCTCTATGTCTACGATCCGGGCACGAAAGGCGTCTCCACCGAGCCGCTGGAAGAATTTCTGGATCTGCTGCCGACCCGCCTCATCCAGTTCCGCCTGTTCTCACTGGATCACAAGCACGACGCCGCTCTCTCCCGCGCTGCTGCCACTGTCCTGAACAAAACTCCGTCCAGTATTGAGTCTCAGTTCTAGCTCATTCCCCTCACCCTCCCCTCTCCCCACAGGAGCGAGGGTATGGTCTGTACCATTTTCGAAGCCACATGAAATCGTGTTTTTTGTGTGTGCCGGACTCTGAGTCGGAGACAATAGACTCAGCAGACTTCATCGACTGGAGGCGCACATGAAACAGCTTCTGACGGTTGGATGCGTGTTGATCGCGGGCTTGAGTCTCGTTAGCCCGTCATCTATCGCTCAAATGACCGGCCAGCAGGGCGCGGCGAGTATTCTGAACCGTCTGCCGCCGGACATGTATGCGAAAGTTCAAGCACTCGCGCAGATGTTGGATCAGAGCATCAAGGACGGAAAACTTTCGGAAGCGGACGTGCAGCGGGAACTGCTATCCGGACACCTCGGCGACAAACTCAAATCCGTCAACCCCGAAGCCGGCCGGCTGCTCGACGAACTCAGCGACGCAATGCGCGACGGCAAAGGACCCGGCACAGAAAGCCTCATGCCGCTCTTGGGCGGGCTCGGCACTGGACGATAAAAAAGCGGTTAAAGAACGAGCCCTCACCTATCGTCCAGACAATAAATGGCTCCTGACATCTTTTCTCGTTACTCACTATTCCGGTTTATATAGCTCCTCCAATTGCGCTGGGGACAGAAACCCAATTCCAAGACTGAATTTCTTCCAACCCCAATAACCTGCAGCAAATCCTAAAACAATACCTACCAACCCACCAATACCTTCCGCTGGGCGTGCCGGAGATAATAATCTCTCTTGGACATTGGTAACCCCACCTTGCATCAATTTGATCAAGGTTTCACCGATCCACATGCCTATAACTCCACCACACAGAAAAACCCCCCCTAGTATGCCGAGAGCAGCATATCTTCGAGCGCGACTTAACGTCCTACCTCTCTGTTCAGTGTTCATCCACATCCCAATAAATCAAGCCCCTTTGATATTGTTATAGCGTCAGTCGATTCATCATAAACTAGGAAATGGTGTCAGGAACAGTTTCAGACTTCAAGAGGGTGCGACAGGAATGAGAGCAACTGCAGCTGAACCTCCACCACCGCTTCTATTGTTTAGCTGGAATGGACTCCTGAACCGGTAGTGGTATCGACGCGGATTCAGAAACGGGAGTGACGACTATATTCTCTGGCATTGAGCCATTCTTGAACGGTAGATCCAGCAGCGCGTAGGGGTTGACGCGGGCGCCGTTGAGTTTGACACCCCAATGGAGATGCGGGCCGGTGGCGCGGCCGGTGGCGCCGACTTTGCCGATGACCTGCCCCGCCTTGACCGCTTCCCCCTCCTTCACCAGCACCTCGGAGAGATGGAAATACATCGAGTAGAAGCCAAGCCCGTGATCGACGTAGATGCCCCTGCCGGAAAAAATATGGTCCACCGTCAGCCGCACCGTCCCATCGTTGGTCGCAATCACGTCGGCGCCCATGGGCGCGCCGATGTCCTCGCCGTTGTGCGGGTTGCGCGCCTGGCCGTTCATGATGCGCACGCTGCCGAAAATGCCCGTCCGCCGGCCGCTGACCGGCTCAAGAAAGCCCGTCTGCCAGAGTTTCAGCCGTGAATCCTCCGCCAACGCCTGCTTCACCTGTTCCTGCTCCGTTTTCCATCTAGCGAAACCTTTCTCGTCCAGATCGACTTTGTCTTTGGGCAGCTTCAAATGTTCGACATGAAACTTTTCTTTCACGACCAGCACGTTGTACCTGAGGCGTTTGACCTTCTCCCCGTTCCTGATCTCGACCGTCAACTCGTGGGTGCCCGGATCGTCCTGCATGTCGATACCCACCAGCGCCACATAGCCCGGCGCTTCACCGGCCCTCGGATCGGGGAAAAAGCTCACGGTTCTTTCCAGAAAGCGGCCCTGCACCGACACCGCGGTCTCATCGGCCGGCACTTTGACGAGCAGAATCTGCCCCTGCTTGCCGCTGTACTGCCCGTCGACACCGGTGGACGCCGGCGGAGCGCCGGAAAAGAGATCGACGGGGAAAATGCTCGCCAGCAACAAGACCGTGACGATGACGGCCCTGTCGAACCTGGTGTTCCAGAGGAGAGTTCGGGCTGTCATCGGTAAAACCGCGCCCCCGACACCTGCGAGACCAGTTCCTCGACCCGCCGGTTGGCCGCGCTGAAGGGATCCATGCAGAGAATCGTTTCTTCCCAATAGCCGTTGAGCTTCAAGTACGTCCAGTCCACAGTGTACGACCGGTTTTTGGCCCGCGCGAAGCGGATGAAATCCCCGCGCACCTTCGCGCGCGTCGTTTGCGGCGGCGTCGACATGGCACGCTGCACCGCCTCCTCTTCGACAATGCGATCGACCATCCCGCGGGACTCCATCAGATAATACAGCCCGCGTGTCCGCTTCACGTCGTGATACTGCAAGTCGAGCAGAAACACCCGCGGATCGTCCCACCCGCAGTCTTTCTTGTCGATGTAGGACTGAATGATGTGCTTCTTTGCCACCCAGTCGACTTGGTGCGTCAGTTGCATCGGATCGTCGTCCAGGTCGTCGAGGATAGCCGCCCATTTGGCGAAGACGTCGTCGAGCAGCGGCTCGTGGTCCTGCTGATCGAGGTACTCCTTCGCACGCTCCAGGTAGACCCGCTGAATCTCGATGGCGGTCATCTGCCGGCCGTCGTCCAGCTTCACCTTCTTTTTCAATGTGGGATCGCGGGAAATCTCCCGGATCGCCTTGACCGGATCTTCCAACTCCATCCCGTGAACGGCGTAACCTTCTTCGATCATAGACAGCACCAGCGCCGCCGTGCCGACTTTGAGATACGTCGCGTACTCCGACATGTTGGAATCGCCGACGATGATGTGGAGCCGGCGATAGCGTTCCGCGTCGGCATGCGGTTCATCCCGCGTGTTGATGATGCTGCGCGACGAGGTCGTGGACGACGACGTCTTCTCGTGAATATGCTGGGCACGCTGCGAGATGAAGAACTGCGGCTTGCCCGACACCTTCAACACTTTGCCCGCTCCGCTGTAGACCTGGCGCGTCACGAAGAACGGGATCAGCTGTTCGGTGACTTTCCAGAAATCGACGTCGCGCCGCATCAGGAAGTTTTCGTGGCAGCCGTAGGTGTTGCCGAGCGAGTCGGTGTTGTTCTTGAAGATATAAATTTCCCCGGACAATCCCTCTTCCCGCAGCCGCTCCTCCGCCGCCGGGAGGCAGGCTTCGAGCAGCCGCTCGCCCGCTTTGTCGTGCACGACGAGATCCAGAATGTTGTCACACTCGGGCGTGGAGTACTCCGGATGGCAGCCGGTGTCCTGGTAGAACCGCGCGCCGTTGACGAGAAACGCGTTGGACGGCCAGCTGTTCGGGATCAAACCTTCGAAGATGTAGCCCAGCACCTTCTCCATCGGCAGATAGATGCGCCCGTTGGGCGAAAAGATCAGGCCGTACTCGTTTTCGAGCCCGAAGATGCGCTGTTTCATGGGGCCGGGAGGCATCATGGCGTGTGAAGACAGAATACACGCCCCTCCCCTGTTGATCAACAGATCACGGAGAACCGCGAACGGGGATTACGAGGCAAGCAGTTGTTTGATATCGGCGGTGGAGAGCCGGCGGAACTTGCGGGTGGCCCGCTGCCGTTCGAGCACGGCAATTTCGAGTCCCTCGGGAGCGAGCTTCTGATTGGGCGTCTGTTCGAGCGCCGAGACACAGAGGGCCACGGCGGCCTTCAGCGACGGCACCTGGCCGTCGATCTTGTCTTTCAAAAATGTCTGCACGGTTTCCGACCGGCCGCCGATGACGGCGAATTTCTTTTCGTCGATGATGCTGCCGTCGAAAGAAATCCGGTAAATCTCGTTGGGATGCCCGTTCACGCCGACCTGCACGACGAGAATTTCGACCTCCAGCGGCTTGATCTCCTGGCTGAAAATCGTGCCCAGGCTTTGCGAGTAACCGTTGGCCAGCGACCGGGCCGTGACGTCTTCGCGGCTGTACATGAAGCCCTTCAAATCGGCGTGGCGGATGCCGGCCTTGCGGAGGTTTTCGAACTCGCTGTACTTGCCGGCGCCGGCGAACGCGATGCTGTCGTAGACTTCCGAGATCTTGTGCAGCGACGCGCTCGGATTGTCCGCCGTCAGCAGCACGCCGTCCGCATATTCCATCACGATGATCGAGCGGCCCTTCGCGATGCCCTTCTTGGCGTACTCCGCCTTGTCCTGCATCATCTGCTCGGGAGACACGTAGTAGGGCATCGGCATCGTTACGTCTCCTTCGAGCGGCGCGCGGCGATCAATCCGTCATAGACGGCGCGGATGGAGGCGTCGGGCACGTCGGCGATCCCCTGGGCCGTCACGCACTTGGCGGTCGGATAAATCCCGCGCACCAGATCGGGCCCGCCCGTGCCGACGTCGTCGTCCGCCGCGTTGTAGAGCGACATCAACGCCAGCTTGAGCGCGTCGGCTTCCGCAAAATTCTTCTGGAAATGTTCCCGCATGGTATTCCGCGCATCTTTCCCGCCTGACCCGATCGCGTGATAGTCCGACTCTTCGTACCGCCCGCCGGTAATGTCGTACTTGAAGATGCGGCCTTCGCCCCGTTTCACGTCGAAGCCGACGTAGAGCGGCATGACGACGAGGCCCTGAAACACCATCGGCAGGTTGGCCTTCACCATCTGGCCCAGCTTGTTCGCCTTACCTTCGCAGGAGAGCGCCACGCCCTCCAGCTTTTCATAGTGCTCCAGTTCCGTCTGAAACAGTTTGGCCATTTCGATACAGGGGCCCGCGGCGCCCGCGATGGCCATGGCAGAATGGTCATCGATCTTGAACACTTTTTCGATCCGCCGGTCGGCGATCTGGAACCCTTCGGTCGCCCGCCGGTCTCCGGCGATCACCACACCCTTCTGGTATTTGATGGCCAGGACCGTCGTGGCCTGCGGCACCGTCATGGGCGGCACGCCGCGGGACGCGTCCGGTCCCGCCGGCGCGGACGACAGCCCGCGGTTGCCGATCGTCAGGTCGGGATGCTGCTTCGAGATGAAATCGAAGAAGCTCGAATCGTCGTGGTTGGGCAGAAACGGCAGGTTCATGGTTGTGCGAACGGACTCGTCACCACTGCGCTCACGCCTTCAGCTTCGCCAGGAGCGCGTCCGCGGTCTCGGCGCTGTCGAGCAATTCCGCCGTGAGCGCCTCCGTCCCCCGGAGCGGTTCCATCAGCGGCACTTTCTTGATCGTGGTGTTGCCGACGTCGAACAGGACGGACGTCCAGCTGGCGCCGTAGAGCGACTTGGCGAACTTGCTCACGCAGCGCCCGCGGAAGTAGGCCCGCGTACCGGACGGCGGCGTGAATTCCGCCCGCACGACTTCGCTGTCCCGCACGACCCGCTCGATCAGGTTCCCCCGCTCCAGCGTATAGAACAATCCCTTGTCGGGCCGGACATCGTGATACTGCAGATCCATGAGCTTGATGCGCGAATCCTCCCAGCCGCATCCCTTGCGGTCCATATAAGATTCGATCAGATGGCGCTTAGCCACCCAGTCCAGATCCCGGACCAGCAACCGGGGGTCCCGTTCCAGCTTGTCGAGCACGTCTTCCCAGCGCACCAGCACATCTTTGGTCACCTGATCGAGTTCGTGGCAGGCGTAGAAATTCTTCGCGGCATGCAGATATGCCCGCTGCACCGCCACTGCCGTCGTCGGCCGGCCACCGGCCAGCTTCAACGTCTGGCGCATGTCCAAATCGCGCGACACCTGTTTGATCGCCCGCACCGGCTCGTCCAGATCCAGTTGCGGCAGGTCGGCGGCGCCGGATTCGATGAGATCGAGCACGATGCCCAGCGTGCCGACCTTGAGATACGTCGACAGCTCGGCCATGTTGGCATCGCCGACGATGACGTGGAGGCGGCGGAACTTGGCATGGTCCGCGTGCGGTTCGTCCCGCGAATTGACGATCGGCCGCTTGACCATCGTGTTGAGATCGACCAGACACTCGAAGAAGTCGGCCCGCTGCGAGATTTGATATTCCGTGGGACTGGTCTGATTTTCGGCGCCGACTTTTCCCGCCCCCGCAAAAATCAATCGCGTGACGAAGAACGGCGCCAGCACGTGCACGAGCCGGTCGAACGGAACGGAGCGGGCGACCAGATAGTTTTCGTGGTACCCGTAGCTGTTGCCCTTGCCGTCGGAATTATTCTTGTAGAGAACATAGTGTTCCCGCCCGTTGGCCTGCGCCATGTGCTGCAGGCATTGGGCAAGAATGCGTTCGCCGACCCGCTCGAATGCCACCACTTCCCGGGGGTTCGTGCATTCCGGCGTCGAATACTCGGGGTGCGCGCCGTCCACATACAGCCGGCCGCCGTTAGCCAGCACTTTGTTCAGCTGCCGGTTGTAGTCGGGATTCGGGCGTTCCCGTTCGCCGTCGACCTCGAACCCGCGCGCGTCCAGCAGCGGATTTTCGTTTTCGTAATCCCAGATGGCCTGCGGCGCGGGCAGGCCCGGATAGTGGCCGATCACGGCAATCGAGCCCGACACGGGATCGGCAGCCGCCGCATCCTTGGACGCGATGCCGAACTCCGTCTCCGTTCCCAGGATCCGGGAGGTCTTCGTCGGTTTGTGATCGTGCATAGAGATGGCGACTAGAGATAGTGGCCGGTGGTGACCGTTTCGATCTGGCGCGATTCTGAGGGCCCGCCGCTGATCGTCCGGATGTGCACGATCTTTTCGCCCTTCTTGCCGGCGACTTTGGCCCAATCGTCCGGGTTCGTGGTGTTGGGCAGGTCTTCGTGTTCTTTGAATTCTTCCCGGATGGCGCGCACGAGATCCTCGGACCGCAGGCCGACACCCTCCTGGGCGATCGCCCGCTTGACGGCATACTTCTTTGCGCGGGACACAATTCCTTCGATCAGCGCCCCGCTGGCGAAATCCTTGAAGTAGAGCACTTCCTTTTCACCGTTCGCATACGTCACTTCGATGAACTTGTTCTCTTCCGTCGCCGCATACATGGTGTCGACGGTCAGCGTCGTCAGCCGTTCCACCAGCGCCTTCCGGTCGCCGCCATGCCGTTCTAATTCCTCCGGCGCAAACGGCAGCTCGGTGGACACGTACTTCGAGAAGATGTCGCGCGCCGCGACGGCGTCCGGCCGCCCGACTTTCACTTTCACATCAAGCCGCCCCGCCCGCAGCACGGCCGGATCGATGAGATCCTGACGGTTGCTGGCGCCGATCACGATGACGTTGCGCAGCCGCTCGACGCCGTCGATCTCCGACAGGAACTGCGGCACGATGGTCGATTCGATGTCCGACGAAATGCCGGTGCCCCGCGTGCGGAAGAGCGCGTCCATCTCGTCGAAGAAGACGATGACGGGGTTGCCGTCCTCGGCCCGCTCCTTGGCCTTCTTGAACACTTCGCGGACCTGGCGCTCGGACTCGCCCACATATTTATTGAGCAACTCGGGACCTTTGACGTGCAGAAAGTAGCTCCGCACCTGTTTGCCCGTCAAATGCCCCAGCTTCTTGGCGATCGAATTGGCCACCGCTTTGGCGATGAGCGTCTTGCCGCAGCCCGGGGGCCCGTAGAGCAGCACGCCTTTCGGCGCGCTCAGCTTGAACTCCGCGAACAGATGGGGATGCAGGAACGGCAGCTCGACCGCGTCGCGGACCTGTTCGAGCTCCCGCTGCAGCCCGCCGATGTGGTCGTAGTCGACGTCCGGTACCTCTTCGAGGACCAATTCTTCCGCTTCCGACTTGGGCAATTTCTCGATGACGTACCCCGACCGCGTGTCGAAGAGCAGATGATCGCCCACGCTCAGCCGCTCGGCCAACAGGGGATCGCCGAGTTCGGCGACTTTTTCTTCGTCGAAATGCAGCGTCACCAGCACCCGGTTACCTTCCAGCACGTCCTTCAACCGCACCACCTCGCCCTGCAGCTCGAAGCCTTTCGCCTCGATGACGTTAAGGGCTTCGTTGAGGATGACTTCCTGCCCGCGGCGCAAGGCTTTGCTCTTAATGGAGGGATGGAGGCTCACCTTCATCTTCCGCCCCGACACATAGACGTTGCCGGTACCGTCTTCGTTCAAACTGGAGAAAATGGCGTAGGTCGACGGCGGCGCCGTCAGCTTTTCGACTTCGGCGCGCAGCGCTTCGATCTGCGCCTTGGCTTCCTGGAGCGTCGCGGCGAGCCGTTCGTTCTGCTTGGTGGCTTGATCGAGCTGATAGCGGGATTGATAGAGCCGACGGAGTTCCTCTTCCATCGACTGAATCTGAACGCGAAGTTTGTCGACTTCGCGGGGCTGTTCGTCGTGCTTATGAATCACGTCCGTCTCACCCTCGGACAACGTTTCGTGAACTGCGTCACGGAATCCCGGAGGGACCGGAGTCGGCTGGCACTGCTCTTCCTGTTTCCCATTTTCGTACGCTGGACAGCGCAGGAAACTCATGAAGACGCGCCTATTCAGCCTGTCTCGGATTCTAACACCCGACCCAGGGGGGCGGTCAACAGGACTGCAGGATTGTGCATCGTGTCCGACGCCGCGAAAAAATATTTTTCAGGCGCGCACCGCGTCGCACAGTTCACGCGTGGCTGTCCCGACATCGTCGCGCGTCAGAATTGCGCCGACGACGGCGACACCGTGCGCACCGGCGTCACGAATCTCGCGCACGCGCCCGCTCGTAATACCGCCGATGGCCAACACCGGCACCCGCGTGCGCCGGCAGGCGTCGGCCAACCGCTCAAGACCGAGCGGCGAACCGAAGGCGCGCTTCGACGGCGTGTCGAAGATCGGGCCGAACACAACATAGTCGGCGCCCTCGTCGCCGGCACGCGCGGCTTCGTCGACGGCATGCGCCGACACGCCGATGATGCGACCGGGACCGAGCGCTCGTCGCGTCACCGATACCGGCAGACTGTTCGCCCGCAGGTGCACGCCGGCCAGATTCAACGCCAGCACGAGATCGATCCGGTCGTTGATCATCAACGGAACGGCGGACACCTCGGTGACGGCGCGCACGTCCTGCGCCAGCGTCAACAATTCGCGCGTCGGGAGATCGCGCTCCCGCAACTGCACGGCGGGAAGACCTGCGGCAATCGATGACCGGAGAAGAGCGGGAAGCGATCGCCCGCCTGTTTGACCGCGGTCGGTGACGAGGAGGAGACGGAAATCAACGGCAGGCATGAGGAAGTGATGCGTGATGAGTGACGTGTGATGGGACGGCTAATACTCGTCGAAGAGCGTCTTCAAATCTTCCTGCGCTGATCACTCATCACTCTTCACTGATCACTTAACCTACAACATGCCCTCGATGGGACTGCTGGCTGTCGCGTAAAGCTTCCGGGGGATGCGGCCGGCCTTGTAGGCCAGGCGGCCGGCATGCACCGCGTACTTCATCGCTTCGGCCATGGCGATGGGATCCTGCGCGCCCGCGATCGCCGTGTTCATCAGCACCGCATCGGCCCCATACTCCATCGCCAGCGCCGCATCCGACGCCGTGCCGACGCCCGCATCCACGACGATCGGGACCTTGACGGTTTCCATGATGATTTTCAGGTTGTACGGGTTGCGAATGCCGAGGCCCGACCCGATCGGCGCCGCCAGCGGCATGACGGCGGGACAGCCGACGTCGACCAGCCTTTTCGCCACGATCGGATCGTCGTTCGTATAGGGCAGCACGACAAACCCTTCTTTCACAAGAATCTTCGCCGCCTCGATCAGCCCGGCCGTGTCGGGGAACAACGTTTTTTCATCGCCGATCACTTCCAGCTTCACCAGATCCGACACGCCGGCGGCGCGGGCCAGCCGCGCATAGCGAACGGCGTCCTCCACGGTGTAGCAGCCGGCCGTGTTGGGCAGGATGGTGTATTTCTTGGGATCGATGTAGTCCAGCAGATTGTCTTTCGACCGGTCGGTAATGTTGACGCGCCGCACTGCGACAGTGACCACGTCGGCGCCGGACGTCTCGATGGCTCTCTTCGTTTCGACGAAGTCCTTATATTTCCCTGTCCCGACCCAGAGCCGCGAACGGAATTCCCGGCCCGCTATCACCAAGGTATCGCTCATCGTTATCCCCTATTCCCCGCTCCCCTACCGGCCGGACCCGCCGCCGATAAAACTTAAAATTTCGATCTGGTCGCCGTCCCGCACGCTCCGCTGCGCAAAGGCCGCGCGGTCGAGAATTTCCCGGTTCAGTTCGACGGCCACGCGCTCGGCTTTGATGTCCAGCTCGCTGAGCAATTCGGCCACCGTGCCGCCGGCCCGCCAGCCGCGCGATTCGCCGTTCACGTGAATCCGGATAGCGTCCGGCATAGCGGATCATCCTAGGGGACCGGAAATCGGGTTGTCAACAAACCCGCTCTTGCCTGGGCCACCGGGCGCATCGCACAATAGTACGGTCGGAAATCACCCATGCACGCCAATAACGAACGCCTCGCCGCCCTGTTCCGTTCCATGGCCGATCTGCTGGCGGCGCAACGGGCCAACCCCTACCGGGTCCGCGCCTATCGGCGCGCCGCCGAGACGCTTCTGGCGCTGGAGGAAGACGTCACAGCCATCGCCGCGCGGCGCGAACTCGAAACGCTGGAGGGGATCGGGAACGATCTGGCGGGCAAGATCGCGGAATACCTGGAGTCCGGCACGATCCGGGCCTATGAGGAACTGAAAACTCCGCTGCCGGATGACGTCCGACACTGGGCGACGCTGCCGGGATTGTCCGACTCGCTCGTCACCTATTTATATTACCGGCTGGGGATCACGTCGCTCCAGGACCTGGAGCAGCTGGTGCAATCCCACCTCTTACGTACCATGCCGGGCTTCTCGGGATCCGAGGACGCCCTGCTGGAGGCGATCCGGCGCCTGGCGAAGACCTAGCCGTTACGAAACTTTCAGTTCCTTGAAAATCTTCCAGCTCTTGAGCAGTTCGACCGCCTTCTGCAACTGCGCATCCTGTTCGAGCGACAGATCGCCCGCATCGCCGGCCGGGGCCGCTCCATTCTTCGCGCCGTTTTCATCCGACGGTTTCCCGCCCTGCGGCTTCACCGCCTTGGCATCGGCGTCCTTCTCGCCCGGCTTCGCCGCCGCCGGCGCAGCCGGCGGAGCCAGCTTCACGACGATGTCCGGCGTAATCCCCGTGGATTGAATGGACCGGCCTTTGGGCGTGTAGTATTTCGCGGTGGTCAACCGCAAACCCGAGCCATCCCCCAGCGGAAGAATCGTCTGAACCGAGCCCTTGCCGAACGACGTGGTCCCGATGATCACCGCACGTCCCCAGTCCTGTAATGCACCGGCGACGATTTCCGATGCGCTGGCCGATCCCTCATTGACGAGCACGATCACCGGCAGATCGTCCATCTGATCCCGTGCCTTGGACACCCACTCGTCCTTCTTGCCTTCACGGCTCTTCGTATAGACGACTAGCTTGCCGCTGGGGAGAAACTGCTCCGACACGTCGACGGCCGCCGTCAGCAGGCCGCCCGGGTTGTTCCGCAAGTCGAGAATCGTGCCCTGTACCTTCTGATCCTTGAATTGCTTGATGGCGCGCGCCAGGTCCCGGCCCGTGGCCTCCTGGAACTGCGTGAGCCGGACGTAGCCCAGATTGTCGATCACTTTGGACTTCACGCTCTCGATCTTGATGGTGTCGCGCACCAGCGTAAAGAGCAGCGGATCGGGCGTGCCGTCGCGCTGGATCGTCAGATTGACCTTCGTGCCCTTCGGGCCGCGCATCTTCTGGACGGCATCCATAAGCGTCAGATCCTTGGTCGTATCGTCGTTGACCTTGATGATGAAATCGCCGGCCTTGATGCCGGCGCGATGGGCCGGCGTCCCCTCGATCGGCGCAATGACGGCCAGGCGATTGTCTTTGACCCCGATCTGAATGCCGACGCCGCCGAACTCGCCCTTGGTCTCGACCTGCATCTCCTTATACATTTCCGGCGTCATGTAGGCGGAGTGCGGATCGAGCGTGGAGAGCATACCCCGGATGGCGCCCTGGATCAGGTCCTTGGGCTTCGTTTCGTCGACATAGTGCTTTTGCACCTGGTTGAGCACCTCGGAGAAGGTCTTCAGCTCTTCGTAGGTTTCCGTCGCGTGCCCGGTCCGCTCCCAGCCCTTGCCGATCAGCACCCCGCAGAGCAGCGCCACGGCGATCATCGGCCCGATGACCCACGACTTTCCCGTTCCCTGCCGTTCCATATTCATCACGTCCTTTCCTTCTCCCGACGTCCTACCATTGTATATCGATCTCGATCGTTCAGCGGCGTTATTTCTTGGCCAGCCAGAGCAGCGGATCGACCGGCTCGGCGCCTTCGCGCAATTCGAAGTATAAGGTATTTTCTCCGATCATGCCCGTATCTCCGGTTTCTCCGATCAGCTGCCCGTCGCTCACCTGCTCGCCGACCTTGGCGAGGATTTTTGAGGCGTGGGCATAGAGCGAGAAATACCCGTTGGCATGATCCAGGATTATAACGAGTCCGTAGCCTTTCAACCAGTCCGCATAGACCACCGTGCCCGGCATGACGGCGTGGATGAAACTGCCTTCCGTCGTGCGGATTTCGATCCCTTTGCGCTGGACGTACGTATTAAAGGTGGGGTGTTTCTGGCGCCCGAAGAAGGACACCACCTTGCCGTCGGCCGGCCAGGGAAGTGCCCCCTTCATGCCGCGCGGCAGGCCCGGCGCGGTCGGCGGGCGCATGGCCATCGCCCGTCGTCTGGTTTCCAGTTCCCGCAACAGACTGTCGACCCGCGAAGCCGACCGCTCCAGTTCTTCGACCGCCTTCTCGTACGAGTCTTTTTCCTCGGTAATTTTGGTCAAGACCACTTTCTTTTCTTTTTGGAGCGTACGGATGTCCACCAGCTTCTTTTCGAGGCCGTCCTTGAAGAGCACTAAGCCGGCCCGCGCCGCCGCGCGCTGCCGCTCGGCTTCCTCCATGCGGCTCAGATCATCCCGGAACGCGTCCAGCAGCTCATAATCTTTTTGCGATACCGTGGAGAGATACTGTCGGCGGCGCTGAAAGTCGCTGTACGAGTCCGCCGCCAGCAACGCCTTCACGTACCCGAACCGCCCCTCCATATATTGCACGCGGAGTCGCGCCAGAATGGCCGTGCGCCGCTGTTGAATACTCTCTCGGACTTCCACCAGTTGCTCACCGATGGATTCGATCTCGCGATCCTTCCGGCGCAGCTTCCGGTTGATGTCGGACAACTCCTGGCGGTGCCGCACCAGCCGCTCGTCGAGCGATTGAATGCCCTGGAACACGGACTCCCGTTTTTTCTCCGCTTCATCCGCGCGTTTGCGCTTTTCTTCGATCTTGTCCTTCAGCTGCTCCAGCGTCTTGCGCTCCTGCTCGATCTTTTCGGAGATCGCATCGTCGGCGGCCGCGGCCGGTCCCGCCGCGCCTACCAGGCCCGCAATGATAATGATGCGCACGACGTTCATGCCCGTCCCTCGCCGAACCGGCGCACGGAGACGAAGCTGCCGGCAATGCCGAGCCCCATGCCGATCCCAACCAGCGCCACGCAGACCGACGGCGGAAAAAACGTCAGGTACGATCCGAGATCGCCGAACCGCCCCGTGGTTTGTATCTGCTGACGGAACCATTCGAACCCGATCTTGAGTACCAGCAACGACACTGCGCTCCCGCAGGCTCCCAGCAATGCGCCTTCGAGCAGATACGGCACCCGGATGAACGCCCGCGTCGCGCCGATCAACCGCAAAATATCGATCTCTTCGCGCCGCGCGAAGAGCGTCAACCGGATGGTGTTGCCGATGATCGTCACGGCCGCCGCCGAGAGCAGCACGCCGACGCCGATCGCCGCCAGTTCAAGGTACCGGATCGTGCCGGCCAGCGCGTCGATCCACTCCTGGCTGTAATCGACCTTCGCCACGCCGGCGATCGTCCGCACCCGCTCCGCCCACCGCTTCACCGATTCCGGCGACCGGGCGGTCGGCGCCAGCGTCACGACAAACGACGCCGGCAGCGGGTTCTCGCCCAACCCCTCGAGCAGATGCGAATCGGCGGGAAATTGCGTGCGGAACTCGCCCAGCGCCTGCGCTTTCGAAATGAACCGCGCCGACGCCACCATGCGGTCCGCCCTCAGCTTGCCCTCCAGTTGCACCGCCGCCTCGTCCGGCAGCTGGTCGTCCAGATAGACCATGATCTTGATGTCGTCCTGCAGCCAGCCCGTCGCGTTCCGCAGATTCACATACACCAGGAGAAAAATCCCCACGCAGGCGAGCGTGAAGGCCGTCGTCAGAATTGCCACTGCCGTCGTCGTCCGGTTGGTCCGGACGTTCGCCCAGGCTTCCCGGCACACATAGGCGAGGAGTCTCATGCCGGCACCTGCGGGTCCGGCGCGAGGACGCCGCCGACCAGCGTGATGACGCGGCGGTTGACCAGCCCCATCACATGCGGATCGTGCGTGGCCACCACCACGGTCGTGCCGCGCGCGTTGATCAGCTTGAACAATTCGATGATTTCTCCCGTCAGGGCCGGATCCAGATTGCCGGTCGGCTCGTCCGCCAGCAGCACCGTCGGCCCGTTGACGATCGCCCGGGCGATGCACACCCGCTGGTGCTCGCCGGCCGACAGGCTGTGCGGCAATTGATCCCGCTTATGCTCCACCCCGACGGCCCGCAACGCTTCCGTCACCTTGCGGCGGATGTCCGCCGGCGAGACGCCCTGCACAGCCAGCGGCAGCGCCACGTTCTCGGACACCGACTTCTTGGGTAGCAGACGGAAATCCTGGAACACCGAACCGACCCGCCGACGCAGGTACGGAACCTCGGACGGCCGCAGCTTCGTGACGTTCTTTCCCTGCACGAAAATCTGCCCCTGATCCGGCCGTTCCGCACCGATGAGCATCCGCAGCAGCGTCGACTTTCCCGCGCCGCTCGGCCCCATCAACAGCACGAATTCGCCCTTCTCGATGTCGAGGGTGACGTCGGACAACGCCGCGCGGCGGTCGTAGACCTTCGAGACATGGATGAGTTGAATCATCGCGTCCACAGACACCCGCTCCGCGTCCATCCTACGATACTCCCTCGCCCGGCACCTCGAACGCGTTGCGCACATGCTCGATGCGCCGCTCGGCCGAAGACCGGCCCTGGATCAGCACGACGTCGAACCGGCATTCCCGGTCCGACCAGTGACGCTGCGCCAGATAGTGGGCGGCCAACCGCGTCAGCTTGGCCTGTTTTCGATGATCGACCGCCAGCAACGCGCCGCCGAACGCTTCGGTCGTCCGCGCTTTGACTTCGACGAACACCAGCACCCGGCCGTCTTCGGCAATCAAATCCAGTTCGCCCAGCGTGGTGCGCAGATTCCGCTCCAGAATGCGATAGCCCTTGTTGCGCAGAAATTGCTCCGCGGCAGCCTCACCGGCATGACCGAACTCGTGGCGGGGATCGAGGGTGTTCACAACGATTATCTTAACGGAACAGCGCCGGCGCTGCCTGCTCCCTCGCGTCCAGCACATCGCGCACCGGCGCGAACGTCCGGCGATGGATGGCGCACGGTCCATGGAGTGCCAGCCGCTGCAAATGGTCTTCCGTGCCGTAGCCCTTGTGCGAGAGAAAATTATACTGCGGAAACGTCTCGTGATAACCGGCCATGAGGCGGTCGCGGGTGACCTTGGCAATGATCGAGGCTGCAGCAATCGCGCACGACAGCGCATCGCCCTTGATGATGGCGCGGTACGGCAGTCCGGAGGCAGGCAGGGTGACGGCGTCGATGAGGAGAAAATCGGCCGGAACGGCCAGCTGGGCGACCGCCCGGCACATCGCCAAACGCGTCGCTTCAAGAATGTTGAGGGTGTCGATTTCCCCAGCCTCCGCCGATCCGACTCCGACCGCCACCGCCCGCTCCACAATCGCGGCGTATAACCGCTCGCGCTGGGCCTCGGACAGCTGCTTCGAATCGTCCAGTCCGTCCAACCGGCACCGGTTCGGCAGAATTACGGCCGCGGCGACAACCGGACCGGCCAGCGGACCGCGCCCCGCTTCGTCGACGCCGGCTACACGGCGATAGCCGCAGCGCCAGGCTTCCCGCTCGAACTCTTCGGTGGGTTCCATCCGGTCTCCCCCCGATCCGTGGTCCGGCAGACGATCACCACCGGAGCCGTGTGCGGCCGGACACCGGCCCGTTCAGGCTTTGACCGGCTCCGGGGCCGGCGCGTCGGGCTGTCCGGCCGCCTTCCCCTCGCCGACGAACTCGCGCTCTTCCAGCTTGGCGAACTTGCCCTTCTTGGCGCGCAGATAATAGAGCTTGGCGCGACGGACACGCCCCTGCCGCACGACGTCGATGCGCGTGACGATCGGCGAGTGGAGCGGGAAAATCCGCTCGACGCCCACGCCGTACGACACCTTCCGGACCGTGAACGTTTCCGTGTTCAGGGTTCCCTTGCGGGCGATCACCGCCCCTTCGTAAACCTGAATCCGCTCCTTCTCGCCCTCGACGACCTTGACGTGCACCCGGACGGTGTCGCCGATCTGAAAGCTCGGAACGGATTTTTTCGTGAACGACTTCTGGATGCGCTCTAACCGGTTCATGTGCCTCCCCCTTCCTCCCCACATCGAATCGGCGCCGGAACGGCGCCCTCGCTGATGACTTCGTTCAACAACCGTCGATCTTCCTCGCTCAAAGCCCGGTCTCTGATCAGATCGGGCCGCCGCAGATATGTACTGCGCAGCGCCTGTTTGCGGCGCCATACCCGGATCGCCTCGTGATGGCCCGACAGCAACACCTCGGGCACACCCATTCCCTGCACGTCCGCTGGACGCGTGTAGTGCGGATACTCGAGCAGCGAATCGGAAAACGATTCCTCCGCCAGCGACTCGGGATCGCCGAGCACGCCGGGGATCAGCCGGGCCGCCGCATCGACCAGCACCAGCGCCGGCAGTTCCCCGCCGGTCAGCACATAGTCTCCGACGGAAATTTCCTCCGGCGCCAGGGCCGTCCGCACCCGTTCGTCGACGCCCTCATAATGCCCGCAGAGAATGACGATCCGCCGGCGTTCCGCTGACAACTGCGACGCATAGTCCTGCGTAAAGGGCCGCCCGTGCGGCGACGGGAACAGCAGCCGGATCTCCTCGCCGGCCGCGGCGGCTTCTTCACGCAGCGTCTCCACCGCGCGCAAAATCGGCTCCGCTTTCATCACCATGCCGGCGCCGCCGCCGTAGGGAACATCGTCCGCCACCTTGTGCCGGTCCAGCGTAAAGTCGCGGAGATTTCTCACCTGCACGGCCAACAGACCCTTGTCCTGGGCGCGCTTCAGCATGCTCTGTCCGAGCACCGGCGCCACCATGTCGGGAAACAGCGTGAGAATATCGACCCGCAGCATGTCAGACACCCAACCCGTCGATCATCCGCACAGTCATGACGCGCTGTTCGAGATCGACCGCCGTGATCAGATCCTTTGCGGCGGGAATCAACACTTCGCCGTTCGTTCCCCGAACGGCAAACACATGGCTCCCCGGCAGCTCCCAGATCTGCTCCAGCGTGCCGATCGATCGCCCCTGCTCGTCCCGCACCGTCAACCCGATCAAATCGCATTCATAGTACTGGTTCGCGGGCAGCGCCGGCACGGTGCCGCGCGGCACTTCGATGTAGCCTCCGCGCCATTGCGCCGCGGCTTCCGGCGTCGTCCCCCCCGCCACGCCCACAATGAACCGGTCGCCGGCCCGGCGCACGCTGGTCACCTGCGCCTCGACCCGCGCGCCGTTGCGGGCCACCAGACTGACATCGGTCAACGTTTCCAATCGACCGGGCACATCGCTCAGGGAGCGGACCTTGACCTCTCCCTTGACGCCGAAGGGCCGTTCGATCTGGCCGACCGTCACACGATCGGACGCGCTCGCCGTCGCCATCGATCTCAGCCCTTCTTTTTCGCGGCCTTTTCCGCCTCGAACTGCTTCCACAGCCCGATTCTCCGCAGCAGCGTGCGCACGGTCACGCTGGGTTGCGCACCGTGCCGCAACCAGGTCAGCACCCGCTCCTGTTTCAACTCGGGCACACCGGCATCTTTCAGCGGATCGAAGATGCCCAGAATCTCCAGAAACCGGCCGTCGCGCGGTTTCCGGGAATCGGCGGCCACCAGCCGGTACATCGGCCGTTTATGCCGCCCGGTACGGGAAAGTCTCAAATGAACTGCCACGTCTGTCCTCCTTTACACTCCCATCGAGTGCGCTGATAGTGCCACCGTTACATCGAGCGCATAAGCTGGGCCAGCTGCCGCCGCCCGCCTGCGCCCGTCATGGCTTTCGCCAATTTCTTCGCCGACAAAAACTGTTTGATCAGCCGGTTCACGTCCTGCACGCTGGTGCCGCTGCCGCGCGCGATCCGCTTCTTCCGGCTGCCGTTGAGCATCGTGTGGTCGCGGCGCTCACGGGCCGTCATCGAATCGATCATCGCCGCCACCCGCTTCATCTCCCGCTCCGGCTTGTCGCCTTCGATGGCGCTCCGGAGCTGCTGGCCGCCCGGCAGCAGGCCGAGAATCTGGTCGAGCGAGCCGAGGCGGTTCATCTGCCCGATCTGCGCGCGAAAATCCTCGAAGGTAAACGTGTTGGCGGTCAGCCGTTGCTGCGCCTGCTCCACCTGCTCGACGGTAAAGGCTTCCTGCGCTTTCTCGATGAGGGACAGCACGTCGCCCATGCCGAGAATGCGGGACGCCATCCGGTCCGGATGAAACGGCTCCAGCGCATCCAGCTTTTCCCCGACGCCGAGAAACTTGACCGGCTTGCCGGTCACCGCCCGGATCGACAGCACGGCGCCGCCGCGGGCGTCGCCCTCGACTTTGGTCAGAATCATGCCGGTGAGGCCGACCCGCTGATCGAACTGGCCCGCCATCGTGACGGCGTCCTGCCCGGTCATCGCATCGGCCACAAGCAGCACTTCCTGCGGACTCACGGCCTGCTTGACGGCCGCCAACTCGCCCATCAACTCCTCGTCGATGTGCAACCGGCCACCCGTGTCGAGCACGACCAGATCGAACCCCTGCTCGCGCCCGCGCGTCACGCCGGCCCGACAGATCTGCACCACGTCGGCCTGCGTGGCCTGCGCCTGATCGAAACGGTGGACATCGATGCCGAGATCGCGCCCCAGCGCGCTCAACTGATCGCCGGCGGCCGGACGTCGCGGATCGGCGGCGACGAGCAGCACGCGTTTCCCCTGGCTCTTGAACAGGCGGGCGAGCTTCCCGCAGGTCGTCGTCTTGCCGGCACCCTGCAATCCGACCATCATTACGACGGTCGGCGGCGCCGACTGAAGCGCCAGCCCGGCCCGCTCTCCGCCCATCATGTCGCGCAATTCTTCCCAGACGATTTTGACGACCTGATGCCCGGGCGTCAGGCTCTTGAGCACGTCCTGCCCGATCGCTTTCAGGCGGACCCGCTCCACAAAATCTTTGACGATCTTGAAGTTGACGTCGGCCTCGAGCAGCGCCAGCCGCACGTCCTTCAACGCCTCGGTGACATTCTGCTCCGTGAGCACACCCTGCCCGCGCAGCTTCTTGAGAATCTGTTCGAACTTCGTACTGAGCGCGTCCAGCATCGCGTCCGTTTCTACCGTCTTACCGCACGATCCAACCCACTCGTTCATCGCCGGCAGACATGCGCAGGCAGATGCACGACCGCAGGCCTGAAAACCGGAGGCGTATTCCCCGGAATACGATGAGGATTTTCAGAGCCGGAAACGGTGCAGATGCCCGTGCATCATGTGCCGCACGAGACAGGCAGTGTCGGGCAGGCTCCTCTATCTCCGATCGCCTCGAAAAACCTAGCAAAAGTGTATCGTGCAGTGTAATGAACCGGGGCTGGTGAAGTCAAGGGAAACGGGCCTGGATTTTATTGACATGCGGGGGACCTTCCGATATGGTTTCTCCAGTGATTTCACCTGCATCGATCCCACAGGAGCCGTGGAACTAGCGTGCGGAAATCCCCCTGGGTCCTGCTCATCTTCATTCTCATCGGTGGACTACTTGGCGGAATTCTTGGAGAAATCCTGCACGTGTTGGCCCCGCACGGGACCATTCAGAACGTTTTCGCGACGCATTTCACGCCGGGCATCAACCCGCCGCTGACCATCGACCTCGTCCTGGTCAAACTCACCATCGGCTTCAGCCTCAAAATCAACCTGCTGAGCGTGCTCGGCATGTTCGTCGGGGTGTTCATGTACAAGCACATGTAATGGCCGCCGGACGAGTGCGCTAGGTTTTCAATTCCAGATCCTTCATCCGCAACGCCCGAATCCGGTTCCGTAATTCCGCCGCCCGCTCGAACGCCAGTTCCTTGGCCGCCGCTTTCATTTCCGTTTCAAGCCGCTGAATAAGTTGCTCCGTGGACTCCTCGCAACCGTAGTCCGCCGTCGACTCGGCTGCCAGATCCAACTGCACATAGTCCAATTCCGCCGTCGCATACTCGAGTGTGGGAATGCCTTTTTTGACGCTGACCGGCGTGATCCCGTGCACCCGGTTATATTCGGCTTGAATCTCGCGCCGGCGGGCGGTTTCGTCGATCGCCGCCCGCATGGATTCGGTCACGGTGTCGCCGTAGAGAATCACCCGCCCGTCGACGTTGCGCGCGGCCCGCCCCGCCGTCTGGATCAGCGAACGCGTGGACCGCAAGTAGCCTTCCTTGTCGGCGTCGAGAATCGCCACCAGCGTGACTTCGGGCAGATCCAGCCCTTCCCGCAGCAGATTGATTCCCACCAGCACATCGAACGCACCGCTCCGGAGGTCACGAATGATCTCCGCCCGCTCCAGCGTCTTTATGTCCGAATGGAGGTACCGCACCTTGAGCCCCGCGTCATGATAATACTCCGTCAGGTCCTCGGCCATCCGTTTGGTCAGCGTGGTCACCAACACCCGCCCGCCCTTCTCCACCTCACCGCGGACCTCGCCGAGCAGATGATCGACCTGGCCTTTCGCCGGCCGGACGTCGATGACGGGATCCATGAGGCCGGTCGGCCGGATGATCTGTTCCACCACGTGCCCGGCGGCATGCCGGAGTTCGTAAGGGCCTGGCGTTGCCGAGACGTACACGACACGGTGGAGACACCGTTCGAACTCCTCGAATTTGAGCGGACGGTTGTCCACTGCCGACGGCAACCGGAACCCGTAATCCACCAGCGTCCTCTTCCGCGAATAATCTCCCTCATACATCCCGCCCACCTGCGGAATCGTCGCGTGCGATTCGTCGACGATGAGCAGAAAGTCTTTGGGGAAATAATCCAGCAGCGTCGGCGGCGGTTCACCCGGCGCGCGGCCGCTCAGGTGGCGGGAGTAATTCTCGATGCCGTGGCAATAGCCCATGGCGCGGATCATTTCGAGATCGAACTTCGTTCGCTGTTCCAGCCGCTGCGCCTCGAGCAACTGCCCGTGCTGTTTGAAATAGATCAGCCGCTCGTCCAGTTCTTCCTCGATGCCGGTCAGGGCCCGCTCGTACCGGTCCGGCGCGATCAGATAGTGCGTGCTGGGATAGATCGGCACTTTCGGAAGTTTGCCGAGCGATGTGCCGGTCAGCGGATCGATCTCGTGAATCGCGTCGATCACGTCGCCGAACAATTCGATGCGCACCGACCGCGCCTCGTTGGCCGCGGGAAAGATTTCGACGACGTCGCCGCGCGCACGGAAGGTACCGCGGTGGAAATCCACGTCGTTCCGTTCGTATTGAATCTCCACCAGCTTCGCCAGGATCTGTTCGCGCCGGATTTCCATGCCCTCTTCCAGATAGAGCAGCATGCCATGGTACACCTCCGGCGAGCCGAGCCCGTAGATGCAGGACACCGACGACACGATGACCACGTCGTTCCGCTCCAACAGCGACCGGGTGGCCGCGTGGCGCATCTGATCGATCATGTCGTTGATCGACGCGTCCTTGGCGATGTAGGTGTCGGTCTGTGGGATGTAGGCTTCCGGCTGATAGTAGTCGTAATAGCTGATGAAGTATTCCACCGCGTTCTGCGGGAAGAACTGCTTGAACTCCTGGTACAGCTGGCCGGCCAGCGTTTTGTTGTGGACCAGGACCAGCGTCGGCTTCTGCACCTGTTCGATCAGGTTGGCCATCGTGAAGGTCTTGCCCGATCCGGTCACGCCGAGCAGCGTTTGATGCTGGACGCCGGACTGCACGCCGGCCGTGAGTCGGGCGATCGCGTCCGGCTGGTGGCCGCAGGGTTTAAACGGAGCGTCGAGCTTGAAAGGCGGCATGGAGACTCCGGAGGGATCTTATCAAAGGCACCCGACCGGCACTACTCTGAAACGGACTCCTCAGGTGCGGACCGCATCCTGAAAATGAAAGAGGGCTGCCGGAAACTCCGGCAGCCCTCTTCGTTACACGCGGAATGCGCGCGGCTTACCGCCGGCCGCCTCCACCGAATCCACCACGGCCTCCGCCACCGGAACGTGGCTCTTGAGGACGCGCCTCATTTACCGTCAGCGTCCGGCCGCCTAACTGCGTGCCGTTCAACGCGGTAATCGCCGTCTGCGCTTCGGAATCGGACGACATTTCCACGAAACCGAATCCACGGGACTGGCCCGTGAACTTGTCCGTGATAATCCGCGCCGATGCGACAGACCCGTGCGCAGCGAACAGATCGCTCAGCTGCTGCTCGGTCGTTGAATACGGCAATCCACCCACGTAAATCTTCGAACCCATTGGGTTCCTCCTTTGAGAAAATGGTGTTGTCCTGGACTCGAGAACGAAACGAGGAAGGAATGGGCCGAAGACGTCAACACAGCGGCGACTTAGCTCTAGCTTCCGATCGGGTCCCGGGCACGCCCAAAACAACAACCGTTCAGGCCTTGTACGTTCGATACCGGACTGCCAGGCCTTCCGCAGTCAAGGAAGTGTATGCTATCGCAGCCTCGCGGAAAAAGGCAAGCAGAGAGCGAAAACCTGCATCGGGCCGGATTCAATAGGCCGCGGGGGGCGACATCGGCCGGTGCGAAAACAGCGGCACCGCATGAAAATTGTCGAACGCCAGCATGGACGACCCCGTCAACAGCAACCCGACCTGGCCGAGCCCGAGCGTCTGATCTTCCACCGACAGCACCAGCACGCCGTCGACGAAGGTCTCGATAAAATCCTTGCTGATGATCGTATTCCGTTGCACCCGCAGCGTATGCCAGTCGACCGGCTTCAGTTTGACCGGCGCCTGCCCCAGGACCGTCTCCTGCCCGTCGACCACCCGCACCACCTGCGCGAATTTTCCGGCGACGTCCACGACGGCCGCATAGAAATTCCCGGCGTCCTTCACCCCGAAGACCATCCCGCCGGACGCCGGCTTTCCATCGGTCACCCGGAACCGGACCGTCAAGTCCGGGTACTCGTAATTCAGCCCCTGTGCGATCAACAACCGGTAGCAGGGCCCGGCCTCGCACGATGCCGATGCCGTAACCGCATTCGGACTCGACGGCGCAGTGGCATCCGGCTGTATCGTCCACGTGGCTTGTTGGCTGTTCGAGGACAGCCCGGCGAATCCTGCCGGAACCTCGTTCGGCTTGTCCTGATCAAACGTCCACTTCTGAAACAGCCCGCCCTGCTGCTGCCGCTTGTAGTTCGTTTCCTTTTCCTCCTGCGTCTCCCGCTGCACGGCCGATGCCGCACTGGCCGTCATCAGGAGGCTGCCGACAATCAGCGGCAACGCTATGACGGATACGATAGGCCTCATCTGGCGATCCCCTTGGATAGCGCGCATCATCGAACGACCTTTCCGCTGGTTCACTGAGGCTTGTTCGGACTGGAACTCTGTTTGATGCGGAGAATGTCCGCTTGCAGCCGGTCGCGCTCGGCGAGAATCTTTTTGCGGCGCTGCCACCGATCCCATGTCCACCACCGCAGCTTCTGACCGAACGACACCGTCGGCGGCGCCACACTGCCCCCCGGCGCATGCTGAAACTCGTAACCCTGATGGCGATCGCGGTTCTCGAAAAACCGCTTATAGAGATGATCGTAAATGCCGTGCCCTGACCCGCCTGCCGACACCGTTCGCCTCCGTGCGCCTATGATACCGTTGTGCTCCGCTAAAAGAAAAGAGCCTCCGCCAAACCCCTACTGGCATCCTATGCTATAGTCTGACAGTTCGCCATCCACTCACAACGCACGCCGGCGTATTGCTGCGATGCAGACTACTAGCCTCTCTCATCGAATGTACGCACTCCCCGTTCTGATTCTCTTCATCGGCCTCCTCTTGGAAGGACTGAACACAGCTCTGTCCGCGCCGCAAAACGAGAACGTCTTGGCCGACGCCCTCGCCGCCGTGTCGACCGACCGGATGCTGGCCGACATTCGTACCTTAAGCGGCCCGGAGTTTCGCGGACGGCAAGCCGGCACCGAAGACGATCTCCGGTCCGCAACCTGGGTGGCCGAACAGTTCCGCACATCCGGCCTGTCGCCGGCGGCCATCATCGACCGGGTGACAGGGAAAGGCATCTCGCACCTTGGCGCCGCCGGCCTCATGACCTCGGTCCTCTCGGCCCCCAGGATCGATCCGGATCCCGTCCTGCGAATCGGCCCGGCGGACGGCCTGCATGCCACCCAGCTGGGTGCCGAGTATCTGCCCATCCTCGATGCACCCTCGGTCGACGTGCAAGCGCCCATCTTCTTTGTCGGCTACGGAACCGCAGAGGACTATGCGGGTATCGACGCCGGCAACGCGGTGGTCCTCTTTCTCCGGGGCAAACCGGATCACGCGACAGCCTCGCTCAGCCATGCGGACAAGGTCCGGTTGGCGCGGGCACACGGCGCGCTCGCCTATCTCACCGCCGCAGGTCCTGTGTTGAATGCGTATGAACTGCGCCGCGGCTTGACCGGCATCCCCAGCGCTTTCTACGCCCAGATGCCGATGGCCGACGCCCTTCCCGGCGCCTGGATCAGCACACCGTTGGCCGCGGCCATCCTGGCCGGACGCGACGGCGCGCAATCGGGACGGTTGCGCGAATTGCAGGAGCACTTAAACAGTACTTCAACTGCACGATCGGTGCGCACGGATGCCTATGCGCTGCTGCGCTGGAAGACTACGGCTCAGGACGGACTCCTGACGAACGCGCTCGCGCTGATTCCCGGAACCGGTCCGGACACGATTGTGGTGGGCGCCCATCGGGATCATTTAGGCCGAACCGCCGGCCTGCTGTTTCCCGGCGCCGACGATAACGCCTCCGGCACCGCCGTTGTCCTGGAGGTGAGCCGGGTCCTGGCGAAAAGCGGATGGCGCCCGGCACGGACGATTGTGTTCGTGTCGTTCAGCGGAGAGGAAAAAGATTTGCTCGGATCGCGGCTGTACGTTTCCCGTCCGCCCGCCCCGCTGACATCGACCGCCGCGATGATCAACATCGATCACGCCGGCATCGGCAACGGACGGTTGACCGTCGGCATCACGGGACTCGATAAGCAGCCGGCGCAGGAGGCGGGACGTGCATCAGGCCTTGCGGATAAACTCGATCTCTTTGGATTCTTCCCCGGCGGCGATCATGTGCCGTTCAAAGAAGCCGGCGTACCGACGGTCACGATCGTCAGCGGCGGCGTGCATCCCCATTTCCACCAGCCGACCGACAGCGCGGACACGATGGACCCCGCCATCCTCAGATCCGCCGCGCAGTTTGCCCTCGCACTGATCTGGCAGCTGGCAAACTAACTTTCAGGCTTACGGAACCTCGTCGAGGAGTGTCGACTCGATGGGAAGAAGCGCCGGTGATTGCCGCGGCGGAGCGGGCAGCACGAGCGGCGAGCCGGTCTGGTTGGCGCCCTGAATGAGGCCGATGGACAGTTGCGGACCCAGCGTCGTCAACGCTCCGCTCCACGCCTGGCCGGTGGTGGGATTCCGAAAACTGTACGACTGGAAGTTTTGCGCCGGCGTGTAGAGAAACCCCTGCGTGCCCTGGTTATCGAGATAAAGATTGCCCGGTCCGGTAAGATTGAACAGCGGGGCCACGCCGCCGTCGAACGATCGCACACTCGTGATCGTCTGCGCTTCGGCCGGCGCGGGCGGCAACACCCCCAACAGCAGAACCAGCACACCGCCCGCCACGAGCGTGCGCCCGATTCTGAAAGAACGGCACTTGCTGAGGATGAATTGATTCATGACAATGACCGTGAAACAAGTATACTATGCTCCTATCGAGGCTGTCGATCAAGGAGGCTGTATGCGCACCCGTCCCTGCTCGTCGATGATGCGCACAGTGATCGCCGCTGTAGCGGTGACGCTCTCCGTCCCCGCTCTGTCCGGCGGACAGGATCCCGTGAAGCCCGTTCAGACCGTGGAGCTAAGGGAGACGCTCTCGCTGGCCGATGCCGCCCTGCGGGCGTTGCAAAATAATCTGGATATCTCGATCAGCCGCCAGACCAAAGAGAGCCGGCTGGCCGACATCACCGTCGAACAGGCCAAATTCGATCCGACGTTGAGCTTGAACAGTCAGTACAACCGCACCGTCAACCCGCTCAACCGTCCGGTGTTCGGCGGAACCGGAAATACTCTCACGGGCATCCAGGTCTTCGATCAGCGCACAACGTCCGTCACCGTCGACGCCACGCAAAACCTGCCGACCGGCGGCAACGTCGACCTGAACTACAGCCCGGCGCGCACTAACGTGAACCCGGAGGTCGCCAGCGGCTTCCTGTACAACCCGGCCTATACGGGCGGGCTGGCGCTCACACTCACCCAGCCGCTGCTGCGGAACGCCGGCTTCGAAGTCACCAAGACCTTCATCAAGATCGCCCAGAACAACGCCGATGTCGAGCAGCACGTGTTCCGCGACCGCGTGCTCACTGTTATTGCGACGGTCGAGCAGAGCTATTGGGAACTGGTGTTCGCGAACGAAAATTTGAAAGTGGCGCAGGCCGCCATGAAGGCGGCGGAAGAACTGCTGGCGAGCAACCGGGCGAAGGCCAAGGCCGGCGTCATGTCTATCGTCGACGTCCTGCAGGCGGAAGCGGCGGTCGCGTCGCGGGTCGAGCAGGTCCTCGTCGCCGAAAAAGCGATCCGCGATCAGGAAGATCTCTTGCGCCGGCTGCTCAACCCGAGCGAAGACGAACTGCGGCACGACCTCCGGGTGACCCCCAGCGATCAACCAGTCACGGTATTGGCGCCGATCAGCCTGCAGGAAGCGATCGACACGGCCATCGAGCAGCGGCCGGAGATCGTGCAGGCCAAAAAGAACGCCGAGACGAGCGACATCAACAGCAAATTCGCCAAGAACCAGCTGCTCCCGACCTTGTCGTTCCAGGGCACGATGGGATTGGCCGGCCTCGGCGGAGACTATGGCCAATCAGTCAGCCGGAACTTCAGCGGCGATTTCTACAACTATGGCGCTGGGCTGGTCTTGAGCTATCCGCTGGGCAACCGGTCGGCCATCAGCACCTATAATAAGCGCCAGCTCGAAGCCAAGAACGCGGAGGCCTCGCTCGCGAGCGTGCGCCAGCAGATCATCGTGGGCGTCCGCGAGGCGGTGCGTCGCGTGCAAACCGACTTCAAGCGTATCGAGACCACGCGCTCCGCGCGCATCATGGCGGAGAAACAGTTGCAGGCCGAACAGGAACGCTTGAAAGTCGGCCTGAGCACCACGCGCTTCGTGCTGGACTTCCAGCGGGATCTGGCCACCGCGCAGGGCAACGAACTGCGGGCAATCCTGGACTACAACAAGTCGCTCTCGAATCTGGCCCGCCACAAAGCCACCACGCTGGACCGGTACAACCTCCAACTCCAGTAATGACGGCGGCCGCCGAAGAACGGGGCGCGGCATTGGCGCTGCTCCCCCTTGCCGCCACGGCCGGCTACTACGCCCTCCCCGTTTCCCTTCAAGATGCAACCGCGATTCAATTCGCGCCGCAGGTCATCGCCTATCTGGCCCTGGCGCGATGGGCGGCACACAACGACGGCGTCGTTGATCGGCTCGGGCTGTCTCCGCGGGGCCTTCCGCAGGGATTGCGGTCGGGCCTGCTGACAGGGCTGCTGCTGGGCGGGCTGAATACGGCGGTCATCCTGATTCTGACGCCGGCACTCGGCTACGACATCGCGTTTCTGAACACCACCCCGCATGCGCAGCTTCCATTCCTCGTCATGGTCCCCTGGTTCATCTGCGCCATCGCCTGGTTCGTGGAAGTGAACTTCCGCGGCTTCCTGCTCGGACGCCTGGCGGTCCTCGAATCCCGATGCTTGAAGAACCCTTTCGCCGCTCGCCACTCGCCTCTTGCCCTGCTACTCAGCGCCCTGACCTTTGCATGCGATCCCTTCATGGTCTCCACGTTCCGGCATCTGCACTGGATCGCCGTGTGGGACGGCCTGGTCTGGGGCCTGCTGTGGCTCCACACCCGCAATCTCTATCTCACAATCGTGGCGCACGCCGTCGAGGTGATCGTCATGTATTGCGCCGTCCGCTCGGTGTTGCTACCGTAGCACCGACCATTCGTTGTTCATTCGAGGAGGACCACCGTGAACGACATCGTGAAATATGCCATCTACTTTCTCCTGGGCGGCACGATCGTGAGCCTCTCGACGTATCTGGGCTCGCAGGGCAAATCGTTTCTGGCCGCCTTCGCCAGCACGTTTCCCGCCATCACCGGCGCAACGTTCGTGCTGATGTACCTGAACGGCGGCAGCGACGCCATCGTCGGGTACGCCAAACATCTGCTGTGGTTCGTCCCGCCGTGGATCGTCTACGTCACCGCCATGGTCGCCGGCGTGCCGCGCTTCGGCTTCTGGCCGGCGATGCTCGGCTCACTCGCGCTCTATATGGGGTGCGTGGGGCTGCTGAAACTGGCTTTGCGGTAACCGTCGACGAAAAGCTTCCCTGCGCATCACCCATCACGCGTCACGCGGGTTTCGCTGGGAGGCTTTTTCAACAGCCTGCTACGCGGGCTTGGAGAAATTAAGCCGATTCAGCTCGCCGACCGCATGGAGCATCTTGTCGAGGATGTCGGTCACGGACCGGCTGGCTTGATGAGAGGGACCGCCGGTGCCCGACCAGATGTCGGGAGGCCGCTCGAGCTGGCGGATGTTCTGGCAGAATTGATCGATGGTGTGCTTCCAGTGGAGCGCACCGGACGTTTCGTCGAGAAACTGCTCGCGGTCCTTCGCAAACGGCCGGTCGAACTCCCCGGCCCGCAGCCGCCACATCTGCTCCATCGCCACCTGGCGTTCCGATCCGAATTCCAGCCCGTCGGCCCGTTCGTTCAGCGCGGCAAAGAACCCGGCCACCACCTGCTCGGCTTCCGATTCGGGGAACGCGCCGACGCAGGCCTGCACCAGCAGATATTTGTGGAGGAGAAACACTTCGGCGTTGATGCGCGCGTCGGTAGCCGAGGGATCGTACGCCCGCGCCAGATCCCGCAGCGCCTCGGCCGAGGCGTCCTGAAGTTTGGCGCCTAACAGCTGCGCCAGCTGGCGACCGAGATGCAGATACAAGGACGACACTAGAGCCGCTCCCATTCGACCGGTATGCAGAACAGGCCCATCCTCTCATCCGGACGAGAATTCGCCAAGCCCTTTCCCTGAAATCACCGTTGATGCGGCAGATGCGGCTTGCTAGCATGGCCCATTTATGGCTCATCCGACTCCCGCCGCGGAACCCACCCCTCTGGCCACCGGTTCGTCCGGCGACCTGATCGTCGAAGGCGCGCGCCAGAACAACCTGAAAAACCTGTCGCTCCGCATTCCCCACAACCGGGTGACGGCCATTACCGGCCTCTCGGGATCGGGCAAGTCCTCGCTCGCCTTCGACACGCTGTTCGCCGAAGGCCAGTGGCGCTATGTCGAATCGCTCTCCACCTACGCCCGCATGTTTCTGGAGAAAGTCGCCCGGCCCGACGTCGACCGGATTCTGAACGTCCGCCCGGCGATCGCCATCGAGCAAAAAAACCAGGTCCGCACGGCCCGTTCCACAGTCGGCACGGCCACCGAGATCGCCGATCTGCTGCGCCTGCTGTTCGCCAAAATCGGCCGGCCCACCTGCCCGGACTGCCGGCAGGAGGCCCGCGCGTTCCACCCCGCCGGCGTCGCTGACGATCTGCTGGCGCGCTATCCCGACGCGCGGGCGATGATCCTGTTTCCCGTCGCGACTCCGTCGGCAAAGGCGGAACCGGCTTTCGTGCAATCGCTGCTGACGCGTGGCTTCACCAGAGTCAACGCGGGCGGCGACGTGATCGAGTTGCAGGAGACCGCGCATCCTCCACTGCATCGGCACCGATCGCTGTCGGTCGTCCTCGACCGCCTCATCATCCGCGACAGCGACCGGTCGCGGCTCGTCGAAGCGATCGAAACAGCGTTTCGCGAGGGAGACGGCCGCTGCGCCGCCGACGTCATCGGCCACGGCCTCCAGTCCTACCATACCGGCTATGCCTGTCCGGGCTGCGGCCGCACGTTCGAGCCGCTGCGTCCTATTCTGTTTTCGTTCAATCACCCGGTCGGCGCCTGCCCGGAATGCAAAGGCTTCGGCAACGTGCTGCGCTACGATCCGGAGTTGGTCGTCCCCGATCACAACAAGTCGCTCGTACAGGGCGCAATCGAACCCTGGAGCAAGCCCAGCGGCGACTGGTGGCAGAAGCAGATGCTGCTGGCCCTGAAACGGCAGGGCGTGGACCTCGCCGCCCCTTTCAGGTTGTTGCCGAAAGAGACGCAACAGTTGTTGTGGGACGGCGACAAGACGTTCGAAGGCGTCAACGAGTTCTTCGAGTACCTGGAAGGCAAACGGTACAAGCTGCACGTCCGCGTCCTGCTCAGCCGCTACCGCACGCCCTTTGAATGTCCCGCCTGCCGCGGCAGCCGCCTGAAACCGGACGCGCGCTACGTGAAGATTGCCGGACGGGACATTCACCAGGTCGCCGAGCTGACCGTGGAAGAAACCGCCGCATGGATCAAGGCACTGCCGCTGCGGCCCTTCGAACAGGAGATCGCCGCGGATCTGCTCCGCATGCTGAACGCCAAGCTTGG
>OMJK01000177.1 GCA_900299325.1 Nitrospiraceae bacterium | reverse complement strand
CGCGCGGGTGATCACCGGCTATCTGCGCCGCCAGATTGCGGCGGGTGCGCAGGCGGTGCAGCTGTTCGACAGCTGGGTCGGCTGTCTCTCTGCCGGCGATTATGCCGAGTATGTGAAGCCGCACGTGCAACTGATCTTCGACGGGCTGAAGCGCGAAGGCGTGCCGACGATTCACTTCGGAACCGGCACCAGCGCGATTCTCCGACAGATGCGGGAGGCCGGCGGGGACGTGATCGGCATCGACTGGCGCATCCATCTCGACGAAGGCTGGGCGCTGGTCGGTCACGACCGTGCGGTGCAGGGCAATCTGGACCCGCTGGTATTGTTTGCGCCGGTGCATGAAATCGAACGGCGCGTCGAAGATATCTTAAAGCGGGCCGGCGGCCGGCTTGGCCACATCTTCAATTTGGGGCATGGGATCCTCCCCACGACACCGGTCGATCACGTCGAAGCCGCGATCAACATGATCCACAAGCTGAGTCAGCGCTAATCCGACGACCTCCTACCATGGCACAGACCCAGCGGCCCATTGCGGTGCTCCTGATGGCGATGGGCGGTCCGGACTGTTTGGAGAACGTCGAACCGTTTTTGCTGGACGTGCGCGGTGGGCGTCCGACGCCGCCCGAACTTGTCGAGGAAATTCGCGCGCGCTATCGCGCGACCGGCGGTAAGTCGCCGGCGGTCGGCATTACGCAGGACGTGGCCAGAAAACTCGAACGTACGCTCAACGAATCCGGCGACGCCCGGTATCGTGTCTACGTCGGATTGCGGCACTGGCATCCGTTCATCAAGGAGACCTATGCCGAGTTGCTCAAGGCAGATCCCGAGCACGTGATCGGGTTCTGCATGGCGCCGCAGCAGTCGTCGTTGAGCACCGGGGCATATAAGAAGAAAGTGGAAGAAGCTCGCACCGCGGTTCAGCATATGGCCTCCGTCAGCTATGTGGGCAGCTGGAACCGGCATCCCAAACTCATTGCCGCGTTGGTGCACAACATCCGGCAGGGGCTGCTCACGTTTCCCGCCGGTGTTCGCGCCACCGTGCCGGTGCTCTTCACAGCCCACAGCCTGCCGGAGCGGATTGTTGCGATGAAGGATCCCTACCCCGATGAAGTCAAAGGCACGGTTGAAGCAGTGACCGCGCAATTGGGCGATCAGCCGACGGTGTTTGCGTATCAGAGCCAGGGCCGTTCGAGTGAACCGTGGTTGGGCCCGACGGTGGAATCGACGCTGGAGGCGCTGCATCGGCAGGGCCATCGCCATGTGCTGGTGGCGCCCGTCGGATTTCTCTGCGACCATGTTGAGACGCTGTACGATATCGATATCGAATTGAAGCAACTAGCAACCGCCAAGGGCATGCAGCTCGAGCGCATGGCGATGCTCAACGACTCGCCGGCGATGATCGGTATCCTGCTCGATGTCCTCGCGGCGCACGAATCATCCCTCTGTCTGCACTCGTGAGTACTTCCCGCACAGTCGTCATCGTCGGCGGCGGCATCTCCGGACTGGCCACGGCCTTTGCGCTTCATGAGCGGGCTGCAGCCGCCGGGATTGCCCTGCGCTGCACGGTGCTGGAATCCGGCCCGTCCTGGGGCGGTAAAATCCAGACACATCACGTCGGCGGGCTGGTGACCGATGCGGGGCCGGACTCCTTCCTCTCGCAAAAACCGGCGGGCATCGAGCTCTGTCTCAAATTGGGGTTGGCCGATCAACTGATCAATACGAACGACGCCGGCACCAAAGCCTTCGTCTGGTCGCGTGGCCGCCTGCATGAACTGCCCGAAGGATTGGTCGTGTTCGTGCCGAAGCAGTTGGGGCCGTTTCTTCGGAGCGGATTGCTGGGTCTGCCGGGCCTCGCGCGCATGGGGCTCGATCTGGTGCTGCCCCGGGGTCCCGCAGACGGTGACGAGTCGCTGGCCGCATTCTTCCGGCGCCGGTTCGGCGCGCAGGCGTTCGAGCGGATGATCGAGCCGTTAATGGCCGGCATCTATGCGGGCGATGCCGAACAGATGAGCCTCAAGGCGACGTTTCCCCGCTTCCACGAACTGGAGCAGCAGTACGGCGGCATCATTCGCGGCATGATGGCGGCGAGGAAGCATGCGCCTGCTCCTGTGCCCGGCCGTCCGAAGCGCACGATGTTCGTCAGCTTGAAAAACGGGCTGGGCGATCTGACGGCGGCGCTGACGTCTCGCTTGACCCGGCAGGGGATTGAGTTGCGCGCGAATTGTCCGGTCGATGCGGTGCGCGTGCGCTCACACCAGTTGGGCCGCTGGATGTACGACGTGATTTTGCAGGACGGGTCGGCGCTGTCGGCCGAGAGTCTGGTGCTGGCCACGCCGGCCTATGTCTCGGCGGACTTGCTGCGTCCGCTGACACCGATCGCCGGCGGACTGTTGGAGATGATTCCCTACGCGTCAACAGGCACGGTCTCGATGGCGTATCCGGCTGCGGCGGTGGCCGGGTCGGTGCAGGGGTTCGGGTTTGTGGTTCCGCGGGCGGAAGGGCGCGACTTGATCGCCGCGACCTGGACGTCGCGCAAGTGGGCGCATCGCGCGCCAGCGGATCAGGTACTCGTGCGGTGCTATGTGGGCGGAGTCGGACGGGAGGAGATTCTAAAACTGGATGACGAGCAATTAGTCGCACGAGTTCGTGCGGAACTGACAGCACTGTGCGGGTTGCAGGCCGAACCAACCTATGCCGAAGTGAATCGCTGGTGGAAGGCGATGCCGCAGTACACGCTGGGCCATCTCGACCGCTTGAGTCAGCTGGACGCGGCGCTGAGCCGCTATCCGGGCCTGGTCCTGACCGGCGCCGCCTACTGCGGTGTCGGTATCCCGGACTGCATCCGCGACGGAAATTTGGCGGCCGAGCGGATCATGGCCACATTCGCAGAACAGCGACCAGTCTCCTAGCTCTCTCTTGTGTGTTCCAAATAGAACCTCTTATTATAGTATCGCCGCACTATGGACAACAAACTCACGATCTCCGATGTCAGCGGCCCGTTTCGGGAGCCGCGCGAGCCGGTGTTCTCGTACGACTATTCCATTCAACGGGCGACCTGGGCAACGCCGCACGGCGTGCGCGTGAAGGTCTCGATTCCCGACGAACTCGACGTCGTGAAGACGCAACTGCTCGGACCGGTGACCGGCTCGGCCGGCCAGCAGTTGATCGTGTCGAAGCTGCTCTCCCGCACGATCGCCGACTGGAAAATGCAGATCGCCGAGCAAGAAGGCATGCTGGCGGAACGCCGCGACGTCATGGTTGGTCCGTTTACCGGTCCGCTCGCGCATTTGTTTGCGAAATTGCAGACGCGGCTCGATCACGAGCGGTCGGCGGTCCGCGACGAAATCAAAAAACGCGTCGGGCTCTGAGCGAATCGTCCGCGCGCGCCGTTTCCTGCTCGATCCAAACCGCACAACGCTCCCACCCACAGTTTCTGTGGACAGTCCTGTTGATAAACGGTCCGGCCACGCAGAATCGCCGCGATTCATCGTTCGGCCGTCAACCTGCCCAAGAATTAGTCATTGGGGGTGTGAGCGCGGCACCCCCCAAGATCTAGTAGAGAGGGTTTCCCCTAAGAACAGCCGCTGAATTTTCCCCAGGCTTTGGGGACAGAACGTATTTCGAATGGTTGCCGCGAGGCGGGGGACGGGCTCAAAAAATGCGGCGAAACTGCTTGGAGTGCACGCCGGACTCGTCGGCGAAGCCGAGCGAGCCTTTGTCGGGACTGCCGGTGTCGTTCAAGTCGATGCGGTAGTGGCCGCGCACTTCTTCCATGGTGATTTCGAACGGAAAGGCCTGCGGGTAGAGATTGCCCGGCGCGTGCGCACCCTGCGCCAGCACGCGGATGGAATCGGCGGCGGCGTACGTGGCGTCGGAAAAGACGTAGATGTCGGCGATGGCATGATCGCCGAGTTTATGGCCCGGCGTGGTGGACGGCACCAGCGCACCGAGACTGCCGGCGAGCCGTTCGTTGCGCAAGCGCTTCAGCAGGCCGACGATCTGGCTGTCGGTCGCCTGGGCCGGCACGACAAGCCCGATGGCGTTCATCTCCGGGACGGTCGTCTGGACTTTGAACATGACGGGCGCGGCATCGAGGTCTTCGATTGCCGAAACGGCCGGGCCTTCCGTGCCGGCAGCCTGCTTGTTGCGCGAACTGGGAATAATGACGACGACGAACAGCCAGAGGCCGAACAGAATGCCGAATACAACGACCAGCGGATGGGCACCCGCGCGCTTGCCTTCTTCGTAGGGCTCTTGATCGCTCACGATGCGCGATCCTTCTTCGACGGCGCTGCCGGCTCGGACGGCGCCGGGTGCTCGCGCAGACACCGCTTGGCTTCCTCCCACAGGCGGTCCATGTCGGCCAGGGTCATCTCCGTCAGAGCGCGGCCCTGCTCGGCGGCCAGGGCTTCGACGAGGTGGAAGCGGTCGGTAAAGCGGTTCGTCGACAGGCGCAGCGCGTCTTCGGGATTCACCTTGAGGAACCGCGCCAGATTCACAAGCGCAAACAGCAGATCGCCCATCTCACCGGCAATGTCCGCATGACCGGCGGAGCCCGCTCCATCGGATGCCCGGCCGGCCGCAACCGCCGCGCGCAGTTCATCGACCTCCTCGGAAATTTTATTCGTCATGGCGTTGAAGCCGGCGGTGTCGTGCGACCAGTCGAATCCCACCCGCGCGGCGCGGGCCTGCGTCTGGTACGCCCGTAGGAGAGCCGGCAGTGTCTTGGGTACGCCGTCGAGTGCCGAAGCGCCGGCGCCGTCGGCCTGCCGCTCAGCCCGCTTGATTTCTTCCCATTGCGTGAGGACCTGCTCGCCGTTGGAGACCGGTTTCGCGCCGCCCTGCGCGTCGAAGACGTGCGGATGGCGGCGGATCAACTTGGCGGACAGCTGATCGAGGACGTCGTCGATGGTGAAGGTGCCGGCTTCGGTTGCAATCTGGCTATGAAAGAGCACTTGCAGCAGCACGTCGCCCAGTTCTTCGCGCAGCTTGCGCTCGTGGCCGGCGTCGATGGTTTCCAGCACCTCGTAGGTTTCTTCCAGCAGGTACGGCTTGAGCGACTCGTGCGTTTGCTTGCGGTCCCAGGGACAGCCGTCGGGCGCGCGCAGCGCGGCCATCAGGGCGACGAGTTTGGCGAATCGTTCGGACATGCGCAGGGGCACTCTATACCGAGTGGCCGCACAGCTTCAACGCGCCGGGTCGGCTTGCGAGCGCATAGGCCCTATGATAGGGTACTCCGACCCGCTACGAGGTGGAGAGATGGCAGATCAGGAGCAGGGATTCGTCGTTCGGGACCGGCGGGGCGGGGGCAGTGCCGACGCTCCGGGCGGCCCGGCCTCCACGGGGCCGGCGTCGGCGAAACCGGTCGAGGCTCCGGCATCCGCTCAGGCGGCTCCTGCCTTTCCGGTGACGTTCTCGTCGTTCGTCATTTCACTCGGGTCGTCGTCGCTGATGCTGATGGGCGAACAGCTGGACCCGGGTCAGCAGCCGCTTCCCGTGAATCTTCCCCAGGCCAAGGAAATTATCGACGTGCTGTCGATGCTCGAGGACAAGACGAAGGGCAATCTGTCGCCGGACGAACAGACGGTCTTGCGGGACATGCTCTATGCTGTCCGGATGAAGTACGTGACCTTGGCATCGAACAAGTAAGCACCGCCTCCATCCGACTGTGAGTTTCGTGTATGCCTGATAGGGAGACTTCCAGCACTCCGTTCGGGTCCGTTCCGGCCAGATCCCGGTCGACGGCCGCCGAGCCGGCGCACGAGTCCGACCCGAAGATGCTGCACCTGCGGCCGGTCTGGATCGTCCTCATCCTCCTGATCCCCTGCCTCGCACTCACGGCCTACTACTCGCAGCGCGTCGTGCCCGGTGCAGAAGGCAGTGATTCGCTGCTGCCGACGGCCGGCTATGCGTTCGTGCTGCTGCTGCTCAACCTCGATCTGATCGGGTTCGTCGTCCTGACGCTGCTGCTGTCGCGGAACCTGATCAAGGCCTACTTCGAGCGCCGGCACCGGCTGGTCGGATCGGGATTCCGGGCGAAGCTCATCGCGGCTTTCATCGGATTCTCGCTGATTCCGACCGTGCTGCTCGCGCTGGTTGCCAGCGGGCTTGTCAACAAGGCGGTCGATGTCTGGTTCAACGAGCAGGTCGAAAAGGTCATGAACGACTCCTATGAAGTCGTGCGCATGCAACATGCCGGACACATCGCCCTGGCGGTCAACAGCGCGCGCGCGTTGGGGCAGGAACTGTTCCGGGAAGACATGCTCATGCCCGAGCAGCGGGATCTGCTCGTGGCGGCGATCGCCAGGAAGCGGGTGGAGTACGGCGTGGCCGGCGTCGAAGTCTTTTCGGCCAAGATGGAGCCGCTGACGAAGGCGTTGGATACCGGCGTGCCGGTGGGCGTGCTGGATCTGCCGATCAGTCAGCTGGTTTTGCAAGTGATTAACGGCAAGCAGGAAGTCACGTCGGTGCAGGAGGCGCAGACCGGGCGGCTGGTCCGCGCGGCGGTGCCGGTGCTGTCCGGCAGCCGGCGGGGCGAGCTGGAAGGCGTGGCGGTGGTGGAAACCTATGTGCCCGAGTCGCTGTTGACGAAGATGGAAGGCATCGGCCGGCAGTATGCGGAGTACAAGCAGATCAAGGCGCTGAAAAATCCGATCAAGGCCGGCGCGTATCTGTTCGTGGCGGTGGTGACGGTTCTGATTCTGTTCAGCGCCACGTGGTTCGGATTCTACGTGGCCCGCAGCATCACCGTCCCGATTCAACGGCTGGCCGAGGCGACCGAAGCGGTCGCGCAAGGCGATCTGTCGGTGCACATCGACGCTAAAGCAACCGACGAAATCGGGACGCTCATCGACTCGTTCAACCGCATGACCGAGGATTTGCAGGAGAGCAAGTCCAAAGTCGACGACGCGAACCGGTCGCTCCGGAGTACGAACATCGAGTTGGACCGCCGGCGGGCGTACATCGAAACAGTCGTGGCGACGATCGCCGCCGGGTTGCTATCGATCGACCGGAATGGCGTGATCACCACGTTCAACCCGTCGGGCGAGCGGATTTTGGGGCTGGCGGCCGACCGGTTGCGCGGGCGGTCGGCAAACGAGGCGTTCAAGGAATTCGGCCTGGATCTGTTCCAGACGGCCTACGACCGGATGCAGGCGGATGACCGGGACGATCTGACGCTGGACGGGCAGCTGGATTTGCAGGGCAAGCTGGTCACGATCCGGTTGAGCGGGTCGCGCATGCGGGACGAGGCGAAGAAGGATCTCGGATTTGTGCTGATTTTCGAAGATCTCACCGAATTGATCACAGCGCAAAAAGTGGCGGCCTGGCAGGAAGTCGCCCGCCGCGTGGCGCATGAGATCAAGAATCCCCTCACGCCGATTCAGCTGTCCGCGCAGCGGCTCCGGAAGAAGTTCTTTGAGAAGTCTCCGGACTTCGACCAGATTTTCGACGACGCCACGGGGGTGATCGTCAGCGAAGTGACCAGCCTCAAGCACATGGTCGACGAGTTTTCCAAGTTCGCCCGGCTGCCGGCGCCGCACATGGCCCGCCAGTCGCTGCACGACGTCGTGAACGAAATCGTGACGCTCTACCGGTCGGCGCAAAAAGACATCGAGCTGATCGTGGATCTGGACGAGGATCTGCCGCCGACCAATTTCGACCGCGAGCAGCTGAAGCGCGTGTTCGTCAATCTGTTCGACAACGCCGTCCAGGCGATGAATCAAAAGGGGCGGCTGTGGGTGACGACGAAGTACGACACGAAACGCAAACGGGCCGTGGTGACGGTGGCGGACGAAGGGACGGGTATTGCGCCGGACGACCAGGAGCGGCTCTTCGTGCCGTACTTCACGCGCAAGAAGACGGGCACGGGTTTGGGGCTGGCCATCGTCCGCCGGATCATCACCGATCACGACGGGCAGATTCAAGCCGGCAACAACCAGCCCAAAGGGGCGGTCTTTACGTTCGACCTGCCGGTGTAACCGAAGAAGTGATAAGTGATGGGTGATGAGTGACCAGTGGCCGGACTGAAGCGGTCGAACTCATCATGCGTCACTGAGTATCCATCACAGGAGAACAGATGTCGGCATCGATTCTGATTGTGGACGACGAAGACGCGATTCTCACGTCGCTCCGGAGCATTCTGGAGGACGAAGGCTATCAGGTGTCGGTGGCCTCGAACGGAACCGAAGCGCTGCGTGCCTATACGACTGATCCGCCCGACCTCACGATGCTGGACATCTGGATGCCCGAAATGGACGGGCTCGAAACGCTGCGCCGGGTCAAGCAGCTGGTGCCGACGGCGCAGGTCGTGATGATGTCGGGCCACGGCTCGATCGAGACGGCGGTGAAGGCCATCAAGCTGGGTGCCTACGACTACATCGAAAAACCGCTCTCGCTGGAAAACGTCACGCTGCGGGTCAAGCATGCGCTGGAGCAGCACCGGCTGGAGCAGGAAAACCGGACGCTCAAGACGAAGGTCCAGCGGAAGTTCGAACTGGTGGGTACGTCGCCGGCGATGGACCGGCTGCGGCAGCTGATCGAGACGGCCGGGCCGACGAACAGCCGCGTGCTGATCGGCGGCGAGAACGGCACCGGCAAGGAGCTGGTGGCCCGGGCGATTCATGCGCACAGCGCGCGCGCCGACCATCCCTTCGTCGCCGTAAACTGCGCTGCCATTCCCGAAACGCTGATCGAGAGCGAGCTGTTCGGCCACGAGAAGGGCTCGTTCAGCGGCGCCACGTCGATGAAGCGCGGCCAGTTCGAGCAGGCGGACGGCGGCACGCTGTTTCTCGACGAAATCGGCGATATGAGCCTGAGCACGCAGGCCAAAGTTCTGCGCGCGCTGCAGGAGCAGCAGTTCACGCGGGTCGGCGGCACCAAGCTGATGAAGGTCGACGTGCGGGTGCTGGCGGCCTCCAACAAGGACCTGGAAAAGGAAATCGAAAAAGGGCAGTTCCGGGAGGATCTCTATTACCGGCTCAACGTGGTGCCGATCGTCGTGCCGCCGCTCCGCGCGCGCCGCGAGGACATTCCCGCCCTGGTGCGGCATTTTCTGCATGTCCACGCCGACGAGCAGGGATTGCGGATCAAGGAGGTGTCGCCCGACGCGATGGCGGTGTTTCAGCAGTACGACTGGCCGGGCAACATCCGCGAACTGCGCAATGTGATCGAGCGCCTGATGATCATGGTGCCGGGTGCGGTGATCGACGGGCCGCAGGCGACGACGGCGTTGCCGGGACGCGCCGCGCAACCGGCGTCGACCGCCGGCCAGCCGGCCAGCCCGCTGTTCACACAGCGGTACGAGTCGCTCCGCGATGCGCGCAACGCCTTCGAAAAGGAATACATCGCGCGGAAGCTGCGCGAACACCACTGGAACATTTCGCGCACGGCCGAAGACCTGCAGATCGAACGGAGCCACTTGCATCGGAAGATCAAGCTGCTGGACGTCGAAATGCGGCCGGAGGGGTGAGGAGGGCGGCCGGTCATTTCCGTGCTCGCCCGCCGCGCACATCTGATGAACGGATCGTCCGGCTAAGGTGGACGATGCGCTCGGCGGATGCGCGCAGTCAGAAACGACCCCGCCGCCCTCCGAGAGAGAAAGATTGGAAGTCGAATCCCTCCCGCACGCGGTCCGCCCCGCTCGTTGACCCGCATCAGACGCTCCGTTAAGATGCCCTCGCCTATGACAACGTATCGGGAGTCAGGAGTCGATATCGACGCGGGCGACGAGTTCGTCGATCGCATCAAGCCGCTTGTCCGCTCGACGTTTCGTTCGGAAGTGCTGGCCGATCTGGGTGGATTCGGCGGGCTCTTCAATCTCCAGGCGAAGAAGTATCAGGATCCCGTTCTCGTCTCCGGCACCGACGGCGTTGGTACCAAGCTGAAGATCGCCTTCATGATGGATCAGCACGACACGGTCGGCATCGACCTCGTGGCGATGTGTGTCAACGACATTGCGGTAAGTGGCGCCGAGCCGTTGTTCTTTCTGGATTACTTTGCAACAGGCAAGTTGGCGGTGCCGAAGGCGCAGGAAGTGGTGAAGGGAATCGCCGAGGGCTGCCGCCAGGCCGGCTGCGCATTGATCGGCGGCGAAACGGCGGAGATGCCCTCGATGTATGCGGACGGGGAGTACGATCTGGCCGGCTTCGCCGTCGGCGTGGTCGATAAACCGAAGATCATCGATGGAAAGACCATTCAGCCTGGCGACGCGATCATTGGATTGGCATCGACCGGCCTGCACAGCAACGGGTACTCGCTGGCGCGGCGGGTGTTCTTCGATAAAGCGAAGTTGACGGTGACGAGCAAGGTGCCTGAACTGGATCGTTCTCTCGGCGACGTGCTGCTCACTCCGACCAGAATATACGCGAAGCAAATTCTCGCGCTCGTCCAGTCGTGTCCCGTTAAAGGGATTGCGCACATTACGGGCGGCGGGATTACCGAAAACCTGCCGCGCGTATTTCCCGACGGCGTGCGGGCCAGAATCAGCCGGAAGGCGTGGACTGTGCCGCCGGTGTTCCAGGCGCTGAGCCGGTTGGGGCAGGTGGACCGCGAGGAAATGTACCGGGTCTTCAACATGGGGATCGGGTTAATCCTGGTGGTGCCGCTCGATGCGGTATCCGCTGTGCTTGCCAAAGCAGCCACGCTCGGCGACCGGGGCTGGCAGGTCGGCGAGATTGTTTCGGCATCCGACGGCGGACCGGAGGTGGAGTATGTCGACTAAGCGCACGACTCCGCTGCGCGTCGCCGTGCTGGCCTCCGGACGGGGATCTAACCTGCAAGCCGTCATCGATGCGATCGAGGCAGGGGCAGTCCAGGCCAGGATTGTCGCCGTGATCAGCAACAAGAAAGATGCGGTGGCGCTGGAGCGGGCGCGCAAACACGGGTTGCCCGATCTGTTTGTCGACCCCAAGCCGTTTGCCGGCCGGCCGGACAGCCGCGAGGCGTACGACCATGCGCTACTGGAAGTGCTGAAGCAGCACGAGGTGGAGCTGGTCCTGCTGGCCGGCTACATGAAAATCGTGACCGCCGTGCTGGTGAACGCCTATGCCAACCGGATGATGAACATTCATCCGTCGCTGTTGCCGTCGTTCCCCGGGCTGGACGTGCAGAAGAAGGCGATCGACTGGGGCTGCAAGCTGGCGGGCTGCACGGTGCACTTCGTCACGGAAGGCGTCGACGAAGGGCCGATCATTCTGCAAGCCGCCGTGCCGATTCTCGACGGCGATACGCCTGAGACGCTGGCAGCTCGCATCCTCGAACAGGAACACAAGATCTATCCGCGCGCCGTGCAACTCTTCGCCGAAGGCCGTCTGCGTGTTGAAGGGCGGCGGGTGGTCATTGCCGATGCAAAGCCGAACGGCCAAGCGATTATCAGCCCTTCCTGATTCGAGAGAGATAACTGAAGTGAGGTTTGGTGGAGGGCAGGGGAGTTGAACCCCCGACCCCTACGTTGCGAACGTAGTGCTCTCCCAACTGAGCTAGCCCCCCACCCGATGGGACCCGGACGCGCGAGCCGAAGATCCGCGGGAGTTGGCTGCGCGTGATTGCGCAGCATTGAAGCCCACGGCAGGAGAACGGGGAGAAAGAAAGCTCGCGTTCCCGCTGGACGGCATTATACACAACCCGCCGGCGAGACTCTACCCAAACAAACCGGCTGTTCAGCGGTACTCGACCTGCACGCGGGCGAGGAAGTCTTCCAGTTGCTGTGTCTGTTGCTGGATGGTCGCGCGATCACGGCGGCCGGCCGCCGACTCCATGATGGCGCCGATCTGGCTCACGGCATCGAACCCATAGCCGCTGCCGTCGCCGCGCATGCGATGGCCGAGCGTGCGCAGTGTTTCAAAGTCGTGCTGGGCCAGGGCCGTGCGCAGGGTCTGGACGTCTTTTTTCCGGTTGTTGAGGAACACGGGGACGATGTCCTCGAGATCCTTGTCGATCGAGACGATGATGCGTTCCAGCGGCTTCGGTTGTGGCAGTCCCATCGTTAGGTCACCCGTCCTTTACAGGCCCGGAGAATTTCCAACAGCGTGGTCTTCTTCACGGGCTTGGTGATGTGCGTGTTGCAGCCGGCCTCGAAAATCTTGGCCGCTTCTTCTTTGAGCGCCAGCGCGGTGAGCGCGATGATCTGCACGGCCGGCAGATCGTGCTCCTGCTCCCACCGGCGGATGGCCGCCGTCGCGGCATAGCCGTCCATGACCGGCATGTGCATGTCCATCAGCACCAGGTCGAAGGCGCCGGTTTGGAATTTCTCCACGGCGATTGCGCCGTTGTCGGCGACCTCCAGCTTATGATCGGTGCCTTTTAGGTATGACTTGATGAGCAGCTGGTTGTCGGGTGAATCCTCGACCAGCAGCACGTTCAGCGGGCGGGCGGTGTCCGGTGCCACAGGCTGGCTCGGTTCCACCTGCGGCAGCGGCGTTCCTTTCGTGCGGCCCAGTGCGATGCCGATGGTTTGATGGAGATCGGTCCGGCGGATCGGCTTCACCAGATATCCGCCTAACCCCAAATCGTACGTGCGGGCGATGTCGTCCGCCCACTGGGTGGAGGTGAGCATGATGGTGGTCAACCCGGACCCGAGTCCGGCCTGTTTGATCGCGTCGATGACCTGAAAGCCGTCCATCTCCGGCATCCGGCAGTCCAGCAGCAACAATTCGTACGGGCGTCCCGCCTTCGCGCTGCGCGCCAGTTCAGCCAGCGCCGCCCGGCCGCTGTCGGTTTCCGTGACCCGGGCGCCCCAATTGGTCAGGGTTTCCCGAAGAATGAGGCGATTGATCGGATGGTCGTCGACCACGAGCGTTGTGGTGCCGGTAAGGTCGAAGAGGGGCGCGGCCTTCACCTGGGTCGGTTGCGTTTGCACGCCGAGGCGCACGGTGCAGTGGAATGTGCTGCCGACGCCGAGGGTGCTCTCGACCCAGATGCGGCCGCCCATCCGTTGGGCCAGCTGTTTGGAAATCGACAGGCCCAAGCCGGTGCCGCCGTACGTGCGCGCCGTGGACGCATGCGCCTGGGTGAAACTTTCAAAAATCAGCTGGAGCTTCTCCGCGGGGATGCCGATGCCGGTGTCGGTGACGGAAAACCGGATGGCGCCGGGGTGTGCGCTGTCGGGATCGCGCGTGATGTGGACGATGACGGAGCCCTTCTCCGTGAATTTCAGCGCGTTGCTGATGAGATTGATCAGGATCTGGTGCAGCCGGTTCGGGTCGCCGGTGACCGCGCAAGGGACGTCCGGCGCCAGCCGGCAGGCCAGCTCTAGACCTTTTTCGTTCGCTCGCATCGCCAGGATTTCGATGGCCTTGTCCACCAGGTCGTTCAGGTCGAAGTCGATGGATTCCAGTTCAAGATGGCCCGACTCGACTTTGGAGAGATCGAGAATATCGTTGATGAGGTTCAGCAGATTGCCGCCGGCCCGGCGGAAAATCCGCAGGTACTTGCGCTGCTCGGGCGTCAGCTGCGTGTCCCAGAGGAGATCGGCCATGCCGATGATGGCGTTCATCGGTGTCCGGATCTCGTGGCTGACGGTGGCGAGGAATCCGCTTTTGGCCCGGCTGGCGATTTCCGCCGACTCTTTGGCCTCGCGAAGCGCCTGTTCCGCTGCGCGCCGCTCCGCCGACTCCAGCGCCAGTGTGATCATCGTGGAGAGCGCGCAGGTAACCTGTTCTTCGTCCAGCGTCCAGCGCCGGGACTGGCCGATGTGCTCGATGTTCAATAAGCCCACGACCTGGCCCTTCCGACGGATCGGCGTGCTCAACAGCGCGCCGATGTTCGCCGGCGACAGATAGCGGCCGGAGAGCCCTTTCGTCCTGGGGTCGCGGTGTGCGTTATGCGCGGCAATCGCCCAGTCTGTCCGTTCGAGCGCGCGGAAAAAGCCCGCGTACTCGTCCGCCTGAAGCGTCACGCCGGCGCTGTGGCGCTGGGTCGACCGTTCGTAGAGATCCATCAGCTGCATGGCCGTCCGCGTATCGTTGAAGATCCACACGCTCGCCCGCTCGGCCAGCAAGAGCCCGGTGCAGGCTTCGGTCATGGCCTGTAGCGCCAGCGGAAGGTCGCCGCTGTTGACGGCGTCGTTGTGCGCGAGGATCCGGAGAGCCTGCTGATAGCGTCCGAGCAGCGTGGCCGCGCTATTCGGCTCGCGGTTCGCGTGCAGAGTCAGGACGGGCCGGTTGGTTGCGGCCGGTGCGGCGGATCGGCGAGTGGTTGACGGGGGCTTGGCCGGTGCTTTCTGCGACGGGGGACGACGTGGCATAACAGATCGGCGCTCAGAACCAGACCGTTGCGACAACGGCCTAATTGTGTTGTGTGTTCGGTACGAGGGACAGCGTGCTGGCTTGCTTCGTCCGGTTCCGGCCTTCCTGCTTGGCCTGGTACAGCGCCTGGTCGGCCGCTTTGATCAGGTCGGTCGGCGCCATATGCCGGGTCGGGACGGTACTCGCATAGCCGACGCTGATGGTAACGCGGTCACCGTCGGTATGCGTAATGCCGAGTGCTTCGATCCGCCGGCGAAGCCCGTCCGCCACCTGTGCTGCGCCGTCGACGGCGGTGCCCGGCAGGACGATGACGAACTCATCGCCGCCATAGCGGGCGACGAGGTCGCCGGGGCGGTTGACGGCGCTGGAAATCGCGGCGGCGACCTGTCTCAGGCACGTATCGCCGGACGTATGGCCCTGGGAATCGTTGTACGACTTGAACCGGTCGATATCGAGCATGAGCAGAGAGAGCGGGGACGATTCGCGTACGGCACGCCGCCACTCCTGGTCGAGAAAATCGTCGAATTGCCGGCGGTTGGTAATGCCGGTCAGGCCGTCCAGCGAGGACAGCCGGAGCAGCATCTGGTTGGCTTCCTGTAGCTGCCGCATGACTTCGAGCAGTTCCTGTTCTCTG
>OMJK01000176.1 GCA_900299325.1 Nitrospiraceae bacterium | reverse complement strand
GACACGCGCAGCCCTCACGTCCGCATCGACGCGTTTCTCGATCGGAACACCGTCATCTTCTATCTCGACACGTCCGGCGATGCACTGTTCAAGCGGGGCTATCGCCGCGCCCGCGTCGAGGCACCGTTGCGTGAGAATCTGGCTGCCGGCCTGTTGCGTTTGGCGGGATGGATGCCGGACGAACCGCTGCTCGATCCGATGTGCGGGGGCGGAACAATTTCACTCGAGGCCGCGATGATGACCCGCCGCATTGCGCCGGGGATCGGACGGCGATTTGCAGTTGAAGCCTTCACCATGCACGACGCACAGCAATGGCGGACTCTGCACGCGGCGGCGCAGGCGGCGTGTGTGGAAACACCCGTCGCCATCCATGCGTCCGACCACGACCCGCACGCAATCCGGATTGCCGGCGAACTGTTCAGGACCGCCGGGGTGGCAGACGATATTCGTCTCAGCCAAGCCGACATTCTCGATGTGCGCCCACCGGCACCCAGCGGCGTGATGCTGATTAATCCGCCATACGGTGTACGGCTCAGCCGGCCGGACGAACTCGACGGGTTCTACCCGAAACTGGGCGATCACTTGAAACGGCATTTCGCCGGCTGGCGCGTATACGTGTTCACGGGAGATCTGCGCGTACCCAAACTCATCGGTCTGGCCCCCTCCAAACGAATTCCGCTGTTCAATGGACCGATCGAATGCCGCCTCTACGAATTCCAGATCGTTGCCGGTTCCATGCGGAAGCACGCCCGCGCCGGCCGTAGCAATGGCGATTCGCGCAGGGTATCCTGAGAGCATGACGATACCCTCGTGGATACGGCCCGCTCTGGCGGTTCTGTTGCTGATCCTTCCCGGATGCAGCCTGATGCAGGAATTTTTCTCGCTGATCAATCCGCAGATCGCGCCGGTCAGCCGCATGCGCGAATCGGTGATCGCCCGCATCCGTCCGGCCGTTCAAGCCTCGTTCGATGCGGAGACCGCCGACGTCCATGCGCAAATTGTGAGCACGCACGCATCGGTCGAAACCCTTCCCGGCCGCTTCATGCGCCGCGCGGCGGTACAATCGCTCAAGCAGCCATGGGACGGTCTGGCGAGCATCGAGGTGACCGGGCTGCTGGTGGCGGAACTTGCCGAAGGCGGCAGCCTCAATCTGGCCGCGATTCTGGATGTTCTGGAAGCCGGCATGGATCGGACCTCCGAATTCCATCAGCCGGTCCCCTTCCCGACGACGTTTGCACCCGACGACCACATTGAATTTATGACCGCCACGCTGGAACAGGCCGCCCGCCATCGGGATACGGCATTTGCCGACCTGACGGACGCCGAGCGGCAATTCCTGTTCCGACACGGGCAAGCGCTCGCAGAACACTACACGCCGCAGATTTCCCTGTTCACCGAACAGACGGTTGCTCAGATCAAAGCGACCGGGCGGTTTGCCGAGTTGCTGGAAGAGCGGGTGAACTATGCCGCCTTGATCGCCGACGCGCAGGCGCTGGCGCGATTGGCCAATGGACGATGGCTGCGCCAACTGGCCGAGGTGTTTCCTAAAGCGCTTCCTGCGGGACAGACCCCCCCGGGTATCACCGGCGAGGTCATGCTGGCGCAGCGGACGTCGGAAGGACTGATCGTCATCGGAGGACCGGGCCCCAACACCTACGAACTCGACCAGCGGGTCGCGTTGGTGATCGATCTCGGGGGTGACGATCTGTACCGGGGATCGATCGGCGCCTCCGGCGACGAGCAGCACGGCAACGCCATTGTGATCGATCTGGCCGGAAACGACACGTACGAAGGTGCACCGATGGGACTGGCCACCGGCCGGCTGGGCGTGGGCCTGGTCATCGACCGGGCCGGCGACGATGTGTATCAACTGCATCAGGGTAGCGGCGGCGCCGGGTTTGCCGGGTTGGGCATGCTGGTCGATATGCAGGGCAACGACGTGTATATGGGCGACCGGCTGACGCAGGGCGCGGCCATCGGAGGATTGGGGCTGCTGTTGGATCTCGCGGGCAACGATCGATACACCAGCCACGGGTTTGCGCTCGGCTTCGGTGGACCGCTGGGCGTGGGGGCTGTCGTCGATGTGGCCGGCGACGATCGGTACCAATGCGGCGGATTCATCCCCAGCGCCTACAACGCTCAGGATGCGCCGCAGGCGAAGCCCGGCGACCCGTTGTTCCAGTACGATTGTTTTGGCTTGGGCGTCGGGTCAGGGCTGCGCGTGTTGGCCAAACAGCCGGAGCGGCAGGCGCAGAGCCTGGCCGGCGGATGGGGACTGTTGATCGATCTTGACGGCGCTGATCAGTATCAGAGCGCCAACTTTTCGCAGGGCACAGGATATTTTTTCGGCACCGGTACCCTGCTCGATCTGGATGGCGATGACGACTATCAGGCCGCACGCTACGGCCAGGGCGCGTCGGCCCACTACGGCGTCGCGCTGTTCATCGACCGGCATGGGGATGACCGCTATCATTCGTCCGGGCCGTTCTACAATGCCGGTGTGGCCTGGGACCATGGCGTCAGCCTTACCATCGATGCCGGAACGGGCAAGGATCGCTATGCAATCGACCAATCTACCGGCCTAGGCAAAGCCGACTACACCGGATGGGCGATCTTCGTGGATGAAGGGGGCGCCGATGCCTACGCTGTCAAACTGGGGTTCGGAGAGGCGTCGGAGAAGAGCCTGGCGGGGTTCGTCGATTTGGGAGGCAACGACACGTATGCCTTGCTCGCGCCGGCCTCCGGGTTTCGTCCGGCCAACGGCACGACGGTTCCACGTCCGCCGGGAGGCTTCTTTAGCGATCGGTGAACACAGTCGCCGGTCGAATCGTGTAAGATTCGCCGTGCCTGCTGGACCTACCGGCAGCATCGCAGGATGACAAAGGAGGTGTGCCATGCCGTCGAGGATTGAAATCGGACCGATCGTGAAAGTGGTGAAGACCGATGAAGAGTGGCGAAAACTGCTCGCGCCGTCCGCTTATCGGGTGCTCCGGCATGAAGATACCGAACGTGCCTTCAGCAGCGAAATGCACGCGAACCACCTGTCCGGCACCTACGCCTGCGCCGGGTGCGATCTGCCGCTGTTTTCCTCCGAGCACAAATTCGACAGCGGGACGGGCTGGCCCAGCTTCTGGCAGCCGATCGATCCCAAGGTCGTCGGCGCCAAAACAGACTTCAAGCTGATCGTACCGCGGACCGAAGTGCACTGTGCGCGCTGCGACGGCCATCAGGGGCACGTCTTCAAAGACGGGCCGGCGCCCACCGGCTTGCGCTACTGCATCAATTCGGTGGCGTTGAAATTCGTGCCGGCTTAAGCGAGGGATTCGTTTCGAAAGGGAGAGAACACGAAGGCCCGTCAGACGGAGGCGGACAGGACTTCCCAGACCTTCGCCGCCAGCGTCGTCGGAGTGTACGGCTTCTTCAGCATCCACCCGTCCTGGCTGCCTTGGAAGGTTTTCGGCGAGACGACGCCTGAGACGAACAAAACCGGAAGGTTCGGCCGTTTCGCCCGCAGCTGCTGGGCCAGTTGCGGCCCCGAGATGTGCGGCATCACGATGTCCGTCACCAGCAGCGAGATCTGCCGGTGATATTGGTCGAACATCCGCATCGCCTGCTCCCCGCTCTCCGCATACAGCACCGAGAACCCTTGATGTTCGAGCATTGTGCCGGTCAAGCGGCAAACGGCCGGCTCATCGTCGACGACGAGAATCGACCCGCCGGGATTGTTCGCGCTTTGGGGTTGCAGCAAGGAGGCGTTGGATCGGCGCATGGTGGTGTTATCCAAAATCGACCTCCTCATCTGTACCATGGGCCGCCGATTCCTCAAAGCAGGTCCGCATTTTGTGCAGGACAATTTTTGTCATCGGTTCGCCTATGGCAGCACGGCGATGATCCGGACCGGTCCGCCGGTGCCGCGCTTGATTTTGATCGGCAGCGCAATCAGCGTCGCGCCGCGCGGCGGCAGTGCGTCGAGATGCGCGACATTTTCCAACCCGTATCGGTTGGCGCCGTTGATAACTTGATGCACGATGAAGTCGGCGGATTGACCGTAGTCGATGCTGGCCGTATCCACGCCGATTCCCGCCACCTGCCGTTTCGCCGTTAAAAATTTCGCCGCCTCCTGCGAGAAGCCGGGAAAGTGCAGCGTCGTGGCATCGCCCGGTGTCTCGCTGCCGAGGTACCGCTTCGGATCGGGCCAGTGTTGTCCCCACCCCGACCACATGAGGACTATGGATCCCGGCGCAATGGGGCCGTGACGCTGTTCCCAGCGTTCGATGTCCTGCAGCGTGAGACGATAGTCCCGATCGCCGGCCACGGACTGACGGACATCGATGACAACGGCAGGGGCCACCAGCTGCGTCAGCGGAATTTCATCCACAGCCAGCCGGCCCTCCGCAAAATGGATCGGCGCATCGATATGCGTGCCGCCATGCTCCGACATGGAAAACTCGCCCGACGCATACCAGTAGCCGCCGGCGGTCCGGCCCCACGCAGATTCCGTCCACCGGAAGGGTTTATTCGTCGGCCAGAACACGGTGTGCTCGTCCAGCGGATACGTGAGATCCACCAGTTTGGCGTTGTCGATCATCGCATCGGCGGACGAAACGGCACAGAGAAGCACTGCCCCCATGGCTGCGAGTCGGTAGGTCATGCGTGTCTCCTTCGTTCCATGCCTGGCGTTCGTGGAACCGGCTGTGGTATGTGAGCCCATGAGTCGCGCGAAAGTTTTACTGCTAATTCCCCCGCTGACGCAACTGAATACCCCCTACCCATCCACCGCCTATCTGACCGGTTTTCTCCACTCCCAAGGCGTGGCCTGCGAACAGGCGGATCTGGGCATTGAAATGGTGCTGCGGCTCTTCAGCCGGGCCGGGCTGGCGCGGGTGTTCAACCTGGCCCGTAAGCAGAACGGCTGTTTGCCCGACGAAGCGCACTGGATGCTGGAACGTGAGGACCACTACCTCGACATCATCGAAATCGTCATCGCATTTCTTCAAGGGCACCGTCCGGATGCGGCCACGATGCTCCTCCGTCCGGGAGTTCTTCCTCAGGGGCCGCGGTTTGCCGGCAAGACGCGGTGGTCCCGTTCCATCTCGGAAGAGGATCGCCCGAAACGCTGGGGCACGATGTTGATCGAGGACCTGGCGGATTTTGTTCAGGCCACCGTCTCGCCGCACTTTGCGTTGAGCCGGTATGCCGAACACATCGCACGGTCGGCATCCTCTTTCGATTCTCTGCTGTCCGCCCTGGCTCAGCCGCCGACGCTCACGGACGAGCTGCTTCTCGACGTGCTGGATGCGCATCTGCATCGCGTGCACCCGACGCTCGTCGGCCTGTCGGTGCCGTTCCCAGGCAATCTGTACGGCGCGTTTCGTATGGCTCAGGCTATCAAGCAACAGCATCCCAACATTGCTGTGGCACTGGGCGGCGGGTATGCCAATACCGAACTGCGTCGGGTGAACAATCCGCGCGTGTTCGACTACGTGGACTTCATCACCTTGGACGACGGAGAACGTCCGCTGCTGTCGCTTGTCGAGCATCTGGAAGGCCGCCGGCCGCGTGCATTGCTGTGCCGGACGTTCTACCGGGAGCGCGATCGAGTTGTGTACGCGAACGATCCAGCTGCCGCCAACTTCACCATGGAGCAGGTCGGCTGCCCGACTTATCGGGGATTGGACCTGACGCGGTATCTGACCATTCTTGACAGCACGAACCCGATGCACCGGCTCTGGTCGGAAGGCCACTGGAACAAACTGACGGTGGCGCACGGGTGCTACTGGAAGCAATGTACGTTTTGCGATGTCGGGCTGGACTATATCGGCCGGTATGAAATGACGCCGACGGACCGGCTGATCGAACAGATCGTACAGCTGATCGAAGAAACCGGCTGCCGGCGGTTTCACTTTGTCGATGAGGCGGCGCCGCCGGCCGCATTGAAATCTCTCGCGCTGGGCCTTCTCGAACGGAAGATCGCGATCGCCTGGTGGGGGAACATCCGATTCGAAGAAGCATTCACGCCGGATCTCTGCCGTCTGCTGGCCGCATCCGGATGCATCGCGGTGACGGCAGGCCTTGAAGCCGCGTCGGACCGGCTGCTGAAAAAGATGAAGAAAGGCATCACCGTCGATCAGACCGCGCTGGTCGCCGACGCGTTCCGAAAAGCCGGCATTCTTGTGCATGCCTATCTGATGTACGGATGTCCCTCCGAGACAATCCAGGAAACCATCGACTCGCACGAGCGCGTCCGGCAACTGTTCGCCGCCGGTCTGATCCAGTCCGCCTTCTGGCACCGGTTCACCGCGACAGCGCACAGTCCCGTCGGGCTTGCTCCCTCTGCCCATGGCCTGCGCATCCTCGGACCTTCGTTCCAGGGATTTGCGGAGAACGACTTGCTGCACAAGGACAAGGTTGCCGCCACACCCGACTGGCTCGGCGAAGGGCTGCGCCGGTCGATGTTGAATTATCTCGAAGGCCGCGGGCTGACGCTGGATGTGCGGAAGTGGTTCGATCATGCCGTCTCCCGGCCGCGCGTCTCAAAAACCTGGGTCGGCAGCGTGATCAACAGACGCACGACGCCGGACGATCCGGCCATGGAACGACGCACCGTATGGCTGGGCGATATCCCGACTTACCGCACACCCAACGGCCGGTCTCATGTCCGGCTTTCCGGGATGGCCAAGGAAACTACGATTGCCTTGCCGCAGGGGCAGGCCCGCTGGCTGGTCGCTCTTCTGGAACAGTCACACATTGAACAGAAACGGCACAGCGACTACCCGCACATTCGGGAAGCGGCGGAGTCGTTTCCCGGAAACAGAAAATCGTTCAGCCAGTTTCTTCGCGGGCCGGTCTGGAAGAAAGCCAGGGCCGCCGGGCTCTTGCTCGTCTAGGCGTCTGCAGTCATCCTAAAACAAAACGGGCGGGACCGGCTTGACCGGCCCGCCCGTTTGTTTCATTACACCGACACTCAGCTTATTTGTTCGGCTGAGGTGTATAGCGCAGATAGGGCTTCACGACCTTGAAGCCCTTCGGGAATAGTGTTTTGGCTTCATCATTGCTCACGGCCGGCGTGATGATGCAGTCTTCCCCGTCCTTCCAATTGGCCGGCGTGGCGACTTTGAACTTCGACGTCAACTGCAGCGAATCGATCACGCGCAGCAACTCGTCGAAATTCCGTCCACATGACGCCGGATAGGTCAAGGTCAGCTTGATCTTTTTATCCGGGCCGATAATGAAGACCGACCGCACCGTCATGTTGTCCAGCGCGTTCGGGTGAATCATGTCGTATAGCGCCGCCACCTTCTTGTCCGGGTCGGCGATGATAGGATAATTCATCGTCGTCTTTTGGGTCTCGTTGATGTCGCTGATCCAGCCCTTGTGCGAATCGAGCGGATCGACGCTCACCGCGATCACCTTGACCCCCCGCTTTTTGAAGTCCGGCGTGATCTTGGCCACCGTCCCCAGCTCCGTGGTGCAGACCGGGGTAAAATCCTTCGGATGCGAGAAGAGAATCCCCCACCCGCTTCCGAGCCATTCGTGGAAATTGATCGTGCCTTCCGTGGTCTCCGCCGTGAAATTCGGCGCTTCGTCGCCCAATCGCAGTGCCATACCGACCTCCGTCCAGGAAAATAGATTGATAACTCCGCTCCCAACCGTAGCCGGTACGATACTGTGCCGTCCCAGGGAACTTCAAGCCTCTCCGGGACCTCAAGAATTACCTCGACTCTGCCGACACAGACTATGCAGTTGACCGATGGAGGTTCTATGGAATCGAGCAATCCGGCGCACCCACGGTTGCGAATTCCCGCCGACCCCTGTACCAGATGTTGCGGGACGGAGCGATTGCCGGCTTCAACGCCAATAAGGCGGCCGGGGCGACGTGCGACATGCGGGGCTGTGACCTGCGGGGGCTCGATCTGCGGGGCATGGACGCCGGCGGCCTCGATTTCAGCGACTGCTACTTCCGCCAGACCGACTTACGTGGCGTCGACTTCAGCAAGGCCAGGATGGAAGGCGCCAGCATCAACGGCTGCAAAATCTCCGGCGCGCTCTTTCCCGCCGAACTCAGCGCAGCCGAGATCCAACTCTCTCTCGTCCACGGAACGAGGATGCGGTATAAAACGTAACCGCTGTTCACCAGCCATTCGTTCAGCAATCTCTGAATAAACTCAACCGTTGTGCAGGAAAAGTAGAAGTGCGGAAGCACTGGTGGTGTTTATCCGCCGCCAACAATATCGGAATGCTGACGCCGATGAGGCGGTGGTACGCACGAAGTGCGGGTTGGTGCGCCCGGCTGGAATCGAACCAGCGACCCCGAGCTTAGAAGGCTCGTGCTCTATCCAACTGAGCTACGGGCGCAACTTCTAGCGGTGTTTATCCACCACAAACCAGATACGGATCGCACTTGTGGTGTCTGCCCGCCGCCGACTATGAAGAAAGGCTTCGCCTGGTGAGGCGGCGGTACGCACGAAGTGCGGTTTGGTCGGGGCGAGAGGATTTGAACCTCCGACATCCTGCTCCCAAAGCAGGCGCGCTACCGGGCTGCGCTACGCCCCGACGTGTTCCGAATGCTGAAGCAACAGCTCCCGCATTTTGCTGAAGGCTCTGGCCCGATGGCTGATCCTATTTTTCTCCGTCGGGCTTAATTCCGCCAGCGTTTTTCCAAGTTCGGGCACGAAGAACACCGGATCGTAGCCGAATCCCTGAGTGCCGGCCTGACGCTCGGTAATCTGCCCATCGAGAACGCCGCGCGTCATCTGAACGTTCCCATCCACAGTCGCCAGTGCTGCGATGGTCAGGAATCGCGCCGTGCGCTTCTCGTTCGGCACTCCGCTCAACTCGCGCAGCAGCTTGCGGCAATTGTCCTCGTATGTCGCGTGCTCGCCGGCATACCGCGCGGCGTAGACTCCGGGCCGGCCACCCAATGCATCCACTTCCAGCCCCGTATCGTCAGCTACCGCAGGCAACCCGGTTGCCCTGGCGATCGCCTTGGCCTTTTTGATCGCATTGGCTTCGCAGGTCGCCCCATCTTCTTCGACCTCGGGCGCGCCGGGAAATTCCTCCAGCGTCCGGATGCGGATGCCAAGATCGCCGAGCAGCGCCGCCAATTCCTCTCCCTTGTGGCGGTTCCTCGTCGCCAGCACCAGCTCGCGCACCATTACTCCAAGGCTCCGACCAGATCCTTTTGCAGGGCCGTCAATCGTTGGATCGCCTGCCAGCCGAGTGACAAAAATTGGTCCATGTCCTGCTTGGCAAAGGGGGTCCGCTCCGCCGTCCCCTGTACTTCCACATACTGTCCCCGCCCGGTCATGACCAGATTCATGTCCACTTCGGCCATGGAATCTTCGGTGTACGCCAGATCCACCATCACCTCGCCGCCGACCTTGCCGACGCTGACGGCCGCCAGATAATCGGTCAACGGGATCTTTTTGATCAGGTCCTTCTTTTTCAGCACAGCCAGCGCATCCGCCAGGGCGATGAACGATCCGGTAATCGAGGCCGTCCTGGTTCCGCCATCCGCTTGAATGACGTCGCAGTCGATCCAGAT
>OMJK01000175.1 GCA_900299325.1 Nitrospiraceae bacterium | reverse complement strand
TGATGCCGATCGCGGCCGTGCTTTGCATGTTCAGCATCATGTACGGCGGCTTTGTCGCGTTCTACGCCAAAGACACGAAGTACGTGATCGGGTACTCCAGTTCGAGCCACATGGGCTATGTGTTCCTCGGCATGGCGGCGCTGGACTACATCAGCCTGAGCGGCGCGGTCATCTATATGTTCGCCCATGCGATGGCGACCGGCATGCTCTTCGCCATGGCCGGCTGGGTCTACGACCAGACGCACACGCGCGACATTCCCTCGCTGGGCGGCCTCTCGAACAAGATGCCGTTTGTCTCGGCCTGTTTCGTCGTGGCCTGCATGGCGTCGATCGGCATGCCGGGCACGGTGAATTTCATCGCGGAAATTATGATCATCGTCGGCAGCTGGAATAAATATCCCCTCCAGGTCATCGTGGCCGTGGTCGGGATCGTGCTGACGATGGCCTACCTCTTCAAGATGATGCGCGGGGTTTTCTATGGACCGATGGATCAGCATTACAGCCATGCGCACGACGCCGTGGCCGTGGTCGACCGGCTGCCGCTGCTCATCATGATCGCTGTCAGTGTCGGGTTTGGCATCTTCCCGATGCACCTGTACAACGTCGTTCGGTCCGGCGTGGATCCCTTGGTCGTGCGCATCACGCAGGTGGTGCCGATCGCGGCGGCGTCTCCGGCTCTGCCTGGCGGCTCACCGCAGGCGCAACTGACGGTCACGAGCGGTCAGGCTCTGCCGCAGCAGGCGGGGACTCCGTAAGAGAGACGCATGGAATTCAATCTCGCCATGTCCGTGTCCGATCTGCTGCTGCTCCTGCCGGAGTTGTTTCTAACCGTTTGGCTCTGCGTGGTCCTGATCGTCGATTTCGCATTTCCGCGCCTGCCCAAAGAGCAGCTGGCGTACCTGAGCGTGGCGGGTCTTATCGCCACCTTGGGTTGTCTGGCCTGGTTCGATTACAGCGGCGTCTCCGGGGCGCTGTTCGGCAATATGTTCGTGCTCGACCGGATGGCGCTCTTCTTTAAGATGTTCATCGTACTGGCCACGATTCTGGTCATCCTGGCCTCGTTGCAATACGCCCATCGCTTCGCGTTTTTCCGGGGCGAATATTATTTCCTCGTCGTGATGTCGGCGCTCGGCATGATGTTCATGGCTTCGGCCAACGATCTGCTGTCGGTCTTCGTCACGCTGGAGTTTTCGACGTTCGGGTTCTATGTGCTGGTGGCCTATTTGCGCGAGGATCTTGCGTCCAACGAAGCCGGCCTCAAGTTTTTCATCCTCGGCGTGTTCGCCGCCGGCCTGCTGGCTTACGGCATCAGCCTGGTCTACGGCGAAACGGGCAAGCTTGTGTTCTCGGAGATGGCGTCCGCGCCGGCCACGCCCGGCTTCGTCATCGGGTTCCTGCTGATCTTCGCCGCGCTCGGATTCAAAATCGGCGCGGTCCCGTTTCACTCCTGGATTCCCGACACCTATCACGGTTCGCCGACGCCGGTGACGGCGTTTCTGTCGATCGCCCCGAAGGGCGCGGCGTTCGCCATCCTGCTCCGCATGTTCTTCGTAGCGCTGCTGGCCTTCAAGCCGATGTGGGTGCTGCTGCTGGTGGCGGCGTCGATCCTCTCGATGACCTACGGGAACATCGTGGCCATCGCGCAACGGAACATCAAGCGGCTGCTGGCCTACTCCGGCATCGCGCAGATCGGCAACGTGCTGATCGGCCTGGCGGCCGGCACCAAGATGGGCAACGACGCAATCCTGTTCTACTTGTTGACCTATCTCTTCGCCAACCTCGGCGCCTTTGCCGTGGTCATCGCCGTCAGTCACGCCATCGGCAGCGACGAGATCGACGACTACAACGGTCTGAACCGTCGCTCGCCGTTCCTGGCCTTCGCCATGCTGCTGTTCCTTTTGTCGCTGGCCGGGGTGCCGCCGCTCGCCGGGTTCATCGGCAAGCTCTATATCTTCGTCGCCGCGATCAAAGAGGGGCTCTATACGCTGATCACCGTGGGCCTCATCAACATCGTGATCTCGATGTACTACTACCTCGTGGTCGTCAAGAAGATGTACATCAACGAGCCGACCGACCGGTCTCCCATTGCGATTTCGGGACCGATGAAGGCCGTCATCTACGTGGGCCTCGCCGGCACGCTGGTCATCGGGATCTACCCGCAGCCCTTCACCGATTGGGTCGTTGCCGCGACCCTGATGTTCTCCCGCTTAGCCGGCCCGGCAGCCGGTGTGCCATTTGTGTCGCCCTTCGGCGGCTGAGCGTTTCCTCTCGTCTTCCCGTTACAGGTATAATTCTCCTTGCAGCCGGTGCATGCCGACGGTAGAGTGGTTTCACCATGATTTCACGGGTTTCCGAACACGACATTCTGCCCTCTGTCGCGCCGGTCGAACGGGACCCGGTGCCGGAGCCTTCAGAACCGGTCGAACCGGTCGCGGAAGACGCCGCCGTCGACGCGCCGCAGGTCGCTGCCCGTTCCTGGCAGACCTGGGTAACATGGTTTCGCAACCTCACGATCGAGCGCCGCATCCTGGCCGGATTCGGCCTGGTGTTTGTCGGCATCCTCGTCATCAGCGCCGTGTCCTACCGCAACATGACGGTGTTGATCGACAACAGCCGGCTCAATACCCGCAGCCATGAGTTCGTGCAGGTGCTGAACAATATGGATGCAACGATGGAGAACGTCGAAAACGCCCATCGGCGCTATCTGGTGACGGGCGAAGCGGTCTATCTCGAGCCGTACCGCACCATGCTCCAG
>OMJK01000174.1 GCA_900299325.1 Nitrospiraceae bacterium | reverse complement strand
GCGCCTGATCCTGTTCTGGATGAAACCGCTGGACGGTGAGCGTGAGGCGCATGATCGGCAACTTTCAGCTTTCAGCCGCCGACTGCTGATGACTGACAGCTGATGGCGTGAGTCAGCCTAACTCGAACGTCTTCGGAAAGTTCGTCAGATTCCGGCAACCGTCTTTCGTGACCAGAACCATGTCTTCAATACGCACGGCCCCCAGCCCCGGATAATAGAGCCCCGGCTCGACAGTCACGACATGGCCTTCCTGCAACAACGATCCGGTGCGGCTGATCCGCGGCGCTTCGTGAATATCCAGCCCCACCCCGTGACCGGTCCCGTGGAAATACCCCTGCATCCGCCCGTTGACCAGACCGGTTTTGTAGCCCGCCTTCTCGAACCGCTCGCAGATGCCCTGGTGGATCTTCATCCCGTCCGCGCCGTCCTTGACCTTACCGATCGCCTCTTCCTGCGCATCCTTCACGACCTGATAGAGCTTCACCAATTCCGGACTCGGCGTACCCCGCACAACAGTCCGGGACATATCGGCGAAATACCGGCTGGTCGCCGAGCGCGGAAACACGTCGAAGATAATGCTTCGCCCGGCCGGCAGCGGCCCGCTGCCTTCATGGTGCGGATCGCAGGCCTGTTCGCCGCCGGCGACGATCGTATGCTGCGCGATACAGTCCCGCTCCATCAATTTCACATTGATCAGTTTCTTTATCCGCTCCGAAGTCAGCGGCTCGCCGTCCAACCACAATGTCCGATCCCGGATCGTCGCCTGCCGCAACGCCTCGTGCGCGGCCGCGACCGCCTCCTCCGTTGCGCGTTGCGCCGCTTCGATATGGCGCACTTCTTCGTCCGTCTTCATCACCCGCTGCTCGTAAAATGGATCGCGTTTGGGCTTCAGACTGTATCCCAATTCCTGCAACCGGGTGGCATGAATAAACGGAAAGTTGGCCGGCACGAGCACCTGCCGGATGCCGGATTCCCGGAGCAGACAATGTACGACGTCGATGGTGGTGGGATCTTTCGCGCCTTGCGTTTTTACTCTCCGCTCGATCTCGGCATACGACAGCACCCGATCCACCGAGGCCTGTGCCTTGGCGCGGTCCATCTCCAGATCGCTCATGACCAGTACCCGTTCCCCCTTGATCTCCAGGTAGACGAACGGATCCGGCGCCACAAATCGCGTGGCATAATAGAGGTTGGCATCGCCTTCGCTGGCGGCGATGAAGAGCGTGGCCGTCTCAGGCTGTGACGTCGTCGTTCGATTCATGATTGGATGCGGAAGCGGTGTGCGTCGAGATGGATGAACAACCTGACCATCGTCGTCCGGATGCTAGCATGGCCCCTTCGGTCGGTCAATGTTTCGAGTCTCGAGCATCACGGCGTGGCGGGCGCCGGTTCCGCGCCGCGGTCCTGCGCCGTCTCGGTCTGCTTCTCCTGCTCGGGCGTCATCAGATTGATCGGCAGCATCAACACATTTTTCAACACATCCACCGCCAACTCCGCCAGGCCGGTCAACCCGGTGGCAAACGATTTCATCGGGAGATACGTCACCTCCGGATCCTCGCCGGACCCTTTGACGGAGAACATCGCCGTGGCAATGCCTTTGCGGTCGCCGTCCAGCAGACGCCCGAACAACGGAATCGAGTCGATCATTTTCGAGTAGGACCCGAAGGGGCTGACCGCGGCGACGAAATCGATCTGATCGGTCGGCATATCGTAATTTCCCGCCGCGGTAATTTTCAGAATCGGGCTGTCGATCACCATGTTTTCCGTCTGAAAGACGCCGTCCTGAATCGTCACCGTGCCGGACATCTTGTCGTACGGCAGCCCTTCCTTCTCCAGGTCCACCTTCCCCCGCAACACCGCCGGCAGATTCAGGATGCCGAGAATTTTCCACACCGCCCGCTTGTCCGACTTGAAAATATGCCCCTCTTCCAGCACCACCTCGATCTTCCCGTTGAGCGTCGGCACGACGCCGTGCGGGTTGCGCCCGTGGCCGCGGATCGTGCCGGACAGACGAACATCGCCGCTGATCACCCCCTTGTCCGAACCGGTCAACTTCTGGAGTTCTTCGAACGGCAACCCCGTCACCCGCATGGAAATCTCGGCGTCGGCCGGCGCATTGCGCGGCAGCTGCACCACCGCACGGCCGGCCAACTCGCCGTTCATCGATTGGCCGGAGACACGGTCGATGTCGAGCACTCCGTCTTGAATCGTCACCCGCGCCGAGAGCCCGCCCAGCTTCAGCTGTTTGTAATGGCCCCGCACGACGGACGCCGACATCATGACATGGCTCGTCGCCGCCAGCGTTTCCAGAAAATCCCGGACGGGCGACCGCGCGCCTTTTGGAATGAGCAGATCGATGTCGAGTTGATTCGATTCCATCTTGCCGGTCACAACCGGTTTAGTCGCCCAGTTCCGGATCACCGCGTCGAACGCCAGATCACTGTCTTTGATCTTGAACGAGAGCCGCTTCACTTCCGCCCCGTTGCGCACCATCTTCACCCGGGCATAGAGATCCTGCACCGGCGCATCAAGCCCCTTGGCGGTCATCAACCCGTTGGTCATGGCCAGCCAGCCGGTAATCCGCCAGTTTTTCCAATCGGGATCCTTGCCCTTCACATCCAGGGAAATTTCCACGTTGCCGGCTTCGAACCCGCCCTTCGCAATCCAGTCGGGCAAACTGGACAACGACACCGTGCCGGTCGCGACCGACGCCTCCAGGTTGAACCGCTGGCCGAGTTGCAAGACGCCTTTAGCCGGCAGACGGAGGGACGGCAGCACCAGTTCCATGCGCGTGACCGTCACCGCATCGGCCTTAGCGACGTCGGCTTCGAATTCCACGGTCGCCGGCGCGCCGGCCGGTTTTTCGAGCCATCCCGGCAGCGTGACTTTCGTCTCGTCCAGAATGACGGTGCCCCGCAAGCGCGGAGCCGCCGTCGAGCCGCCCAGCGCTACCGCCGCCCGTACGACGCCCTCAAAAGTGCCGGCCGGAATCTTCGTTCCCGGAATCGCACGGGCGACAGCGCGGGCATCGCCGCGCGCACGGACGACGAAATCCTGATACTGACTGGCCGTTCCGGATGTGATGATGCCCTCGGCCTGCACCACCGTGTCGCCGAGATGGCCCGTCACCTGTTCGAACTTCGTGCCGGCCTCGGAAAACGCAAACCGCCCGCGCAGACCGGTCATGCGCTCCGGCAGATCGGGATGCGTCAGGCTGACGGCGTTGATCGCAATCTCGCCTCCGGCAAAGGTCACGCCGTCCGGCTGATTCAGCGCCCCGACCAGACGAAACGTCGGCTGCGCCGTGCCCTCCACATTGCGGATGCCGGCCAGCAGCGCCGCCACCCGATCGGACTTGATCGTCTTGGCCAGAAACGGCACCAGATCGGCCGCCGCCATGGTGCCCACCACTTCGAGTTCCAGCCACGGCCCCGCGTCGAGAAACGACACCATCGCCTTCCCGTCGGTCAGTTGAATCGCGCCGTACGTTCCGGTCAGCCCCACGACGCGGACGCGCCCCGGCTCCACCGTCACGACGCCGGAGAGATTCTTGGCCGGAACACGATCGTTCCCGATCAACGCCTGCGCATCCTGTATATGAAACTCTCCGGTCATCGACAGCTGCGGACCGGCCGCCGTCGCCCCGGTCAGTGTGGCGCTGGCGATCTGCACTTTACCGTCGATCTGCCGCTCTTCGAGCAGCGCCGGCAGCTGGGGATGGACCCACTCGCCCGGAATGGCGTTTCGCAACTGCGCCAGAGACACGAGCGACGATTTAAACGTCACGGTAAACGTCGGCTGCGGCGTCAGGATTCCGGCCAGATTGGCCGTGCCCGTCACGACCATGTCATTCAGCGTCGCCGCCATATCCGACAGCACGACGTCGTACCCGGCGACACCGGGCATCACCCGCACCGCGCTTTTGAGCGACAGCATGCCTCGCAGATGCTCGGGCACCGGACGCGGCCCGAGAAAATCGGCCACCATCGCAATCGCCAGATTCGACGCCTCGAGCCGGCCGTCGAACTGCAATCCCAGCGACGGCTCCGCCGGCACCTCGCTGACCAGCGTCACCGGTTTCTCGGATTGCCGCAGCACCCCCTCGATCGCCACAGTGGACGCCCCGCGATCGCCCGCATAACCGGTCGACAGACGCACGTCCGCCGTCCCGAGATCCGGCTTGATCAAGACCCCGGCATCCACATGCTCCAGCGTCACCGACCGGACCCCCCCGGGTCTGGCGGCATCGACGATGGTGATCGTTCCGTTCACCAGCGTCGCCTGCTTGATCAAAAACATCCGGCCCAGCACTTCCATCGTCCGCCGATCGGTCGCGACCTGATCGTGTACGCCGTCCAGCACATTCCAGTGGCCCGACTCGTTGCGGCGCAGCGTGAGCGTCGGTTCCTCCACCAGCAACCGTTTGCCGACCACCTGCTTGCGCAACAGCGGCAGCAGCCGCAACACCAGATCGATGCGTTTGGCCGTGAGTACCGCGTGTTCGGAATTGGGATCGTGGATGGCAACCTGGGTCAGTTCGATCCGGATGCTGGGAAACAGGACGAACTTGGCGCGATGCACATCGATCTTCCGGTGCAAACTCTCTTCGAGTTGCTGCAGGACAAAATCCTTAAGATAGTCCTGCCCCGTGAGCCGGCCGGTGAAATACAAAAACGCGCCGGACAGTCCCGCCAGTATGAGAACAATCCCGATGAACAGCCGAAACTTCGACACGGTCCCCCTCTGCGACCCGATAACAAACCGTGATGCATCTTACCGGATCGATAGGGTGAAATCCATAAACCATGGGTTTCACAAGGGGAAATCCATCGTCGGCGCGATCGGCGTCGGGGATTCCTGCTGGAGCCGGTACAGTCAACCCGCTATAATCGCGTGCCCTCCGGCTTCACGATGCAGCCACCATCCGACACACACCGTTCCACCGATCCCGCACCGGCCGTCCTCGCACGGCTCCGGTGGCTCATTCTCACGCTGTTGTTCGCCATCAGCGTCGTCACCTACATCGATCGCGTCAATATTTCCGTCACCGCACGGCAGATGATGCCGGCGCTCGGCCTGACCGATCAGGAGATGGGCTGGATTTTCTCCGCCTTCGTCGTCGGCTATGCGCTGTGCCAGATTCCGGGTGGCTGGCTCAGCGACCGGTGGGGCGCCCGTCTCGTGCTCACCATCGCGTTGCTCTGGTGGTCCGGCTTTACGATATTGACCGCCTGGTCGCCGGCATCGGCGCTGGCCGGCGGAATCGGCGTGCTCGCCACACTCGTACTCGTCCGCTTTCTCCTCGGTGTCGGCGAAGCGGTGGCGCTGCCGGCGTTCAACCGTGCTGTGACCGATTGGCTGCCCGGTCGAGCGCGTGGCCTGGGGATCGGCATTGCCATCGGCGGCATCGGACTGGGATCGGCCATGACGCCGCCGATCACCGCCTGGGTCATGGTGAACTATGGGTGGCAGACGGCGTTTTACGTCTCTGCTCTGGCGGGCATCGTTCTGGCCGGCATCTGGTGGTTTCTGGCACGCGACCGCCCCACCGATCATCCATGGCTGCGCACCGGCGACGTGTCTTTTGGCCTGGAGCAGACACCCGCCGCAGCCTCGCAAGCGATTCCGTGGCGCACATGGCGGCGAACACCGACCGTCCGGTGGCTTGTCCTCAGCTACAGCTGCCTCGGCTACGTGGCCTACATTTACATGTCGTGGTTCTATCTCTATCTCGTCAATGTCCGCGGATTCACCGTCTTGCAGGGCGGGATGTTTGCCGCCCTGCCATTTCTCGCCATGCTCGTCGCCTGTCCGCTCGGCGGATGGATCACCGACCGGCTGGCACAGACCGCCGGCATCACGAGCGGACGGCGGTGGGTCGGTCTGGCGGGCATGCTGCTCGCGGCCGGATCGATCGGACTCGGCGCTCTCATTCAATCGCCGTACGGCGCCATCGCCTGCTTATCGCTGGGAGCGGGCTGGCTGTACTTCACCGTCGGCGCCTACTGGTCATCGACCAGCGATCTGTCGCCACGCCATGCCGGCATCCTCTCCGGCCTGATGAATACCGGCGCCAACATCGGCGGCGCACTCTCGCCGACCATCACACCCTGGCTGGCTCACTACTGGGGCTGGCCCTTCTCGCTTATGGTCGCCGCGCTCATCGCGCTGGCAGGCGGGTTGATGTGGCTCAAAATCGACCCAGGGAAAGGATTGACTATGAGTAATCCGTGATCAGCCAGCTTTAGAGTCCCGCTCGTCTCCCGTCTCTCCACCGATCACCCATCACTCGTCACTCATCACTTTGCCCCTCGCCTCTTGCCCCTCGCCTCTTGCCCTTGTTACATTCGTTCGCCATGACCGTGCAATTTCAAAAGAAAGATCCGCGCGCGACGATCGTAACGAAGTTCGGCGAAATCAAAATCCGGTTTTATCCGGACGATGCGCCGCGCCATGTGGAGAATTTCATCAATCTGGCCAGAATGGGCTTCTTCGACGGCACCACGTTCCACCGGATTGTGCCCGGATTCCTGATCCAGGGCGGCGATCCCCTGAGCAAGAATCCCGACCGGACCCTGCACGGCACCGGCGGGCCCGGCTATTTCCTGCCGCCCGAACCGAACGACCGTCCGCACAAGCGCGGCGCCGTGTCGATGGCCAAGATGCCGCGCGAGAGCAACAGCACCCGCGACTTCAACGACAACGGGTCGCAATTTTTCATTTGCGTGGGCGACAACAGCGGCTTGGACCGGCGCTACACCGTCTTCGGCGAGGT
>OMJK01000173.1 GCA_900299325.1 Nitrospiraceae bacterium | reverse complement strand
GCCAGGTGGAGTCAGGTCATTCATGCTACCCTCCTCCCTCGTAAGATGCGTGGGGAGATCCAGGTGGCAACCGGGTGGTTGTCCGATCTCCCGCTCCGTCACGGCACATGAAGGGCCGCAATTTCCTCTTACGCCCATTAAGAAAGTCTGTCAACGGGTAAAGCGAAGGTCGATGCCAAGCGGTGTGGTGCGAGGCCGGGTCGGGCGATGACCGGATCGGTTGAGCGGGAGGCTGCGGTTATCGGGTCGCGATATTGTCGATGACGCTCAGAACGACATCGGAGTTATATTTTCCCGCCAGGTTAATGGAAAAGTCGTTGTTGGACTTTTGCACCGCTTCATTGACGGGCGTTTTTGCAGGCACAGGCAGAATGGATTTGAGCGCATTCTTTTCGTCGAATCTGGCCTCTGTGCATTTCATGGGCGTGCCGGTGCAGACCTTTACAGACGGCACCGTTTCGACCGTGTAGTTGACGGTTGCCTCGCCATTCAACCGCGTCAGGCTTTTGTAATGCCAGACCGAGTAGATTTCGGTAAAAATGATGGAAGTAATCGACGGAACGCTGCTGCGGATCTTTTCGAAATCCTGAATCGACCACTGCTTGAGTTTATTGCTGACGTACGGATATCCGCTCATGCGCGCGTTGGTTGGCGCGCGTCCGGCCCCATCGGCCGGCGGCGTTTCTCCGATCTCGCCGGCATTGACGCCCGATTTCTTGAGCCCCTCCGGCGTCACCGAATCGTAGCCTCGGGCCTGCAGTCCGCGCAGAATGCGACTTTCCGTCTCGGTGGCGAGCGTTTGCACGCTGCGCTCGTGGTCGGACATTTCCCACAGTGGAGGGAGCGTGTGCGCAGAGGATGACTCAGGCTGCCAATGATAGACAACGGGCGCCAGGAGCACCTGACCATTTAAGGCGAGCTTGCCGCCCGGATTGACCCCGGTACGATTTCTGGCTTCTTTGACAAAAGAGGGGATTTGCTCCTCGTAGTGCGCTCTACTCTGTTCGGGGATGGCATAGTTTGATTGAACCGGTACGCAGCCAACCGAACAGACTAAGGCCGAACCGAGCAGGAATGTGATACTGACCCGTGCAGCGTTCATAGCGCCTCCATCGTCCCGCGGACGTCCATCGAATCCGCGAGCTCCAGGGAACATCAGCACTATTCCATAGCTGAACTACCTAGATAGAATTATATCTCGATAAGAACGGTTTTCAATGTGGCAAAACTACACAATCCAAGATGGCGCGAGGCTCCTATGCACGTGAATCAATTGTGATACGTAATCGGTTGGCCAAGGGCGGACGTGAGAAATATCAAGCAGTAAGAAAGATTAAGGCGACGGAAGAAATGGATCCACGTGTTGATTAATGAGAAAAGGCTTTGCCTGATGAGCCCCGGAACGCACGAAACAAAGTAACTAAATCAGAATCGCTGGAGGTGTTTCATCCCGTCGCCCGGAGCCAGCGTAAGGGCTCCGGGTCGAGCGAGCATCAAAGACAATCACTTGCGGGGTTTATCCGTCGCCTCAGTTGCGATAAATCGAAGAAGAGGCGACGGTACGCGCAAGCGAGGTTTGGTGGAGGCGAGGGGAGTTGAACCCCTGTCCGAAGATCGTCAACGCACCGGATCTACATGTGTAGCCGACAGTTTGAATTCGCAGCCATCCACGCCCATCGGCTGGCTTAGAATAGCCGCTAGCCCAGAACAGTCTCGTCCGCAGCCGCTGAGCACCGGCGTTGGACCAGCCCGCTGCATCGCGCTCTTCCACCCCCGCGGGCCTCAGGCGGAAGAACGTCGCAGTTATTTAAGCTGCGAGTGCCAGTTCTTGATTGGCAGTTGCATTTTCCCGGAGTTTTACGAGTCCCCGAGAGCTCGACATGCACCGATGGTCTCAGTATCCCCGTCGAGACCGGTCGCCCCCTTTCAGTCGGATGTTGAAAAAGGCTTCTGGCTGCGTTCTCACGTCGCTCCGACGCTCGACGTACAGACCGACAGTACGTCTCGCCCCGTCGCTTGTTGCGGCCTTACCAGAAGACCTTTTTGAACATCCTCTAAGTCTCTGACTCGGCCTTGCTGGAACCCATTTTGATCATCCTTTGGATCCAGCACATGATTCATGATCCCCATGATACCGCACGGGTCAAGGGGATGCCAGACCAGGCTAATGCTACACAGCCCGGTGAGAGGTTCCGCCGCGTTGTGCAATCAGATCGCGAAGTTTGGCGTGCATCATGTCGACGGGCAGCTTGATCCGATCCCCATGTCCGGCTAGGACCCATTCAAATCGATAGTTCAGGAGCTTTCCGAGCGAGGCCACCATTACCTTGGCTCGCCAGACGAGTCGTTGCGGTGCACCAAGGGATTGTGTCCGGGGTTCCCACCACACATGATCGCCGGTGAAGAGAAACTTCTCCTTGTAGAGCAAAACCATGCTGCCGGCGGTGTGGCCCGGGACGGGGATGGCTTGAAAGCCGTCAGCCAGAGGGATGTCGTCGTATCCGTCGAGCACCCATTCGGCATCGGGCATGGCCTTGATGTCGGCGCGATGAATGATCCGCTTGGCGCCAAAGTGCTTGGCATACTTGTCCGCATCGGCCACGTCATCCTCATGCGTCAGGAAGATGTGTGCGATTCCGCCCCGCTGTTCGAACGCGTCGGTCAGATGTTTCATGTACCGGGGCGAATCAATCAGCCAGTTTCCTTCAGGATGCTGAATTAAGAAGCTATTGGCGCCGAACGACTTCTCCGAATTGAACCCGCAATAAGACACCCCATCCTCAAGTAAGAACGGAAAGCTGGCCATCGCGGCAGACACCGCCATTTTATCGCTCTGTTCCGTACCGATGGACCCGACGGGACAGGCCAGTAACGCCTGGTAGGCCTGATGAATGTGTGTGCCGTTGACCGGTTGGGTCGTGACAGCGGAAAACTCGCCGATCTCCTCAAAACTGGTCGGCGCCAACTGCCGGCAGGTGTCGCAGTTGATGCAGCTGGCATCGACGAAGAAATTGCCGGTGACGTTGGAATCGAGTCGTTTGGTCAGATCAGCCATTGCGTGCAGTCGCTAGATAGAAACGGCGTTGCCGGCTTCCACATTCTTGGCCCGGTCGGCTGCGCGCCACAAGTACCACGAAGCCGCGGTCCGATAGGGACGCCAGCGCTCCCCATACTGTAACACTTTCTTGGGTGTCGGCATGGAACGCAGGCCGTAGGCGATCCGGAATCCGTTGCGCACGCCGAAGTCGCCGACCGGCAGGACGTCGGGGCGGCCCAACTGGAAAATCAGCAGCATCTCGACCGTCCAGCGGCCGATGCCCCGAACCTCGATCAACCGCGCAACGATGCCATCGTCCTGAAGCGTTCGGATAACCCGGTTCGTCGGCACAGTGCCGTCAAGCGTCTTCTCGGCGAGGTCTCGCAGCGCCATGATCTTGGGGCGCGAGAAGCCCGCGGCTCTGATCGCCCGAACGTTCATGGCCAACAGTTCGCCCGGTTTCGGAAACCGGCGACCTGGGAACAGCGCGACGAAACGCTTCAGGATGCTGCTCGCCGCTTTGTCGTGCAGTTGCTGGTAGGCGATCGCGCGAGCGAGAGATTCGAACGGCGAGCGTCCCACTCGCGGGGTTAGCGTGCACGGCCCGATCTCACGGATCAACCGCCGCATGACGGGGTCGACGGCGGAGAGATGTTTGGTTGCAGCAGCGGGTTGCACCACGTATCACCGAGTGAAAGGCGATGGTGTACCCCACTGGCCTGAAAACACGAAGTCGCCCATTGGCTGGCGATCGCGAGGCTTCACTTCCCGCTCACGGAGATGGTCAGGGAGCGTCGCCGGGTCTCCCGGGCGACCGATAGCGATCATGGCGACCGGTTCGTAGCCTGACGGAATGCCGAGATCGGTCCGGGCTTTCTCCACATCGAATCCGGCCATCTGATGGGCAACGAGTCCGATCGCGGTCGCTTGCAAAACCAGATTTTCCGTTGCCATGCCCGTGTCGTGAAATGCATGCCGGTTCGGCTTGCTATTGTCTTCGAAGTTCATGCTTGCAACGGACAGAATCAGCACCGGTGCACGGAAGGCCCATTTGCGGTTCCCTTCGAGCAGACAAGCAAGGAACCGGTCGTAGTCCGCTCGATTCTCCTTTGTCGCGACGAAAAACCGCCACGGTTGTTCATTGTTGGAGGACGGCGCCCAACGCGCTGCCTCGAACAGACTCTTCAATGTTTCAGTTTCGACCGGCCGCTCATCGAATGCCCGCGGGCTCCAGCGTCGCGCCAGCAGGTCGTGGATCGGGTGCGTCGTGTCGGCTCGTTTCTCCATACTGATCAGCCTTCCTTTTTCTGCGAGTTCATGGCCATTTCCGGCGACCATCCGCCGCCGAGCGCCTTATAGAGTTGCACCACGGACACTAAATGCAGCCGACGCGAACCGGTCATCGCGAGTTCGGCTTCGAAAAGGCTCCGACGGGCCACCAGCACGTCGAGGTAGTTGGCGAGCCCACCTTTATAGCGCAACTCGGCCAGGCGCAGCGCCGACTGCAGGGCATTCACCTGTTGTTGCTGAGCGGCATTTTGTTCCCGGGCGGTCCGGACCGCAACCAGCGCGTCCTCGACTTCGCGGAATGCCGTCAGGACCGTTTGTTCGTATTGTGCCAGCGATTGCTTCGCCAGCGCCTCTGCAGCGTCCTGCTGGAAACCCAATGCCTGGCTGTTCAGCAGGGGAGTGGTCAATCCAGCGCCGGCGACGCCGAACGACGAGCGATCTGTGAACAGACTGGAGAGGTGGGGGTCTGCAACACCCACCAGACCCGTCAGCGACACTTTCGGGAAACGCTCCGCCTTGGCCACGCCGATCCGGGCCGTGGCGGCGGCCAACGCCTGCTCCGCCTGCTGAATATCCGGGCGGCGTTGCAACAACTCCGACGGCAAGCCCGGCGGCACATCGGGCGGCATCGATTGTTCCGTCAGCCGTTTCCCGCGCGGGATCTCGAACGGTTTGCGTCCCAGCAGCAGGCTCAGCTGGTTCTCCGCCTGCACCATCTGCCGTTCGAGTTCCGCCGTGCGGGCCGCGGCGTTGGCGTGTTCCGCTTCGAACTGATCGGCATCCAGCTTCGACGTCATGCCCTGGCGCAATCGCGCCTGCGCGATCCGTACGGATTCCTCCCAGGACTGAAGCGTGCGCTTGGCGATATCCAGTTGGGTGTCGAACTGCAGCAGGTTGAAGTACGCTTCGGCGACGCCGCTGACCAGTTCCAGCACCACGGCCCGCCGGTTTTCTTCCCTGGCAAAAAGATCGGCGCGCGCGGCTTCGTTGGATCGCCGGATGCGTCCCCAGATGTCCAACTCCCAGGCCAGGTTACCCTGCAGGTAATAGTTGAAGGGGTTGGAGAATCCGGGAACTAGAAAGATCGTCTTGCGTCCGAACGCCGGGGCATTGGCCGACGCGGTCATGGCAGGCAGAAAATCCGTTCGGGCGATGAACGCACGCGCCTGAAATTCTTCGACGGCTGCTGCCGCGCGATGGAGGTTTTTGTTTTCGGCCAGGGCGATGCGGACCAACTGCTGCAGCTGTTCATCCTTCAGCAGTTCCCACCAGGGCAGGTTGGCCAGGGATGGCGCATCCGGTCCGGTCTCGGTCATGCGAAACCGGTTGCCGGTATCCGTGGCCGGCCGCTCGTAGTCGGGCCCGACCGCACACGCGGTCGTTAGAGCCGACAGTGCGATGATGACGGGCCAGCGCACGTCAGGCCCCTCCTTCCGATGATCCGGCTGCATCGCGGGCCGGGTGTGGGGTTGGCGGCGCCTGGCCTGCCAGTTTCCGGATCAGCACGTAAAACAGCGGGACAAAAAAGATGGCGAGAAAGGTTGCGGCGAGCATGCCGCCCAGCACACCGGTGCCGATGGATTGCCGGCTCGCCGCGCCGGCGCCTGAGGCAACGACGAGGGGAAACATCCCGAAAATAAACGCCATCGAGGTCATGATGATAGGCCGGAATCGCAGGCGCGCCGCTTCGACGGCCGCCTGGATCAGCGGCATGCCTGATTCATGTCGCGTGTTGGCAAACTCCACAATCAGAATCGCGTTTTTGGCGGACAGCCCGATCAGCGTCACCATGCCGATCTGGAAATAAATGTCGTTGGTGAAGCCGCGGACGAATACCGCCGACAGGGCGCCGAAGATGGCGAACGGCACCGAGAGCAGCACCGCGAACGGCACGGCCCAGCTTTCGAACTGCGCGGCCAGAACCAGGAACACCATCAGCAGGCCGATCAGAAACACCTGATTGGACTGTCCGCCGACGCGTCGCTCCTGAAACGAAATGTTGCTCCAGTCGATCGCGTAGCCCTGCGGCACCAGCACCTCTTTTGCCACGCGGTCGAGCGCTTCGAGCGCCTGGCCGGAACTGTAACCGGGCGCGGCGGCCCCGAGGACCAGCGCCGTATTATAGCCGTTGAAATGATTCACCGGGTCCGGCCCGCTTTGATACTCCGGAGTCACGACCGTGTCCAATGGGATCATGTTGACGCCCTGCGGGGTCTGGGCGCGCACGTAGATCTTGGAAATGTCCTGCGGCGTCGAACGGTATTCCGCGTCCGCTTCCGTCTGGACGTGATAGATGCGCCCGAACTTGAGAAAGTCGTTAATGTAAAACGTGCCGAAATAGGCCTGCAGCGTGTCGAAGATGTCCGAGATCGGAATGCCGAGCGCTTTGGCCCGTTCGCGGTTCACGTTAGCATAGAGGCGGGGAGCGGACACGCGAAAATTTGTGCCGACCTGCCCGATGGCCGGCTCCTTTTTCGCCCGTTCGACGAATTGCTGCGCGACCATCGCGAATTTTTTGAAGTCGCCGCCGCTCGGATCCTGGAGTTGGGCCGAAAATCCGCCGACCGTGCCGACGCCTCTGAGCGAGGGAGCATTGAACGCCAGCAACAGCGCTTCCGGAATCTGCGCAAACTGGCCGTAGGCCATGCCGATGAGCGTCTGCACGTGCAGGTGAGGCGCCCGGCGTTCGTCCCACGGCCGCAAGGGCACGAACATGGTGGCGGCGTTCGGCCCGCGCGTGCCGAACACGAAATTCTGGCCTGACAGGGCGTCCGTCGAATGGACGGCGGGGTTGCCCTGGAAAAATCGTTCGATACGTTCCAGCACGGCGTCCGTTCGTTGCTTCGACGCGCCGTCCGGTAATTGGGCGACGACGATGAAATACCCTTGGTCCTCCTCCGGCAGGAAGCTCCGCGGCAGCGCCGTGAACATGCTGAACGACAGGAACAGCACCAGGCCGAACACGGCCATGACACGAATCGGGCGTGCCACCAGTGCGGCAACCGTGCCGGTATACCCGCGCTGCGTCCAACCGAACACCCGGTCGAACCAGGTCCAGAATCCGCTTCGGTGGCCGTGCTGCGGGGCCAGGACGACGGAACAGAGTGCCGGACTGAGCGTCAAAGCGACGAATCCGGAGACCGTGACGGAGATCGCGATTGTGGCGGCGAACTGCTTATACAAGGCGCCGGTGATGCCACCGATGAAGCCGACAGGGACGAAGACGGACACGAGCACGAGCACGATGGCGATGACCGGCGCGGTGACTTCCGCCATGGCTCGCTTGGCGGCCTCTTTGGGGGAAACGCGATCTTCCCGCATGTGCCGTTCGACGTTTTCGACGACGACAATGGCGTCGTCGACCACAATGCCGATGGCCAGCACCATGCCGAACAGCGTAATCGTGTTGATCGAGAAGCCCAGCGCATAGAGGCCGGCGAAGGTGCCGATCAGCGAGACGGGCACAGCGACGGTCGGAATGATCGTTGCCCGCCAGCTTTGCAGGAAGAGATAGACGACCAGCACCACGAGCACCATCGCCTCCAGCAGTGTCTTGAGGACTTCCTGAATCGACACTTCGATGAACTTGGTGGTGTCGTACGGGATGTCGTACGACACGCCGGGGGGAAAATCCTTGGCGAGTTCGTCCATTTGCGCACGCGTCCGCCGGACCGTGTCCAGCGCATTGGCGCCCGGTGCCAGGAAGGTCAAAATGAAAGTCGTGGGGCTGCTGTTCCAGCGTCCTTCGAGCGCGTAGGACTGCGCGCCGAGTTCGATGCGGGCCACGTCCTTAAGCCGGACGTTGGATCCGTCCGGCAGCGCGCGCACGATCAGCTCTTCGAAATCTTTGACCTCCGTCAAGCGTCCCTTGGTAATGACGGGGATGGTCAGCTCGGTGCCTTTCAGCGCCGGCTCGCGCCCGATCGTACCGGCGGGATAGTCCCGGTTCTGCTCGCGAATGACCGCGGCGATGTCCGTCGGGGTCAGGCTCAAGCGCGCCATCAGCAGCGGATTGAGGATGATCCGCATGCTGTAGTTCTGCTGGCCGAAGACCATGGCGTCGCCGACGCCTTTGACGCGGCGCAGATTGTCGACCAGACGCAGGATGGCATAATTCGAGAGAAACACGGCGTCGTGATGGACGTCCGTTGACTTGAGTGCGATGACGGCGACCAGGTCGGGCGAAATCTTTCTGACCGACACGCCCTGCCGGATGACTTCGGGCGGCAGCTGCGGCTCAGCGAGTTTTTCACGGTTCTGCGTTTGGACCTGGGCGATGTCGGGATCGGTGCCGATCTCGAACGTCAGCTTGATCGTCACGTGTCCGTCGTTGCTGCTGGTGCTGTCGAAGTAGACGAGGTTGTCGACGCCCGGCAGCTGGACTTCGATCGGCCGCGCCACGGCGTCGGCCACGACTTCGGCGCTGGCGCCCGGATAGTCGGCGTCGATCTGGACGACCGGCGGGGTGATTTCAGGAAACTGGGCGACGGGCAGGAACTGCACGGACAGCAGTCCCATCACCACGATAACGATGGACACGACCGATGCCATGATCGGCCGATCGATAAAGACGTGGGACGTCACTCGTTACCCTTGTTTGGGCGGACCGGGAGGAGGCGAATTGGCTGGAGGCGTCTCGCCGAGCGGCACCGCTTTCACCGGCGCGCCGGGGCCGATCTTCATCAGTCCGTTCACCACGACGCGCTCTCCGGCTTTCAAGCCCTGATCGATCAACCACTGGTCGCCCTGCCAGGCCGATGCCTGCACCGGGCGGATTTCCACCCGCTCTTCGGGGCCGACCACGAACACGAACGGGCCTTGCGGACCCTGCAGCACCGCCCGCTGCGGAATCAGCACGACGTTCGGCTTAGTGTCGCCTTTGAACTTCACTTTCATGAACTGGCCCGGCAGCAGCGTCCGCTTGGGATTAGGCACCGTGATGCGCACGACCCGCGCGCCGGTTTCGGTGCGGAGTCCCGGCTCCATCAGATCCAGCGTGCCTTCCTGGGGATACACCGTTCCGTCCAGGAGAACCAGTTCGCCGCGGAGCCGGTAGACGCCCGGGTGTTCGATCTTTTTGGTTTCGATGTCGTGGCGGCGTTTGAGAATAAACGATTCCGGGATGCTCACCACGATGTACATGGGATCGACCCGATGGACCACGGTGAGGAGATCCGTTTGCGCCGACACCAGCCGGCCTTCGTAGAACCGGGTGCGTTCGATCAGGCCGTCGATCGGGGCGGTGATCAGGGTGTTGTCGAAATCGAACTGGGCCTTAATCAGATCCGCCTTGGCGCCTTGCAAGGCGGCTTTTGATGAAAGGTCCTCGGCGACCGCATCGTCCACGTCTTTCTGGCTCACGGCCTGCTCGGCCAGCAGCGGTTTCACGCGCGCCAGGTCCTGCCTCGCCTGGACGACCTTCGCTTCCGCCTGCGCAATCTTCGCTTTGGCGCTGGCGACAGCCGCCTGGAACGGAACCGGATCGATTTGATAGAGCGGGGTGCCGGCTTTGACGTCGCGTCCTTCCTGATATAAGACGGCTTTGATCAATCCGGTGACCTGCGGGCGGATTTCGACGGGGCGCGAGGCTTCGGCCTGGCCGATGAATTCCGGCTCGTCCGGCACCGTGGTGGTGGTCGTGGTGAGTACTTCGACCTGTGGAATTTGCGGCGCCGGCGTGGAGCCGGCGTTTTCCTTGCAGCCTGCGAATCCGGCGAGCAGCCACACGGCCGCACCGGCTCGCAGCCACCAGGATATCGATGGTCTCATCTCACCAAGCATACGCGCAGTCTACCTGTTATGGGGTCGTTTCTCCACTCTAGAACGTACTTTCGTCACAGGTGCAATGGCTTAATCGGCGCCAGCACGGCGGCAGGGTCATTTTTCCAGAGTCGTTCGTCGGCATCGACATACACTTCGACCTCGTTGCCATCCGGGTCCCGCAGGTACAAGCTCTGGCTGACTGTGTGGTCGCTCATACCATCGATCGAGATGCCCGCTTGTTCCAATTCGCGCTTGGCCAGACGTAATTCGTCGAGACTATCTCCGACCTTGATGCCGATGTGATACAGCCCGCGCCGTCTCCCTTGGATCGGTCCCGGCGCCTCGCCGACCTGGATCAGCAGCAGCTCGTGATGCGTGCGGCCGGACGTGAGCGCGGCAGCCGCGCCATTGAAAATCCGCCCGACTTCTTTGAATCCCAGCAGATCGCGGTAAAACGCGAGCGAGCGGTCGAGATCCTTCACGTAGAAGACGACATGGCCGAGATAGTGCGCTTTCATGGCGTTCCCCTATTAGAGCCGTCAAATCGGTGCGGGATTCGCGTTCAGCGCCGCGCGCGCTGTGGACGTCTAAACGTGACGCCGGCTTTCTGAACTTCCTGATAGGGGAGCAGCCAGACCAGCGACTCGTCCGACAAATCGCCGACCTGAATGCGGTTACCCCAGGGGTCGCGAAAATCGCAGCGAAAGTTCGGGAGGAGTTTCAGTTTGTATTTTTTCGTGAGCTTGCGCCGGACTTCCTTGATCTGGCCGGCGTCGCGCACCATCAAGCCAAAGTGTTTCATGCGATCCGGTTGCAGGTTCTTGACCTCGAAAATCGCCATGAACTGATGCTCGCCGAGTTTGCACCAGGCGGCGCCTTCGCCGTTGCGCAACATCTTCAGCCCGAAGACGTCTGAATAGAACTTCACCGCCTCTTTCGCATTCGTGACCTCGATCACCACATGGTTGCAGCCATACACTTGGACAGCCATACGATCACCTCTGATTTGTCGGGCTGGTGGGTTGTTGGGATGCGATTTTTTGAAGCGCCGCTACGAACCGGTCGGCCGGCTGCGCACCGGAAATCCCATAGGCGTGGTTCAAGACGAAATAGGGGACGGCGCGAATCCCCAGCCTGTGGCCTGTCGCTTCTTCGGCTTTCACCTCTGCCGTGCCGTCTTCGCTCCGGAGAAATGACGCGGCATTCAACCCGGCTCGTTCCGCCAGTTGGACCAGCGTCGTAGCCGATCCGATGTTGGCGCCCTCTTCGAAGTACCCTTTGAACAGCGAGTCGACGACGGCATCCTGGCAATTCTGTTGTGCGGCGTACCAGATCAGCCGATGGGCCAGAAAGGTGTTGGGCGTGATGGCGATCCGGTCGAACGCAAAGGCGATCTGCTCAGTCGATCCGGCGTCGATCACCGGGCCTTCGATACGGTGGAACGCATCGAGACTGCCGAACTTGGCTTCCAGATAGTCCGTGCGATCCATGCCCTCTTTCGGCATCGTCGGATTGAGTTGGAACGGCTTCCATACAACCTGTGCGGTGATCGTGCCCTTCAACTGAGACAACGCCCGCTCCAGTCGCCGTTTTCCGACGTAGCACCACGGACAGACGACGTCTGAATAGATGTCGATCTGGACGATGTCGGTGCTCACGGCAAGTGTCCCATCTTCCCGGCCTGATAATCCTCCACGGCTTGAATCAACTCAGCCTTGGTATTCATGACGAACGGGCCGTACCGGGCGATCGGTTCGCCGATCGGTGCACCGGCCATGACCAGGATCCGGCTGTCGTCTTCGGCGTCGATGACGACGTGCGAACCATTCCGTGTGCAGACGATCAGTTCCGCTTCTCCGGCCGTATGCGATCCGTTCACCGAGGCCCGACCGTGCAGGATGAAGAACGAAGCGGTGTGCCCGTCAGGAAGCGGCAGCGCCAGCGTCGTTCCGCTCTTCACCTGCAGGTCGTACAATTCGATCGGCGTAAACGTGCGGGCCGGTCCCTTGCGGCCGTGGAACGATCCGGCGATGACGCGCACCGCTCCGCCGCCGTCAACAGGGATGGCCGGAATGTCGGTGTTGAGAATGGTCTGGTAGCCCGGCGCCGACATTTTCTTTGCCTGCGGCAGATTCACCCAGAGCTGAATGGCGTGGAGCGTGCCGCCGTGCTTGGCCCAGCTTGTCTCATGCATTTCCTCATGGACGATCCCGGAGGCGGCCGTCATCCACTGGACATCGCCGGGTCCGATGACACCGGAATTGCCTGCGGAGTCGCGATGGGCCACGAGACCGTCATAGACAATCGTCACGGTTTCGAATCCCCGGTGCGGATGTTCACCGACCCCGCGCGGGTGGTCGGTCGGCTCGAAGTACTGCGGGCCCGCGTAATCCAACATCAGAAAGGGATCGACGTGACGATCCAGATCGTTGCTGGGAAACAGATTGCGCACAGGGAATCCGTCGCCGACCATGTGCGTGGAACCGGCCTGATAGATGCCGAGAACTTCTTTGGCTGTGGCGGTGTCTGTGGCCATGGCGGCCTCCCTTCTTACAACATCCCTCGCAACGCGTTGGCTGATCAGACTCGATTCGCCAGTTCCCGATCAGCCGACCACTTCCCGCCGCCGGTGACCAGCAGCGCCAGCGCGATGCCGATTACCAGGAGATGATATTCGTAACCTTCCCCTTGCTGTTTCCCAAACCAGTTCATGAAGAAGCCGTGTCGGAGGTGCACCAGGGTGATTGCGCCCAGCATGATGACACCCAGGCTGGCTGCGCTGAAGCGGGTCAGAACCCCGGCCATGAGGGCCAGGCTGCCGAAGAATTCTCCGATGATCACGAGAAATGCGATGAGCCAGGGCATGCCCATCTGTTGCGTGAAGAAGCCCATCGTGCCGTCGAAGCCGAACCCGCCGTACCAGCCCAATACTTTTTGGGCTCCATGGGGAAACATCACCACCCCCAACGTGAGTCGCAGAATCAGGCCCGTCCAACTATCGTCCGTTGCCAGTAGTGTTCTCATGATGTCTCCTCCGGTTGATTGCGTTCCGCACCGACCCCACCATGATAGTTCTAATTAGAACTAAGTCAAGTGCAAAATGTCGTGGCCGGATTGGTTTGAGAAAACATGTGAACAATCGGGAGGTTGGTACGGTACTCGCGGTGGAGGTCGAAGCCGATCGCCAGGCCGCACGGCGCGCCGGATGCCGCACCATCGTTTGAATTGACCTGCCCCCTGTGCTAGCATCCGCGCCATGGGTGCCACTTCGGCCAAGCGGGGCGAGTCCCGTCGTGCCCCCGCGCCCCCTTCCCATAGCCGGCGTGAAGTCATCGGCGTCGTGTTGATCGCGCTGAGCCTGCTGACCCTGCTCAGTCTCCTGTCGTTTGTACCCGGCGAAGCCACGACGGTTACCACGGGCGCGCCTGCCTCCACGCCGCCGCGCAATCTGATCGGCTCGTTCGGGGCGGTGCTGGCCGGAGGATTTTTCTATTTGATCGGCGGCGCCGCCTATCTGTTCCCGCTGTTGCTGGGCCGGTTGGGCCTCCGCTGTTTTTCCCAGAGCCCGGTCAGCGTTCGTTTGCGGACCGCCGGCAGTTCTCTGGCGGCCGTGCTCTTTCTGAGCGCGTTTCTCCATCTCGAAGCGACCGCGGTGCCGACACTGACCAGTGGCATGGTCTCGAGAGGCATGGCGGGAGGATTCTGCGGCCAGATCATCGCCCAGAGCCTCCGGATAGTATTTGCCAGCACCGGCGCGCATATTCTGATTATCGCGGGATTTCTGGTGTCGCTGCTCTTCACCACGCCATGGTCCTTGGCCGAGGTTGCACGCGGTATTCCGGAGCGCTGGGCAGCCATGCGCGAATGGATCGCCGCGCTGCTTCCGGAGAGAACCGATGCAAAGTCCGCGAGTCGTCAGGCGCGGTCCAAACCGGTTTCACCGGCCAAACGCCAGACCGTCATCGAGGAATCGGTTGCCGAGATCGAGCCGGTTCCGGAGCCTCCGGCACCGGCCGCCGCTCCCATCATTCAGCCGGCTCTGGTTACCGCATCCGCATCGCCGTCAGCGGACAAGACAGCGGAGAAGGAGCCGGTCGAGCCGGAGATGGCGACGGCGACCGTGGGCGCCGGCGATTACCGGTTGCCGGATCCGGAAGAACTGCTCAGCGATCCGTCCGGTCCGTTGGGCCGGATGGCCGACGAGGAGTTAAAGGCGCAATCCGACGTTCTTTCCCGGGCGCTCGCCAGTTTCGGGATTGAAGGCCGGGTCACCGAAGTCCGCCCTGGGCCGGTGGTGACCATGTACGAATTCGAGCCGGCGCCCGGCACCAAGGTCGCCCGCATCGTCAATCTGGCGGACGACCTGGCCCTCGCGTTGAAGGCGATCAGCCTCCGCATCGTGGCGCCGTTACCGGGGAAGTCGGTGGTCGGCATCGAAGTGCCGAACTCGTCGCGCGAAACCGTGTCGTTAAAAGAAGTCGTGATGAGCGACGCGTTCGGTCGCGCCCGCTCGAAACTGACGCTGGCGCTCGGAAAGGATATTTTCGGGGTGCCGGTCACGGCGGATCTCAAAACGATGCCGCATCTCCTCGTGGCCGGCGCGACCGGCGCAGGGAAGAGCGTCAGCCTCAATACGATGCTGATGAGCATCCTCTTCAACGCGCGGCCGGATCACGTGAAGCTGTTGCTCATCGATCCGAAGATGCTCGAGTTCCAGACCTACGACGGCATTCCCCACCTGTTGCGGCCGGTCATTACCGATCCGAAATCGGCGGCGAAGGGGCTGGGCTGGGTAGTGCAGGAAATGGAGCGGCGCTACAAGCTGCTCGCGGATGCGGGCGTCCGCAACGTCGATGCCTACAATCGCAAGGTATCCGGTCTCCAGGAAACCTTCACCGAAGGCACGGCGCAAGCGGAACAGGCCGAACTGCCCATGCAGTTTCTCACCGAAGAAGAACGGTTGTCGGCCGGAGAAACAGCCATTCCGATGGGCGAGCCGGGATCGATGCAGCAGCCGAAAACGCCGCCGGAGCCCCTGCCCTATATCGTGGTTATGATCGATGAGTTGGCGGACTTGATGATGGTGGCGCCGAAAGACGTCGAAGACAAAATCGCCCGACTCGCGCAGATGGCGCGGGCGTCGGGTATCCATCTGGTGCTGGCCACGCAGCGACCGTCGGTCGATGTGCTGACCGGCCTGATCAAAGCGAACTTCCCGGCGCGGATCGCGTTCCAGGTGTCGTCGAAGACGGATTCCCGCACGATTCTCGACGCCAACGGCGCCGAGGCGCTGCTGGGTCGCGGCGACATGCTGTATCTTGCGTCCGGCACCGGCCGGTTGGTGCGGTTGCACGGGTCGTTCGTGTCCGATGACGATGTGCGCCGCGTCGTCGAGTTCGTGAAAGAGCAGGGCTCGCCGACGTACAACCAGGAACTGCAGTCGCTAAAGCAGGAAGAGGCGGCGGAGGAAGAAGCCAAAGACGAAGTGTACGAGCAGGCCAAGGAGTTGGTGCTGTCGACCGGCCAGGCGTCGGCGTCGTTGATCCAGCGCCGGTTGCGGGTCGGGTATCCCCGTGCGGCCCGCATGATCGAGCAGATGGAAACGGAAGGGATCGTCGGCGCGGCAGGCCGCGACGGGCGCCGGGAAGTGTTGGGGCGGCGGGGGCCGGTCGGGGCGGCGGAAGCATGAAAGCCGTCGTGGCGGGGACGCTCCTCGGATTGTTGACCGTGGTGCCGGGCCTGATCGCGGAAGGATGGGCCGACGAGAAGGCGCTACAGGAAGCCCGTGAAGTCGTTCGGCAGATCGAAGCCCGCTACGAGAAGACCAAGGACCTGCAGGCCGACTTCGTCCAGAAAACCCGCATCGAGGGCTTCGAACGGCCGGTGACATCGTCCGGGAAGGTGTATTTGAAAAAACCCGGGCGGCTGCGCTGGGACTATCTCGATCCGGCGACCGAGGAAATCTACGTCAACCAGGACGACGTTCGTGTGTATGTGCCGGAGCACAAACAGGTGTTGGTCGGCAAGCTGACAACCATGGCGGCGTCGAAAGCGCCGCTGGAACTGCTGCAGGGAGCATCACGGCTGGAGGAATCGTTCGAGATCGAACCGACAGTCGGCAAAGAGCGGGGTGTAGGCGGCGTGCGCCTCTTGACGCTGGTCCCCAAAGCCAAGGAGCAGGAGACCCCCCGCAACCTCCAGCGGATCGTCGTCGAAGTGTTTCCGAAAACGTATTTCATCCGAACGATCGCCCTGCACGAGATCAGCGGCAACGTGGCGACGTTCGAGTTTTCTTCGCTGAAGCCGAATGTCGGATTGGGCAAAGAAGTGTTCGAGTTTAAAGCGCCGCCGGATGTCGAAGTGGTGAAGGCGCCGGTGCTCAATGGGCCGTAACGGAACGCAGGCCGGTGAAAGGACAGGGTCATGCAGACGGCGACGCTAGAGGGGGTTGCAGAGGCCGTTGACCGCGCCGTGGCGGCGTTGGATGTGGAGCGCCTCTCCCGCGAGTACTGGGAGCAGAACGAATTCCTGTATCTGAAACAATTTCTTCCGCGGACGTTCGTCGAGGCGGCGCTGGTGCCGCAGGCCCAGGGGGTAAAGGGAGACCTCAACCGGAACTATATTCCGGGACACAAGAAGGGCGGCAGCGTCAGTTACTATACAGTGATTGAGAAGGCTCCGCGCTTCCTGGAGTTCTACCGGTCCGACGCCTTTCGACAGTTTCTCAACCGGCTGGTCAAGGCCGATCTCCGGCTCTGTCCGGAGAACGATCCCCACTCCTGCGCGCTGTACTACTATACGGAGCCGGGCGACCACATCGGCTTCCACTACGACACGTCCTATTATAAGGGGGCGCGTTACACGATCCTGATGGGGCTGGTGGATCGATCGACCCACTGTAAGCTGGTCTGCGAACTGTTTAAGGACGATCCGACGCGGAAGGCCCGGCACATGGAACTGGTGACGGAGCCGGGGGATCTGGTGATTTTCAACGGCAATAAGCTCTGGCACGCGGTCACGCCGCTCGCCGAAGGGGAAGAACGCATCGCCCTGACCATGGAATATGTCACCGATCCCCACATGGGCGCCTTCAAGCGGCTCTACTCGAACCTGAAAGATTCATTCGCCTACTTCGGCCTTCGCACGGTTTTCAAACGGGCGTTCGCCCGGTCCACGTGGCCTTCGTAACCGGTCCATGCGGTTCTTTCTCCCGCGCCTTTATAGTGCGCGCAGATCCCTGTCTGTCGATCGTGGGGAGATTGGCGTGGTGAGTTGCGGTGAGGAGGATCAGAACACGCCGACCGGCGGGGTGTTCGACGACAGTTTGAGATCGGTAATGTCTTCCGCGATGCCGGCGATCTTCACGACGACGCCCTGTTCGTTCCGTACTGGAATGGCGCGGTCGCGAATCCACCGCACGGTGCCGTCCGGCCGCACGATGCGATAGTCTTCCGCATACGTGCCGGCGGCCTGCTTGGTGGTTGCGGCGGCGAACACGCGCGAGCGGTCGTCCGGGTGGACCGCGTCCAGCCACGCGCGTGGGGATTCGTAGAGTTGTTCGCAGGACCGCCCCCAGATCTGTTCGTAGGACGGGCTGACGTAGAGCATGGTGCTCTTCAGCGGATCGGTCATCCAGAACACCTCGCGCATCAGCCGCGTCGCGAGTTCGAACCGTTCCTGCGCTTCGCGCAACAGGTGCTCCGATTGCGTGCGGTCCGTGAGGTCGCGGATGATGCCGCTGAAGTACGCCCCGCTCTGCGCTTTCCAGGTCGCCAGCGACAGCTCGATGGGGAATTCCGTTCCGTCCTTGCGCAGGCCGTGCAACTGGACCACGTGCCCGATCACTTTCGAGCGGCCGGTGGACCGCATGCGCTCCATACCCATCTCGTGCCCTTCGCGATACCGTATGGGCATGATCATGGTGAGCGGCTTGCCCAGCACCTCCAGGGATTCGTATTGAAACATCTTTGACGCAGCCCGGTTCCACGACACGATGTACCCGTGCTCATCCGACACGATGATCGCGTCGGGCGCGGATTGGACGATGGATTTGAACCGGTCTTCGCTTTCCGTCAGCGCATGGGCGTCGCCGGCCGCCTTCTTCGCCAGGGTGTGGGCGCCGATGGCGCGGCGCAACGTCGCCCGGAGCACGTCCCGGTGATAGGGCTTCAATAAAAAGGCAAACGCGCCCTTGCTCAACGAGTCCGCCGATGTTTCAGGATCGGGCTTCGCGGTGAGAATGATCACCGGCAGCGCCGGATCCCGTTCCTGGATGTTTTTGAGGACCGACAATCCGTTGCCGTCCGGCAAACCGAGATCCAGCAGAATGGCCTGGTAGTGGCTCCGTTCGATCGATGCCAGGGCGTCGCGGCAGGTTCCCGCGCGATCGACCCGGTAGCCTTCATACTCCAGAAGGTCCTGAAGCGCCGTCGAAAGGTCCTGATCGTCGTCGACAACCAGGACCGATTGCTGCACGTCCGATTTGACCGTCATGGGATTGCCTCAGGCGGTTGAACGACACTCATAGGCCATCTCGTCGCGCAGTTGGTTTGTCAACGGATGCACGGGAACGGGATCGGCTTGCGGCCGACTCTTTGATTCGGACAGCAGAAGGACAGATCGGTGATCGGCCTTGCGATGAGCCGGCGGCCGTCCGGGCCGCAGCTCCTGTGCGCGAGGGGGAAAGGGGCTCCGGTTCATCGATTCCAGATGGGCCAGGCCGGCCCGTAGCGATTCTTCCACCAGTTGGGCGAGTGTCAGTTGCGGTGTCCAGTAGACGGCATCCCGCAGGCGATCGAGCAGCTCGGTCGGCAGGCTGACCGTCAACCGGGTCGTCCGCGCGGGGGCCGGCGGATGTCCATTCCCGTTGATGGCCGAGACCCTTTCGCCGGCTTGTTCCGGCTGTGACAGGACGGGGGGTTGAGGGGTGCGTCGTAGGGCCATGGGGTCCTTCCCTTGGTGAACGGGCAACGCGTACCCGATGGGGATTCCAACCCCCACCGACTCGTTTGGCTTTGATGGTATTAAGCAAAGCCTGTACCGTGAGCCGGTACCCAATTCGATGGAGACGGCCTCTAGGAGAGAAGGATGCCAACCGTTTGATTCACGTAGGGGAAACACCTCTGTGGCTCAAAAGAACCATGCAGGACTGGCCGGGAATCGGATTAAGAAACTGAATCAGAATGGGTACCTGTACGAATCCACTTCGATACAGAAACAGGGGCTGGGAATGGCGATCGGCAACCGGGAAACAGGACCGGATTATAGATGGAGGTGCTTCATGGCGGCGGCACACAGGATGATGAAAAAGCCCATCCACAACGCGGCCTGCTGGTAGGGGATCGCCTCGTAGGTGCCGTCCTCGTTCTCCTCGTCGTCCGACTTGAAGATGACGGTATAGAGGAACAGTGTCATGAGGCAGAGCACCAGCGCCAGCTTGATAAAAAAGATCGTGAGGTATTTGGCGTTGTGCTGAATGCCGAGCTGGGTCTGCGACGTCATCACCTGATTGACGTAATGGAGGTTGACCCCGCCGGTGAACAACAGCACGACCAGCAGCGTGCCCGCCACTTTCTTGTAGTGCTGGTAGAAAATGTCGGTGATCGGCTTGATCTGCTCTTTCGCCACGGCTTTTTTCAGCCCCGGCGTGACGGCCATGACGAGGAACGCCAGCCCGCCGATCCAGATCACCGCCGACAACAGATGCAGCCAGTGGTTGATGATCGGGATGAGCGTATTGAGATCGGTGACGATGCTTTGTAGCGCGTCCATTATGAACCCGTGGCGAGTGATGCATGATGAGTGATGCGCAGGAAATGAATTGCGGTGCGTATCGCTCCGCGTCGATCCACCTCATCACACATCACGGATCACCCTTCACTTAAAATTTGAAGACCGGGGCGTCGTTGCCGAAGCGCTTCTTGCGCAGCTCTTCCATCAGGTCGACAGTGATGAGCGCAATGCCGTTCTCGCGCGCATGCTTCTCCACGCCTTTTTTCACCATCGCGCGGAGGAAGTAGGGAATGCGGCTGAGCCGCACGGCCGACGCGTCGTCCCACGCGATCTCCGATTCTTCCTGGACGTTGAAGGCCACCTTGATCTTCTCGCCGCCCTTCGGCGTGTAGAGGCACCACTGGTCTTCGTCGAGCCAGTCCCCGTGATCGACGTAGGGCCGCGCGCGGCAGCCGCCGCAGATGTCGCTGTACTCGCAGTCGCCGCACTTGCCCTTCAATTGCGGATAGCGGAAGGAATTGAAGATCTCCGACTTCTCCCAAAGATCCACGAAGCTGTTCTGCCGGACGTTGCCGGCCGAGAGCGGCATGTAGGGGCATGGTGTCAGTTCGCCGTTCGGCGTCACGCGCGCGTAGTTCGTGCCGGCGAGGCATCCGCCGCCCATGTAGCCGGTCGCCTTCGTGATCGGGGAATTCGGATCCTTCTCATAGGCCAGCCGCTTGAAGTGCGGCGCGCAGCGGGCCCGGACGAGCATCCCCTTGTAGTTATCCTGACACGTCACCAGGTAGCCGAGCACTTCTTCGTATTGCGCGGGCGTGATGTCGGTGAGTTCCTCTCCGCGGCCGGTGCAGACCATGAAGAACACGTTCAGAACGCGCGCGCCGAGTCCGTGGGCCCAGTCGATGACGGCGGGCAGCTCCTGATAGTTCATCGGCTGCGCGCTGAAGTGCACCTGAAACTGGAGGCCGTTACGCTTGCTCGCTTCGATGCCGGCCACGGCCGCTTCCCAGGCGCCGGATACGCCGCGGAAGGCGTTGTGCTTGGCCGGGTCCAGCGAGTCGATGCTGATGCCGACGCCCATCACGCCGATCTCGACCAGTTCCTTGGCCATCTTGTCGTTGATCAGCATGCCGTTGGTGCCGAACACCACCATGAAGCCGAGCTTCACCGCATGGCGGGCGATGTCGAGAATGTCCGGACGGACCAGCGGTTCCCCGCCGGTGATCACGAGGAGGCAACCCTTGTTGACCTCGGCGATCTGGTCGATGAGCCGGAAACATTCTTCCGTGGACAATTCGTCGTGTCCACCGCCGGCCTTCGTGGTCGCGTCGAGGTAACAATGGTCGCACTTGAGATTGCACCGCTTGGTGAGGTTCAGCGCGACGAGATAGGGCTTGAAGTCGTCGACGGTCCGGCCGTCGTACGGATTGTCGCCGGACGGTGTGGGTGTGAAGAACTGCGTGATCTGTTGCTGAAACGATCCCAGCGCGCCTATGAGCGAGGGACCGTTGAAGATCGGGAGTGATTTGCCCATAGCTCAGTCCTGAGTGCTGAGGGGTGAGCGCTGATTCCTCAGCACTCAGCACTCAGAACTATGCACTCGTCTTTCCGGTGAGGTTGGCAATCATGTCCTTCAGATTGCCGGTCTTCATCGCTTCGGCCATGTAGCCCTTGGCCTGCTCGATCCCTTCGTTGGCTACTTCGAGCGTAATCAGCGTCGCGCCGATCTTGTCCGCGTGTTTCAGGATCAGGGCTTTCGTGCAATCGCGCATGAAGCCTTCCGGCGCACGGTCCAACCGCGCCTGCGCGTCGGCCGTCCACGTGTAAGGCGAGGGCGTCTCGATATGGCCGTTGCCATTCCCGTTTCCATTGGCGTGGCCGTTCTCATAGTGGCCGTTGCCGTTCCCATTGGTGCCGTTTCCGTTGACGGCGGCCAACTTGGCCTGGGCCTCTGCAGACGTGCCGGCGTCCTTGTTGGCAAAGATCGGCTGGTAGTCTTCGTCGGCCGCTTCCTTGATCATCGGCGCGGCATATTCCAGCGTGATCGTCGTCATGCCCAGCTTGCGGGCGCTCTTTTCGATCTTGGCCTTGGCGCGCCGGCGCTGGAACCCGGCCGGTACGGCGCGGATCGCTTCCTTCGCGTCCTTCGTCCACTGCATCGGCACATCGTCGTAGGCGATGTCGGTTTCGATTTCGCCTTCGGCCTTCGCCGCGGCGTCAAAGATGCTCTTGTCGACCTGTTTAAACCGGGCGCCTTCCGCACCGCAGACCGGACATTTGACCGGCGTTTCACCCTTGCCGATGTAGCCGCAGCCGTCGCACACGAAGTAGTTCTGGCTCATCCGGTCGAGATAGGCCTGTGTGCCGGCATTGACGGCCGGTTTTTCCTCGACGATCTGCGTCATCATGCCGCTGAGCGTGTTGCCCATCAGGTCCTTGGCCACGGCATCGTCGGCCTGCATCTTGTCGCGGTCGATGCCGGCCGCGTCGAGGCTGCCGCCCAAGGCCCGCATCGCCTCCATCGCGCCTTTCGGCAGGATATGCCCGACGGCCGCGTCCACGACCGTGTTGCTGATGATCGTGTGGCCCTTCTCGATCGCATAGCGGTGAATGGCGGTCTTGGCGACGCCACGCGCGAACACCGGAATCTTTTCCATGCGGCGGAGAGCTTCTTCCGTCCAGGCGATCGTGTATTCCGCCTGCGTGTCGATCGGCGGCACGTACTTGCGGTTGGAGACGAGAATGTTGCAGGGCGCGCTGCGGAGGAGGTTTTCCGTGTTGCTGCCGATGTCCATGTCCTCGTCGCTGTGGACGCCGATGCGGCCGACGATGAGCAGCCAGGGCACGTCTTTGCGGACGTACTGGATGATCTTCTCGAACGCCTTGCCGTCCAGCAGGGTCGTCTTCACGTCGGTCTGTTCGGCCTGGGCGATCTCACGGGAAATGTCGAGGTGCGACTGGTAAATCTTCGCGAGCCCGCTGTCGATGATTTCTTCGTGCAGTTTTTCCTGTTCCTTGAAGCGGAAGACCTTGCCAGCCTCTTCGTTCAATACGCCGGAGATGCTGTGGAACGCCGCATAGTGGAAGTAGGGATCGAAAGCCGAAATCGCCTCGACCGGGCGGTTGAACGCCTTGCCCAGCGCCAGGCCGGTCATCAGGCCGCCGAACGAATACGGGCTGCCGTCGACCGCGACGACGATCTTGCCGTTGTTCATCGGCTCGGTGTTCTTGATGATGAACATGTCCGAGTTGCGGACGCGGCGGATCACACGCTCGGTGTTGCTGCCGATCACGCTGTCCTTCACCGCGCCGACGCCTAGCGCGCCCATGATCACGAGATCGTAGGCGTTGGTGTTGATGTCTTCGACCAGCACCTTCCAGTTGCGCCCTTCCAGCGAGCGGCGCTCGACCGGCAGGTTGGCTTCGTTGCACTTCTTGTCGACGTAATCGAGGTAGGAGTCGGTGATGATCTGGAGGCCGCGGGTAATCAGCGAGTCGTGGATCTGGCGCTGCCGGTCCAACTCTTTCTCGTCGTGGTATTCCTCGGGCAGGCCGGCCTCCATCTGCTTGAACCGCTTGTCATGCATCTTCGCGGCATAGACGTGGCTGCCGACGATCTTGGAGCCGAAGGTCTTGGCAAATTCGACCCCGACGTCCACCGCCGTATTCGAGTGGTCGGAGTTATCGACCGGCACATAGATAGTCTTATACATTGACCTGCCTCCTCAGAGCCCGCTCTCGGCCAGGGGCGCCGCCATAAATTGTCAAACAAACCAAACGGTTGACGGACTTCTCCCCCTAAAAAAGAGGGGGCATGATAGCACCAGCCTGAATTGGAAAGCAAGGAATGAAAACGGGCCGGAGGGAACCGCTACGAGACCGGCGTGGCGACGGATTTGTCTTCGGAAACAATTGATCTCGGAGGAGTTTTTCTCGTCCGGAGAATGTCCTCCAGCGACAAGAGCGCATCGCGCCCGGAGTTGCCCTCGATGCCTTTGATGAGGCTGTTGTCCGCGTACTGGCCGGACTGACTGGTGGCCGTAGTTTGCGAGAGCGAACCGGTCCAGCGGCGGGGGTCACGGCTGCCTTCTTTCCGCTCCCAGGCCTTCAGGCAGGCCTTCGCGATGATCTTGTTCAGCGGCGCCGGGTTGTAGAGCAGCTTGCGAATGCTGTTGGGCGTCAGCATGAGCGGGTTATAGCCGGTGGAGAGGTAGCCTTCTTCGAGCAGGCGCTGCTCCAGGTCGGTGTTCGGCTGAATGCCCAGGAAGAACATCAGGGGGAAGACTCGCTCTTCGCCCAGGATGGAGGCCACGGTTTTGTAGGACTCCACGCTCTGGAGCAGCGTCTCTTCCGTCTCTTTCGGGCTGTTAAGGGAGTAGTTGAGGATCACCTTCCCTTTGAAGCCGGCCTCAGCCAGGTAGCGGCAGCCGTCGTACAGCCGTTCGAGCTTAAAGCCCATGTGGAGGTTGTTCAGTACCTCTTGGGAACCGGACGTGATGGCGACTTCCAGGTCACCGACTCCGGACCGCACCATCAGCTTGGCCAGCTCCGGCGTAATCAACGACGTCCGAATGTAGCCGGACCATTCGATCTCCAGCTTCTCGCTGACGATCCGCTCCAGAATCTCCGTGCATTGCGG
>OMJK01000172.1 GCA_900299325.1 Nitrospiraceae bacterium | reverse complement strand
TTCACTTCGGCGATCAGTTGCGGCGGGATCTGGAGCCGGCAGCCGGCGCAGATGCCGCCGCGCACCGCCGCCAGCGCATGGTCCTTTCGTGACGCCCTGAGTTCCGTGTAGCGCTTCAACAGCGCCGGATCCACCTGCGCCGCCGCCTGCGCGTGCTGCGCTTCCAGTTGCGCCAGTTCGGCCGCCAGCGTCCGGTCCTGCTCGTCGAGCGTGTGTTTTTCCTGCGCGAACACCTTCTCGGCCGCTTTGACTTTCTCCTGCGTCTCTTTCACCGTCCGCTGCAGCTGGTCGATTTTGTCCATACTGATCAGAATCTTTTCCTCGAAGTCGCCGCGTTTCTTGTTGGACAACTCGATCTCGAAGAGATGCGCCTGGTATTCCTTGTTGGTTTTGATCTCCGAGAGGCGCGACTTCATCTTCTCGGTCTGCGCTTCGTGGGCCTCCAGGTCTTTCTCGTGACTGCGCCGCTCTTTGACTAATACATCCAACGCGGCGGTCGAATCTTTCAGGATTTGGCTGGCGTCCCGGAGAGGGGCTTCGGCGGTCTGGAGTCGGTCGGGAATCTTGCGGCGCTGCTCGGTGATCTCCATGATCCGGAGATCGAATTTCTGCAACTCGATAAGCGGATTCAGTTTCTGATTCAATGGGCTCCCTATCTATCCCGCGCGACCCAACGGCTCATCGAACGGCCGATGCTGGTGGGCCCACTAGGACTCGAACCTAGGACCAGCTGATTATGAGTCAGCCGCTCTAACCACCTGAGCTATGGGCCCGATCCGGGAGGATGAACACAGCCTCCGACGATGGATTCGGGCGGATTCTAGGCTCACCACCCCGCAGAGTCAAACCAGGCGCTTACAGGCCTTCCACAAAGCTCCGCAGCTTTTTACTCCGGCTCGGATGGCGCAGTTTCCGCAGCGCCTTCGCTTCGATCTGCCGGATGCGTTCGCGCGTGACTTCGAAGTCCTGGCCCACTTCTTCCAGCGTGTGATCTGTCGCTTCGCCGATGCCGAACCGCTTGCGCAGCACTTTTTCTTCACGCGGCGTCAGGGTCTCGAGCGCGCTATTGATCTGCCGCTGCAGGTCGTAGCGGATGGCCGCTTCCAGCGGCGACACGGCTTTCTTGTCCTCGATGAAATCGCCCAGATGGCTGTCTTCTTCCTCACCGATGGGCGTTTCCAGCGAAATCGGCTCGCGCGCGATTTTCAAAATCTTCCGCACTTTGTCCAACGGCAGATCCATCCGCTCGGCGATTTCTTCCGGCAGCGGCTCGCGCCCCAGCTTCTGCACGAGATGGCGAGACGTGCGGATCAGCTTATTGATCGTCTCGATCATGTGCACGGGAATGCGGATCGTGCGCGCCTGGTCCGCGATGGCCCGCGTGATGGCCTGGCGAATCCACCACGTGGCGTACGTGCTGAACTTGTAGCCGCGCTTGTACTCGAACTTGTCGACCGCCTTCATCAACCCGATGTTGCCTTCCTGGATTAGATCGAGGAACTGCAGACCGCGGTTCGTATACTTCTTGGCGATGCTCACGACGAGCCGGAGATTCGCTTCGACCAATTCCGCCTTGCCGCGCTTGACCTTTTCTTCCGCGACATCGAGATGCTTGACCGCGTCCTTGATGTCTTCGGCCGGAACGAGCGCTTCCTCCGTTTCCAACTGGCGGATCTTCGCCTTCGCGCCCTGATAGACCTTCTTGATGTCCTGCAGCGTCTCTTCCGACACGCCGGCCTTGCGTTTGACGGACAAAAACTCCGGCCGGGTCCGGCACATCTTGCGCAGCGCCTCGGCTCCCGCTTCTCCTCCGATGCCGAGCCGCCGTTGGCAGCTGGCGATTTCCCGTTCGGCCCCGCGGATCTGAACCGCGAGTTCCCGCACCCGCTGCACCATGCGATCCTTCAGCACGCCGTGCAGATTGACAGACTCGATCTTGTCCACCACCTGCTGCCGCGCGGTCTCGAACTGCTTCTTGAATTTCTTCTGTTTGGCCGGATCGCTGCCGACGTGCTTGCCCTTCTCGGTCAGCGCCCGCAACGAGAGCGACACCTTGCGCACGGCGTTCAACGAATCCAGCGTCTTCAGGCGCAATTCTTCGAAGTCGCGCTCGACCGGCTGCTGCTCCTCCTCGAAGTCCTCTTCGGTCTCCTGGATCGGCACGATCTCGCGCACGTCGATCTTGCCGTTCTTCAACTGGTCCCGCAGGGCCAGGACGAACTCGATCGTCATCGGCATGCCGTAGATGACCGACGCGATGTCCTTCTTGCCCTCTTCGATGCGCTTGGCGATCTCGATTTCGCCTTCACGGCTGAGCAGCGCCACGCTGCCCATTTCCTTGAGGTACAACCGGACCGGATCGTCCGTCCGGCTCAGCGCGCCCGGCGTGAGATCGATCGCCTTTTCGTTCTCCTCGTCGCCGTCGCCCTCTTCCTCGGCCTCGCCCGCATCCTCGCTCTCCGTCGATTTTTGCGCGCGCTCGCCCCCCTCCGGCGCATCGACGATCTCGATATCCAGCTCGCCGAACAGCGACATGATGCTGCCAAACTGCTCGGACGACACCACTTCCGCCGGCAGCGTGCTGTTCAGCTCGTCGTAGGTCAGGAACCCCTTCTCTTTGCCGATCGAAATCAGTTTCTTGACCTCGACGAGCATCTCTTGTTTCGCCATAAACTACTCCTTCACCAGTGACACCGGCCCGGCCGTCGGCACGCCGGCCTTCCGCTTGCGCAATTCGTTCACCTGCACGTTGAGCGTCTGCGCATCAGTCCACCGCCCTTCGCGTTCGGCAGCCTTCAGTTGCGCGATGAGCTCACGCAGGACGCTCTCGGCCCGCTTGAGATCCAGCCGTTCCAGGCAGCCTTTGATATGCGCCGCCACGTCGTCGAAATGTTCCTCCCGCAGCGACAATTCCGTCGCCAGGGCACCGCACTGTTCGTCGTCCATCGCCTGATCGAGCAACGCCCGCAACTCAATGCGGCCGTTCCGCTCCAGATTCGACAGCGCCATCTCAACCAGCACACGGCAGGCCGGCACCGAAAACGTGTCCGGCCTGAGCCGCCGCGCATCGGCAGACGACAGTTTGCCGTGCAGAAGGCACCAGACGAGATCCCGCTCTTCGAGCGAGCCTTTGAAAGCCTGCGGCATCGCCGGCGGTTCGGCTTGTTCCGACGGCCGGGGTTTTTGCTGCGCCAGCAACGCCGGATAGCGCTCGATCAACCGCGCCTGGCTGATGCCCAGCCGCTCGGCCACCACGCGGATCCGCTCTTCCCGTTCGATCGGATGCTCGCTCTTCTGCAGAATGCGCAGGATGTCGTCGATGCCGCGGATCCGCATTTCGAGCGAGCCGGCGCCCGCTTCCTGCAAACGATGTTCGAGGGCATAGTCCAGCAGGCTGGGCGCGCGCGCTTCCAGTTGCGCGAACGCGCCGGGCCCTTCCTTCCGCACAAAGGTGTCAGGATCCTCACCCGCCGGCAGGGTGACGACTTTCACGCCCAGCCCGCTGTTGACGAACAGATCCAGCCCGCGCAGCGCGGCCCGGACGCCGGCCGCGTCGGGATCGAACAGCAGCACGACGTTGGAGGCAAACCGCCGCAGCACCTGAATGTGTTCGGGCGTCAGCGCCGTGCCGAGCGTGGCGACCGTCTGGGTGATCCCGGCCTGGTGCAGCGCGATGGCGTCGAAGTACCCTTCGACCACGATCACGGTTTTCGTGCGGGTGATCGCCTCCCGCGCCTGGTCCAGTGCAAACAGCGTGAGGCCCTTCTTGAAGAGCGCCGTGTCGGGCGAATTCAGATATTTCGGCGTTCCGTCGCCCAGCGTGCGACCGCCGAAGCCGACGATCCGCTTCCGCAGGTCGGTGATGGGAAACATGACGCGGCCCCGGAACCGGTCGTAAAACCCGGTGGCGCCTTTCCGCTGCCCGTCGCCGGCGGCGTCGCGCGCCACCGCCAGACCGGCGGCCGCCAGATCGTTCGCCGTGAAGCCCTGCGCCGCCAGCGCCTTGCCCAGCCCTTCCCATTCGTCCGGCGCCACGCCGATCTGAAACCGCACAGTCGTGGAATCGTGAATCCCGCGCTCCAGCAGATAGCGCCGGGCCGGCTCTCCGGTTTTTTCCTTGAGCAGATTGGCATGGAACCAGGCGGCGGCCGCCTGATTCACCTGTTCGATCCGGCCGAGCTGCGCCGCCTGCGGGCCCGGCGCGGCCGATTCCTGGATTTCAATGCCGACTTTCCGGCCGAGATCGCGCACGACCTCCGGAAAACTGGCGCCGGTCATCCGCGTCAAGAATGTGAAGACGTTGCCGCCCGCGCCGCAGCCGAAGCAGTGAAAGATTTGCCGGGACGGGCTGACGGTAAACGACGGAGATTTTTCCTGGTGAAACGGACAGAGGCCCTTGAGATTCTGGCCGGTCCGGCTGAGCGACACGTGATGGCCGACGATCTCGGCAATATCGACCCGATCCCGGATTTGGCTGATCACATCGTCAGAAATCAGACCTCGGCCCACGGGAGTCGTAGCTCCTTCACACGCGTACGGAACAGCCGGACGCGTCCATCGCTAAGTAATCGAAAAAATTGATCGGTCAGGGTAACAGAGCGGCAGGAAATCTGTCAATTGCGAGTAGGGTCGATCACCCTGGAGGCCAGGCCATATGCCGTCCACCCATCACATGAAAGTGCAGGTGGAAAACCGTCTGTCCGCCGTCGCGGCCGGTATTCGCCACCAACCGGAAGCCCGGTTCGGCCAGCCCCTTCTCTTTCGCGATCCTGGTGCAGGTCAGCAGAAGCCGCCCCAGCAGCCCCTGGTCGGCTTCGCCCAACTCCTGCACCGACGCAACATGACGCTTGGGAATCACCAGCGTATGCACCGGCGCCTGCGGATTGATGTCGTCGAAGGCCAGGGTCTGGTCGTCCTGATAGACCACCTTGGCCGGAATGCTGCCGTCTACGATGCGGCAGAAAATGCACTGACTCACAGCGATCCCCCGTTTATGCCGGTCTCAATCCGGACTTTCCTTCCCGCCGGCCAAGTTCCCAGTAGACCTCGTCCAGCGTCACGTCGTGGTACCCCAACACCATGAGAGTGTGGAACAGCAGGTCGGCGACTTCATACACGATTTCGTCCTTCTTCCCGCCCTTGGCGGCGATCAGCACCTCGCCCGCTTCTTCCGCCACCTTCTTGAGAATTTTGTCGTGCCCGCCTTCGAACAGCTTCGTCGTGTACGACCCCGCTTGCGGATGCGCGCGGCGATCGCGAATCGTCCGCAGCACCCGCTCGAGGATGCCGCCGAAGGCCTCGCGCGACGGCTCTCCGCCGGCCCGGCCCTGCTCATCAAGCTTGGCGAAGAAGCAGGCCCGCTCGCCGGTGTGGCACGTCGGACCGGCGGGCTGCGCCTTGACCAGAATCGTGTCCCGGTCGCAATCGACATAGAGTTCTTTGACGTGCAGCTTGTGGCCCGACGTTTCGCCCTTCTCCCAGAGCGATTGCCTGGACCGGCTCCAGAAGTGCACCGACTTGGTCGCCAGCGTCCTGGTCAGTGCCTCTTGATTCATGTAGCCGAGCATCAGAACCGTGCCATCGAGCCAATCCTGGATCACAGCCGGCAGCAGGCCCTGCGCATCGAACTTCATGCTCTGATTCACCGTCTGACTCATCGGTTCACGCCGCCTGCGCCGTTATTCCCGGACGAACCGCCACCCCGCGCTCTGCGAGATAGGCCTTCGCCTGGGGAATTGTATAGGTCCGGAAGTGAAAGATCGAGGCGGCCAGCACCGCATCCGCGTGGCCTTTCACAAACCCGTCGTAGAGGTGGTCGAGCGTCCCCACGCCGCCCGACGCGATGACCGGGATCGACACCATCCTGGACACCACCGCGGTCAGGCCGAGATCGTAGCCGCTCTGCTGGCCGTCCTGATCCATGCTGGTCAACAGGATTTCGCCCGCGCCGTACGACGCCATCCGCTGCGCCCACTCGACGGCGTCCAGCCCCGCCGGCTTGCGCCCGCCGTGCGTGAACACACCCCACTGCCCGGGCGTGTTCCGTTTCGCATCGATCGCCACCACGATGCACTGCGTGCCGAACCGTTGCGCCGCTTCCTGGACGAACGCGGGCCGTTCGACTGCCGCCGTGTTGATGCTGACCTTGTCGGCCCCGGCATTCAGCAGCGCCCGGATATCGTCCAGCGTCCGCACGCCCCCGCCGACCGTCACCGGCATGAACACGCGCGCCGCCGTCCGCTCGACCACGTCGATGATCGTCTTGCGGTTTTCGTGCGAGGCGGTGATGTCGAGGAAACAGAGTTCGTCCGCGCCCTCGCGATCGTAGATGGTCGCCACTTCGACCGGATCGCCCGCATCGCGCAGATTGACGAAGCTCACGCCTTTGACGACGCGACCGTCTTTCACATCGAGGCAGGGAATAATGCGCTTGGTTAACATCGCGCCCCCAGAGCCTGAACAGCGGCGGCATAATCCAGTTTGCCGTCGTACAACGCCTTACCGACGATGGCGCCCTCGATCCGCGGACCGAGCGACTGCACCGCTTTCAGATCCTCGACACGCGTAATGCCGCCCGATGCAATGACCGGAAAGGCGGAAAACTCGACCACTTCCCTGAGCGCCCCGACATTCGGCCCGCCCAACATGCCGTCCCGCGAGATGTCGGTGTAGATCACGGCGCCGAGCGCGTATCCGGACAGTTCCTTGAGGAGATCGATCGCGCGAGTCTCCGACACGGCTGTCCATCCTTTGACGGCAACCTTCCCGTCCCGCGCGTCCAATCCAAGCAGAATGCGGCGGGGAAATTCTGTACAGGCCTGCTCCAGAAACGCCCGATCCGTGAGCGCCGCCGTGCCGAGCACCACGCGCGACACGCCGGCCTGGAGATAGCGCCGGACGGTTTGCATCGATCGAATCCCGCCGCCGACCTGGACCTTCACGCTGACGGTCTTCAACACCGACTCGATCTGCGGCAGGTTGCGCGGCTCGCCGTCGACGGCGCCGTTCAGGTCCACCACATGAATAAGGCTCGCGCCCTGCCGTTGCCAGTTGCGCGCGACGGACGGCACATCGTCGGAATAGACCGTCTCGGCCGCCATGTCGCCCTGGCGCAGCCGGACACAACGCCCGTCTTTCAGATCAATGGCGGGAATCACCAGCACGTTACGGCGTGCCTCCCGTCCCAAACGGAAAGGCCTTCAACATTTCCTCGACGCCATACCGCGCCAACTCGTCGGCCGTTACGAACCCCAAGCCGCGTTGCAGAAATCCTTTGAAGTCTTCGTTGATCGGCCGCTGGCGTTCGTAGTAATTGCCCACCCACAAGACCTGCCCGTCCGCCGCCACCGCTTTGACTTCGAATCCCACGGCCGCCGGCGGACTGGCCCCCAGCCGGCTGCCCACCCGTTCCTGAAACACCAGCACCTGGCCGATCAACACCGCGTCGACCTTGAGCCGTTTGGCGATCACCGCGCCGTTGGCTTCCGGCGTCGCCTTGGCCACCTCGCCCGTCGCCGGGCCGGCCTTGGCGGCCTCGCCGGGCGGCAAGACCTGTAGTCCTTCCTTCGACCGGAGTCTGGCCCAAAGCAGCTGCGTGATCTTGTCGGCGGCATAGTCAGGCACGGTTGCTGTGCGACGCGGCGGAGGCTCAACACTCGACGGCATCCCCACCGTGATATCGGACCGCCGCACGCTCTGCGGTGTCGACAAATATGGATCGGTTAACTCGCGAACCTGCGGTGTCGTGATCGACGTCAGCGGCACGATGGCGATAGACCGCACCTGGTAGCGCGGCAATTCGGGCGACGACTTGGTCGTCACCTTCTCGCCGCTGCAGGCGGCCAGCAGCGCCCCTGCCGCGAGCACGAGTCCCCATCTGATGTTGGCCGTTACTTCCATGATCCAAAGTTTTTGATCAACCGCAGCCCGACCGTCTGGCTTTTTTCCGGATGAAACTGGCACGCGACGACGTTGTCGCGCCAGATGCTCGACACGAATGCGCCGCCGTACGTGGTCGTCGTGGCCGCAACCGACGGATCGGCCGGATCGACATAATAGGAGTGCACGAAATACCAATGCGACCCATCGGCAATGCCGTCAAAAATCGGGCAGGCTCGCCGATACGCGACTTGATTCCACCCCATGTGCGGCACCTTCAACGAGGGATCGATCGCGAAGCGCTTCACCGTGCCGGGAATGAGGCCCAGCCCCTTGTGCGTGCCGAACTCCTCGCTCTCAGCGAACAGGAGTTGTAAGCCGAGACAGATGCCCAGAAACGGTTTGCCCGATTGCACGGCACTCCGAACAGGAGCGATCAACCCGTATCGCTCGAGATTCGCCATGCAATCGCCGAACGCCCCGACGCCGGGCAGCACCACATGGCTCGCATTGCCGATGACCGTGGCATCGCGCGTCACGACCGCCTGATGCCCCACGGCCTCGAACGCCTTGTGGACACTGCGGAGATTGCCCATGCCGTAATCGATGATGGCGATCATACCCACTTCGTGGAGGCGAACGGCTTGAGGCCAGCGGCGAGAAAAACCTCCCACTTTATAACTTTTACCTCTTGCCCCACACCTCTTGCCTTTAGCCTGTGTGCGTCGAGACCCGTAACGATACCTTAAACCGGCGGTGCACTACTACTCCCCGTCGCACAAACTAAAAAGGGGGACCGGCCTGCCAGCCGTCCCCCTCGTGCATTTCCGTTTCGCTGTTGCGATTACAACATGCCTTTGGTGGACAGCACCCTGCCGGCCAGCCGCTCCTCCAACATCGTCGCTTGATCGAGCGCCTTGGCGGTGGCCTTGAAGATGGCCTCCATGATGTGGTGCGGGTTGCGGCCGTACATGAGATTCACATGCAGGTTCAGTCCGCCGTGCGTCACGAAGGCCTGGAAGAAATCTTCGAACAGGCCCAGGTCGAACGCTTTGATCTTCCGGTCCGGCAGTTTCACGTTGTAGACGAGATAGGGCCGCCCGCTCAAATCGACCGTCACCTGCGCCAGCGTTTCGTCCAACGGCGCGGAGGCGAAGCCGAAGCGCTTGATACCCGCCTTTTCACCCAGCGCCTGATGCAACGCCTGGCCCATCACGATGCCGACGTCCTCGACCGTGTGATGTTCGTCGATGTCGATGTCGCCTTTCGCCAGCACGGTGAGGTCGAAAAAGCCGTGCTTCGCCAGCAACTCCAGCATGTGATCGAAGAAGCGGATCGAGGTGTTGATCTTCCCCTGCCCGCTGCCGTCCAGCGTCCATTCGACGCGGATGTCGGTTTCCTTGGTCGCGCGCTGCACGACCGCTTGTCTAGGCGCCGAACCGTTTTTCTTCATGAGAACCTGCTTTGGGCCGATTTCGCGTGCGCGTCGAACCCTTCGATGTGGGCCAACCGCACCAGCGGCTCTTTCACCTTGGCCAATTCGTCCCTCGTATAGTGCACGATGTTGCTGGCCTTCACGTAATCGTGGACGGACAGCGGCGAGAAAAACCGCGCCGTGCCGCCCGTCGGCAATACGTGGTTGGGCCCGGCAATGTAATCGGCCACGGAGGGCGGCGTATAGCGGCCCAGGAAGAGCGCCCCGGCGTGGCGGACCTGCTCCAGATAGTCGAAGGGGTTGTCCACCGAGAGCGTCACGTGTTCGGCGGCGATTTCGTTGGCCACCTGAAGCGCTTCCTCGATGGTGGTCACGACGAACGCGACGGCATGCCGCGCAATCGACTTCGAGGCGATTTTCTCCCGCTGCAACCCTTTCAACTGACTGTCGATCAGCACGGAGACATCCTTCGCCAACCGTTCTGATGTGGTGACGAGAAAGACCTGCGCGTCTTCGTCGTGTTCCGCTTCGCAGAGCAGATCGGCCGCCACGTGGGTTGGTTTGGCGTTGTCGTCGGCCACGACGAGCAACTCGCTGGGACCGGCGATCATGTCGATTCCGACCGTGCCGTACAGCACCCGCTTCGCCGTCGCCACGTAGATGTTGCCCGGCCCGACGATCTTATCGACCCTCGCAATCGTCTTGGTGCCATACGCCAGCGCGCCGATGGCCTGCACCCCGCCCACGCGATAAATTTCGGTGACGCCGGCGATATCGGCGGCGACCAGAAGATAGGGGTTGATCCCGCCCTTCTGCGGCGGCGTGGCCATAACGATGCGCGGCACGCCAGCCACCTTCGCCGGAATCGCGCACATCAGAACGGTCGACGGATAGACGGCCTTACCGCCCGGCACATAGACCCCGACTGCATCGACGGGAGTGACCAGCTGGCCGAGCGTGACGTCATGGTCCTGGTACATCCAGGTCTTGGTGCGCTGCCGTTCGTGAAAGGCCGTGATGCGCTGGGCCGCCAGCCGAAGCGCGTCACCCTCGTCTTTCCGAATGTGGTAGTAGGCTTCCTTGATTTCTTCGGGCGTGACACGGAGGGCCTCCGCTTTCAGCGTGACGCGGTCGAACTGCTTCGTGTAGCGGAGCACGGCCTTGTCCCCCGCACGCTCGACCGCCTGGAGAATCGCGCGCACCGGCTTTTCGACGGCGCCGCTCTGGAGGCCGCCGCGGGCCGCGACTTTCTTCAGCGTGGCGGCGAAGGACCGATCGGCTTGGGTAACGATTTTCATGTGCGCACTTTCGATTTCTTCGCACCGGCCTTCGACGATAACCGGCCGTTATTCGACGCAGTGGCCGGCTTCGCTCCCGACACAGCGTTCCGGAGTCGCCGGATCATGTCTTTCAGCGGATCGTGCTTCAGCCGGAAACTGGCCCGATTGACGATGAACCGGGCGCTCGATCGGGCTATCACGTCCACTTCGACGAGATCGTGGGCCTTGAGCGTGTTGCCGGTTTCGACCAGATCGACGATCCGATCGGCCAGTCCCACGACGGGCGCCAACTCGATCGAGCCGTACAACTTGATGATCTCGACCGGGATGCCCCGTTGATTGAAAAACCGTTCGGTAATCTTGGGGTACTTGGTGGCGACGCGGAGTTTGGACGACAACCGGTCGCGCGCACCCTCTCCCCGGAGCGCGGCCACCGAGATTTTACACGCTCCAAACCCTAAATCCAATGGCTCATAGACGTCGCTTTCCTGCTCCAACAACACGTCTTTTCCGGCGATGCCGGCATCCGCCCCCCCGTATTCCACATAGGTCGGCACATCGCTGGGGCGCACGATCAAAAACGTCGTGTCGATCTCGGGACAGAGGAAAACCAGCCGGCGGCTTTCATCCGACAGACCGGACACTTCGTACCCGGCCCGCCGGAATAATTCCAGCGTCGGCTCGATCAATTTCCCTTTCGACAACGCGATCGTCAGCATGACTTCCTTTAGCGACCCGTCGTCGCCGCGCCGGCTTTCCGGCGCTCGATTGTCGCCCCCAAGGCCCGCAATTTTTCCTCGATCCGTTCGTAGCCCCGATCCAGGTGATAGACCCGCTGCACCTCGGTGACGCCGGATGCAGCCAGACCCGCAATGATCAAGCCGGCGCTGGCCCGTAAGTCCGACGCCATCACCGGCGCGCCGGTCAGCCCCGGACGCCCGGCCACCACCAACCGGTTGCCTTCGACACGAATATCGGCGCCCATGCGGCGGAGTTCTTCCACATGCATGAACCGGCTTTCAAAAACCGTCTCCGTCACCACGCTGGTTCCTTCAGCCATCGTCATCAACGCCACCATCTGCGCCTGCATGTCGGTCGGGAACCCCGGAAACGGCAGGGTCCTGACGTCCGTGCCCTTGAGCCGGTCCGGCGCCATCACACGCACCCGCTCTTTCTCGACCTGCACCTCGGCTCCGGCCTCCCGCAACTTCATCAGCACGGCTTCGAGATGCGCGGGCCGGCAATGGGTGATCGTCACATCGCCGCGGGTCATCGCGCCGGCCGCCAGGTACGTCCCGGCTTCGATCCGGTCCGGAATCACCTCGTGGTCGCCCCGTTGTAACTCCCGGACACCGTCGATCGTGAGCACGTCCGTCCCGGCCCCCTCGATCCGCGCACCGCGCTTGATGAGGAAATTGGCCAGATCGGTAATCTCCGGCTCTTTCGCCGCATTCTCGATGACGGTGGTCCCTTCGGCCAGCGACGCCGCCATCATCAAATTCTCGGTGCCGGTCACCGTCGGGGTATCGCAATAGATCCGCGCCCCCTTGAGCCGCTTTGCCTTGGCGGTGATATACCCGTGCTCGATGGAAATGTCAGCCCCTAATTTTTCCAATCCGGCCAGATGGAGATTGACCGGCCGGGAGCCGATGGCGCATCCCCCGGGCAACGAGACCTTAGCCTCCCCCCAGCGGGCCACCAGCGGGCCGAGTACCAGGACCGACGCCCGCATGGTTTTGACCAGATCGTACGGCGCCTCCGTGGAATGAATCACTTCCGCGCGAATCACCGCCCGGTTGCCCTCGTGCGAGACGGAAGCGCCCAGGATGCCCAGCAACTTGCCCATCGTCAGCACGTCGGCCACCCGCGGGACGTTGGTGATGACGCATTCCCCGCCGCCTAAGATTGTCGAGGCCAGGATCGGCAGCGCGGCGTTTTTGGCGCCGCTGATCCGTACTTCCCCGCACAACCGCTGTCCCCCGGTGATGACGATCTTGTCCATGCGGTAACTATCCTACTCGCCTATTCGCTGCGCAATCGCCACGCGCTGAATGCCGGCCGTGTCCGGAATAATCTGCACCGGCGCATACCCGCCGGCCCGCTCGGCCAGACGGCACACCACCGGCGCCTGCCCCTGCCCCAGTTCCATCAGCAATAATCCACCGGCAGCCAAGAACGGCTTTGCCTCCCGCAACAGCCGCTCGTGCAACTCTGTGCCGGCTGCCCCGGCAACCAGCGCTTCCCTCGGTTCGAACGCGCGGACTTCCGGCTGCAATCCACCCCACTCGCGTTCAGCGATGTACGGCGGATTGGAGACGACGACATCGACGCGGCCTTCAAGTCCGCGCCCAGCCAGCGGAGCCAGGAGATCGCCTTCCAACCATTCAATCTTTTCCGCCACCCCGTGCGCGGCGGCGTTACACTGCGCGACACGCAAGGCGCGCGGCGACCGGTCGATCGCGAGAATCCGGACGCCCGGTATCACCGTGGCCAGCGTGACGGCGATGCACCCGGAACCGGTTCCGACCTCGACCAGGACCGAGCCGTCGTGCAAACCGCCGCGCCGGATCGTTTCCTGCACCAGCACTTCGGTATCGGGCCGGGGAATCAGCACATCCGGCGTCACCTGAAACTCGAGCCCGCAAAACTCCTGGGTGCCCAGGATGTATTGCAGCGGCTCGCGCGCCACGCGTCGCCCGATCGCATGCTCGGCACGGGCCCACGCTTCATCGGACAGGGGCTGCTCCGCACGGCTTACCAACTGATGATGTTTGAGCTCGAGCACATGCTCCATCAACCACTGCACCTCCTGCGCGGCATTGGGCACGCCGGCGCGATCCAGCGCCTGCCGGGCCTCGGCCAACAGAGTTCCGATCGTCCTCGACGCGCCGACGGTCAAAATCGCCACGGCTCTTACACCTTCACCGTATCCGCCTGTTGCTGTTGCGCCTTGAGCGCCTCGACGATGTCGTCCAGGTCGCCCTCCATCACCAGTTCCAGCTTATGCAGCGTCAGGCCGACGCGATGATCGGTGACGCGGTTCTGCGGAAAATTGTAGGTCCGGATCTTCTCGCTCCGCTCGCCCGTACCCACCTGCGCCTTGCGGCTCTGCGCGATCTCCGCCTGCTGCTTTTCCTGCTCGGCTTCGAGGATTCTGGCGCGCAACGTGCGCATAGCCTTATTGCGGTTCTTCAGCTGCGACCGCTCGTCCTGGCAGCTCACTACCACGCCGGTCGGAATGTGCGTAATCCGCACCGCCGAATAGGTCGTGTTGACGCTCTGCCCGCCCGCGCCGGACGAACAGAAGGTGTCGATGCGCAGATCTTTCGGATCGATTTTGACTTCGACCTCGTCCGCTTCCGGCATGACGGCCACCGTCACCGTCGACGTGTGGATGCGCCCCGCCGCCTCCGTCGCCGGCACCCGCTGCACGCGATGCACACCGCTCTCGTACTTGAGCCACCCGTAGGCGCCTTTGCCTTCGACCAGAGCAATGACTTCCTTGTATCCGCCGATGCCGGTTTCCGAGGCCTCGACGATCTCGACTTTCAGCCCCTTGCGCTCGGCGTATTTGGTGTACAGGCGGAACAATTCTCCGGCAAACAGCGCGGCTTCGTCACCGCCGGTTCCCGCGCGAATCTCCAGAAACAGGCTCTTCTCGTCCCGCGGGTCCCTGGGAATCAGCAGGATTCGGACCTGCTCTTCCAATTCGCTCTGCTGGCGCGCAAGAAGTGCCGACTCCTCCGTCGCCATCTTCTGCATCTCGCTGCCGGCTGAAGGATCGGCCAGTATCTGCGCCGCCTCCTCACGCTGCTTGGCCTGTTCCCGGTACCGCTCGGACAGGTGGGCCAGCGGTTCGAGCTCAGTCCGTTCCTTGCTCAACTTGCGCAGCAGCGCCGGCTGGCTGATGACGGACGGATCCATGAGCTGATCCGTCAGCTCGTGATACCGCGCCACCACCGATTCCCATTTCTTGAACAACGCCGCTTCCATAGTGCCGCCCTCTTGCACCCAAGGCCCCAAAAACGAAGAGCCCCTGCTTCAACGCGAAGCAGGGGCTCTTCGTATGGTCTCTGGCGCCGCTACTTGCCCTTCTTCGCGTACTTCTTTTTGAACCGGTCGACGCGCCCTTCGGTATCGACGATCTTCTGCGTGCCGGTGAAGAACGGATGGCAGTTGGAACAGATATCGACACTGATGTCGCCCACGGTCGACCGTGTCTTGAACGAGTTGCCACAGGCGCAATGGACCGTGGCCTCGCGGTACATGGGATGGATGCCCTTTTTCATGATGTCCGACTCCTTACCGAACAACCGGTCCGTCTTCCTTCCGGCCCCGTGCCGGAAGCGGCGTACTGTAGCCGAAGCCCGGCGCAGAAACAAGCGCCTTTACCGGTTCATCGACTGTAAAAACTCCTGATTCGTCTTCGTGCCGCCCATCTTGTCCATCAGGAATTCCATGGCTTCCATCGTGCCCAGCGGACTGAGCACTTTGCGCAGAATCCACATCTTGTTGAGCCGATCCTTGTCCACCAGCAGTTCTTCTTTGCGGGTGCCGGACTGGCTGATGTCGATGGCCGGGAAGATGCGTTTGTCGGCCAACCGCCGGTCGAGATGGACTTCCATGTTGCCGGTGCCCTTGAACTCTTCGAAGATCACGTCGTCCATGCGGCTGCCGGTGTCCACCAGCGCCGTCGCCATGATCGTCAAGCTGCCGCCGTTTTCGATGTTGCGCGCGGCGCCGAAGAACCGCTTGGGCCGCTGCAGCGCGTTCGAATCGAGACCGCCGGAAAGGACCTTGCCGCTCGGCGGCGCGATCGTGTTGTAGGCCCGCGCGAGGCGCGTGATGCTGTCCAATAGAATGACGACGTCTTTTTTATGCTCGACCAGCCGCTTTGCTTTCTCCAGTACCATTTCGGCCACCTGGGCATGGCGCTGGGCCGGCTCGTCGAACGTTGAACTGATGACTTCCGCTTTCACTTGCCGCTGCCAGTCGGTCACTTCCTCCGGCCGCTCGTCGATCAGCAGGACGATCAGCGTGACTTCCTTATGGTTCTTGAGGATCGCGCGGGCGATGGCCTGCAGCAGCATCGTTTTGCCGGTCCGGGGCGCTGCGACGATCAATCCGCGCTGGCCCTTTCCGATCGGCGTCACCAGTTCCATGACGCGCGTGCAGTATTCTTCGCGATCGAATTCGAGTTGGATGCGTTCTTCCGGATAGAGGGGAGTCAGGTTGTCGAAGAGAATCTTGTCGCGGGCGACTTCCGGATCTTCAAAATTGACCTTTTCGACCTTGAGCAGCGCGAAGTACCGCTCGCTCTCCTTCGGCGGCCGGATCTGCCCCGACACGATATCGCCGGTGCGCAGGTTGAACCGGCGGATTTGCGAGGGCGAGATATAAATGTCGTCGGGGCCGGGGAGATAGTTGGAGTCGGGGGCGCGGAGAAATCCGAACCCGTCCGGCAGCGTTTCCAGGACGCCTTCGCCGAAGACCACGCCGTTCTTCTCCGTCTGGGCTTGCAGGATCGCGAAGATCAACTCCTGCTTCCGCAGATTGGCGGCGCCGTCGATCTTCAGATCGCGCGCGACGTCGTTCAGGTCGGCGATGGTTTTTTGCTTCAACTCCGCCAGATGCATGACTTCTCCCTTAGCTGACATACGACTCCTCTTCGAGCCTTCGGCTCAGTGGTTGATAACACGGTCCCGGCACAGACAGACTATATGCTCGCATGCGGCGTGGTTCGTACCAGATACTCTAATTGGAGAGGGCAACCCGTGAGGGTTTTCTGCTTTTGGCCGCCATGCAGATTTAGGAGGTGGTCTCCGACCTTGCCGGAGAAATCGGATTACAACAACGTCCCCTACCGCCCACTGCTCCCATGCCTACGAGATTGCGAGAATGAATTCGAGATAGGTTCGAGCGTCGAGTTTGTCTAGTGGAGAGTCGAGCAATACCTTTGATTACTAGGGGTGATGATACTCAGCCCCCTATCCGTTGTCAACTGATCCGTCATTATTTTCATGGAACCGGTCCCGGCACCCGCGGTTGATCCCTGAATTTGAAGTGTGTTACACCGCTCCTGGGAGGACCGTGCATGGCGCGCGACGAGCATCACAACCAGCCGGACCGCGTCTTCTCCCTCTTCGAAGCCAATCAGCTCATTCCCCAGTTGCAATCGCACCTCTCGCACATCCAGCAGGGCAAAACCGTTCTGCTCCAGACGCGGGATGAAGTGCGCAAGGCGTCGGCCCAGGCCGATCGTGGAGGCGGAACGCCGGTCGGCGCGCACTATGTGCGCAGCCTCCAGACCATCAGCGAGAACCTGCATGCGATTCACGAACTGGGCGTGGTGGTGAAGGATGTCGACCAGGGGCTGTGCGACTTCCCCTATCTCCGCGACGGACGAATCGTCTACCTCTGTTGGCGACTGGGCGAGAAAGAAATCAACTGGTGGCACGAAGTCACGACCGGGTACAAGGATCGCTGCCCGCTTGACGGCCCTGCATAGGCAGCCCCGCCCACCAGACTCCAACTTATCCTGGCGAGACCATGAAATTTGTCATCATCGGGTACGACGGGCCCGACGGCGAAGCCAAGCGCAAGATTCACCGGCCGGCCCACTTAGCCAATCTGGAGCCTCTGGCCCAGCAGGGCCGGGTAATACTTGCCGGACCGTTGACGGACAAGACCGGCAGTCTGTTGGTGTTGGAATTTGAGACGCGCGAGGACGCCGAGCGGTTTGCCCGTGAAGATCCCTATACGGTCCACGGTGTGTTCAACCGGGTAGACATCCATCCCTTTACGCAAGTGTTTCCCAAACCGGCATAACCGCCCTTTCCGCCCAGACCCCGAACACCCCCTCGAAAGCAACGGTTCACCACATTGTCCAGATCCGTTTCTGGCGGTATAGTGAATCATGCGCTTCACCTCTCGATTCAGCTGGTTCATGGCAACCGGCCTTCTGCTCGCGGCGATGTCCGCAGCCCACGCGTCGGACACCACGGTCATCGCAGAAGCCCAATACACCATGGCCGACGGCGACACCCTGGCGGCGGCGGAAGAAAAAGTGTTCCAGCGCGCCCAGCGCCGGGCGGTCGAAGAGGCCGGCGTCTACCTGGAAGCCACGTTCCGGGACGTGGAGAAAAGCGCGGGCGGCATCAGCACGCAGACCAGCTCGCTGGAAATTCGAACCCTCGCCGCCGCCATCACGAAAACAGAAATCCTGGAACTGCACCGCTCCTTCGAAAACAACCGGCCGACATTTTCGATTCGCATCCGCGCCGTGGTGAACCTCGACAATCTCCAGGAAGCCATCCGGCGCTGGCATTCGGAAGAACAGTTCGCCGAACATTTTCGCCAGCTCCAGAAAGAAAATGCCGCGCTTAAAGCGCAGCTCCACGACCTGCAGAAAACCCCCGTGGGGGTCCGCACGCTCGTGATCGAACCGCCGGGCCGGACGGGAGCGAAAGAACAAGCCCGTGCGCTGGTCGACAGCGCCTTGCAGACGCACGATCTCCGGCAGAAACTTGATCTGACGTCGCAAGCCGCGGCCCTGGATGCGCAGTACGCGGACCCGCTGATCGTGCGGGGGCAAACGTATCTGCGCCTGGTCTCTCTCGCCTACTCCAGCAAGTCGAAACCCAGTGACTACTCCTCCTACATCGACGATGCTCGAATGGATTTCGACCGGGCTCTCATGATCAATCCGAAAAACGCGTGGGCGTGGCTGGGCCAGGGCGATGTGCACACGTGGCTGAAACATCCGGAAGAAGCCGCACGGGCTTACGAGCAGGCGCTTGAGCTGAATCCGTTTTTCGATATCGCGCGGCAGCGCCTGATTGCCCTCTACACCATGGAAGCGAGAAAGCAGGTCGCCGCCAAGCAATGGACCGCTGCGCTGACTACTCTCAAAAAACTCCTGGGCCCGCAGGTGCCTGACAGCTGGCTTCCCTATCAAAAAGAAGCCTATCTACTCCGCAGCGAAATCCATCAGAAACTGAACCAACCCACGGACGCCATCGCCGACCTCAGCGTGGTTCTCCAGACCGATCCCACCAACACCCAGGCCCTGCTTGCCAGAGCCAGGTTGTACCGTGAGCAGTTGCACGGACGGCTCGCCAAAGACGACTTCGAGCGGGCCTGTGTGCTGGGGGTATCCGACGCCTGCGACCAACTTCCCTAGCTGATGCCAACCTATTGGTGCTGTTGAAGATTTCGCGCATGGAAACCGGCCATGCCGGCGCCAAAACCGGAAATTGACAACAAAAAAGACGCCCCCCTATAATGCTGTTTCGACCTGCATAACTGCGTTTCTGCACTGGCAGTAATTCGTTAGTTCAAAAGGCCTAACCACGGTTCGGCAGGTAGCCCAAAAGCTCCCTTCGGTGGGCCTTCTGAGAGGTTGCAGATCCAGCGGAAAAAGCATACAGTGCTGGGGAACCAAGCCTGTGAAAAATCGTCGTTCTTAGGTCTCTCACCCTTTTGCCCGGAGCGTAGGTTGTAATGAGTCAATACCGCGTACTTCCAGGACCCGAACATTTTCTGCCCCCGGCTGCGGCATCGATGGGTATCCGGCTGCCGAACCCGGGCGAAGCGCACATCAACGGCGTCATCGAATCCGAAGAAAAAGCGTATGAGGAAGCGGCGCGTCAATTCCTGATGGCCAAAGTGCCGACGATTTTCCCGGGACCGCTCGTCCTGTGGGCCTGGAATGAAAAAGCGGCGAAGAAAGCCACGGCCATCCGCCACCTCTTCAACACCCTGAAGGAATGCGTGCAGCCGGGCCAGAAGCCGATGCTGATTCCGATGCCGGACTATCGCCCCAAGTATCCGAAGATCAATCCCGAAGTTGAGATCAATCCGAACCACCCGAACCTGACCATCTGGCACAATAAAATCGACTGCTGCATGTTCGTCGGTGTTCATTGCCACCAGGCGAATTTGTCGCTGAAAATCATTCGCGGCGGTACGTCCTGCTACACCATTGCGATGTGCGCGCAGGCCGGCCATGAAGATGCGATGCTGTCGTTCCGCGACGCCTCGGTCGAAAAAATCATGAAGCTGGCCGATACGGTCAAACGCTTGAAAGGCACCGTTCAACCTCGACTGAACTCGAAGAGCGGGGCTTCGAACTAACTGTCCGATCCCCCGACGTGCGAAAGGAGGCTGGGTCCATGGCAGACATAAAATCCGTCATCGGAACACAAAATAAAAAGGGCCAGACCTTTACGGATCCCTGGAAGCTGCTGCATGAGGCCCCGCGGACGCCGTCGTTCTTTACGGGCTCCGAGGTCATTAAGGAAGCCATCCGCCGCGCCAGTTGCGACGTGATGATCGCCTACCCGATCACCCCGCAGTCCGAAGCGGCGGCCTTGATCGGCGAACTCTTCGCCGAAGGCTACGTCGGTGATTACTTCCGCGGCGAGAGCGAGTTCGCCGTCATGTCGCAATGCGCCGGCGCGGCCTTCGGTGGCGCGCGCGTGTTCACGACGACGGCCGGTCCCGGTACGATGCGCGCGATGGAAAACTTCCCGATGTGGGCTGGGGCGCGGTTGCCGATCCAGATGATCGTCACCTGCCGCGGTATCAATTCGCCGCTGTCGATTCAGCCCGACACACTGGAGATCGCCTATCTGCTGAACACCGGCATGCTGGTCTGGCATGCGGAGACCGCGCAGGACTTCTTCGACTGGATCCTCAAGGGCTACATGGTCTCGGAAGAGCCGGACGTGCATTTGCCGCTCGCGCTGTGCTGCGACGGATTCTTCGTGACGCATACGAAGGACGTGGTGAACCTCACCCCGGCCGACATGTGCCTGCCGCCGTACGATCCGTATCGCTCGCCGGTGCCCTGCATGGACATGGAATGTCCGCCGGTCCGCATGATGCGCGATCCGTTCGTCATGAAGAGCAACTACATCAGCTATGCGACGCACGCCTCCTGGCAGCAGGAAATCTGGGCGGCGATCGAACGGTCCCGCAAGCACTCGATCCACTGGCTGAACGGCTTGATCGACACGGAAAATGTCGATGCGGACATTATGATCGTGACGTCCGGCACCGCCGTTTCGCAGGGCCGTGAAGCGATCCGCATGCTGGAAGACGAAGGCGTGCGCTGCGGCCTCGTCAAGGTGAAGACCTTGCGTCCGTGGCCGGAAGAGGAAATCCGCGAAGCCACCAAGAACGCCAAGCACATCTTCGTGCCGGAGTTCAACGTGACCGGCTGGCTGGCAAAAGAAATTCGCGCCACGATCCCGAATCCTCACCGTGTCCATGCCGGTCCGCACGTGTGCGGAGGCATGACGATGCCGCCGGAGATCATCGTGTCCGAAATCAAGACGGCCCTCGGGATGAAGACCTTCTCCCTGGCCGGTCGTGGAAGCTGAGCCATAACCGTCACGAAACCCGTTCGCCCTCGCGGGCGAATTTGAGGAGGCCATAATGAGCAAAGAACGTATTCAGATCTCCGAAGCCCTGTACGACATCATGCCGTCGGACTACCAGGACCTCGTGAAGAGCGCGACCTACGGCAAGGAAGATCGGGGCTGGAAAGATATCGGCTCGTCGAAAGAACTCATCGAGCAGCACTCGCTCTGCGCCGGCTGCCCGGAGTCGATGGCCTTCCGGTACATCCTGGCCTCGCTGCCGAATCCCGAAGACACCGTCATGGTCGGCTCCACCGGCTGCACCAGTCTCGTGTTCCCGATGGTGGCCGTCCATAACATTCACTCGCTCTTCGGCAACCAGAACGCGATCGCATCCGGCTTGAAGCGCGCGCTGAGCGTCCGCTTTCCCGGCCGCGTAAAGGACGTGGTGGTCCTCGCCGGTGACGGCGCCACTGTCGACATCGGATTGGACATGACGCTCCAAGCCTGGTTCCGTCAGGAGAAATTTACGACCATCTGCTTCGACAACGAACTCTACGCCAACACCGGCGGTCAGGAGAGCGGACTCATGCAGAAGGGCTTCGTCGCCAAGATGGCGCCGGTCGGCAAGCTGTTCGACAAGGTGCGGCTGCCGGAGATCGCCCGCGAGTCCGGCTGCCACTACGTCGTGAACTGCACGGTCAGCAAGCCGTCGCTGGTCGAGAAGGTCATTCGCAATGCGGTGCACGTCGCCCGCGAGATCGGTCCGACCTATCTCCAGCTCTACACGCCTTGCATTCTCGAAATCGGCAAGAACAGCATGGAAGGCCTCCAGGAAATGCGCGATTCGGAGAAGCCGACCGAGCGGTTCGCGTACAAGGAGTACATCAGCGAGCCGGCGAAGCAGTTGCTGGCTGAACTGGCCGCGAAGGACAAAGAACGCAAAGCGGCCGCGAAGCAGTTGGCGGGACAGGCTCAAGCCAATTAGACCGGAGGCGGACAATGATCAAGAAGAGACTGAACATTCGCATGTCGGGCCTGGGCGGGCAAGGCGCCGTCACCGCAGCGCATGTCATGGCCATGGCCGCCAATCGGGACGGCCGGTTTTCGATTTCCAATCCGTTCTTCGGCGCCGAAAAACGTATGGCCCCGGCCGAGAGCTACTGCCGCATCGGCATCGAACGGATCTACGACCGTGGTGAACTTGTGTTCCCCGACGTGATCGAAGTGTTCCATCCGCAGGTCATCACAATGGGCAAGAGCTACACCATGCCGTTCTATTCCGGCATCAAGGAAGGCGGCGTCGTCATCATCAATTCCGGCCAACCGCTCCTGTCGGAAGAAGACTTGCAGCGCCTGAAGGATTTGAACGTCGCCGTCTTCTACATCGCCGGCACCGAACTCGCGATTGAAACCGCGGGAACCGAACTGTCGACCAATATGACGATGATCGGCTCGGTCGCCGGCATCACCAAGTGCGTCACGATGGAAGCACTGGACGGTGCGTTACAGGAACGGTTCGGCAAAAAATTCGTCGCATCGGGCGGTACCGCCTCGCTGGACGAAGCGATTAAGAAGAAATTCGCCAAGAAAGAAATGCTGCTTCAGAAGAATCTGGCGACCGTGAAGCGGGCCTATGAAATCGCCAGTGAGTGGGCCGAGAAGAACAAGATCGAGCTGCGAGTCGGCAATCCGGCCGTTGCGGCATAGCCAGCAAGAAGGAACCCTGTTGCATGTATAACATTGCGCAAGTCATCGACGACAAGTGTACGGCTAAGAAGGGCTGCCGGCTCTGCATTATGTATTGCCCGGAAGCCAACTGCCTGGATTTGAATTCTGCCAAAATGGTGGCCGAAGTAAATATCGACCGGTGCAAGGGCTGCGAGTTGTGCGTGGTCGTCTGCAACGCCGCCAAGCACGAAGCCATCGTCATGCAGGCCGTCAGTGCCACCGGGCAACTGCTCACGAAAAAGGGTGAATCAGCCGCCCTCGGACAAGCCTACCAAGGCTAACCCGGTTGGTGGTAATCTGAAAAACCCCATAGCGTCCGCGCTATGGGGTTTTTTGTTGGGACCGAACGAGAGACCGCCCATGGAACGGGAAGACAACGTTCTGGATGAACTCCTGAAGGACATCACCGGCCTAATCAATGAATATCCCAAGGCCATCGAACGCCGGGCGGCTGAAATCCAGGCCACCGGAAAAGATCCGGAGCTGGTCGAAAAGCTCGTGAAGGCCGCCGACACGATGCGCGACAGCGGCAATCTCTACCTGACCTGGGCCAAACATTACGCCGCACTGGCCGAGGGCAATTCCGACGCGTCCTCGGATGAAGACGAAACCGAAGACTTCGACGTTTAAAAAAGCGTTACCTTCCTGCCGAAGGTTTGCTAGAATACCCCTCGATTTCCACGAACCCTTCGTTCCCCGGTAGCTCAGTTGGTAGAGCAGCCGGCTGTTAACCGGCTGGTCGCAGGTTCGAGTCCTGCCCGGGGAGCCACATCCGAACAACGGGCGTCGTTCGTAGTACGGGCGACGCCCGTTGTGTATGAGGATGCGGACATGAGCCAGCCCGCCGCGTTTGATCCGCCATGGATTCTCAGCCACACCCACGTCATGACGCTCGTCCCCCGGTACTGGCCCAGAGGTGCGCCGCTGGCCGGGCTCCCGCATGAAGACCGCCTGTTCACGATCGAGCCGGGCACGCAAGTGCTGGGACGTTGCCACTGGCAGCCACGTAAAGCCTCATCTGCAACCATCATTCTTGTCCACGGGCTGGAGGGCTGCAGCGAATCGCATTACATGCAGGGCATCGCGGCCAAGGCCTATCGCGCAGGCCTCAACGTGATCCGCATGAATCAGCGGACCTGCGGAGGCACAGAACACCTGACACCGACGCTATACAACAGCGGTCTCAGCGGGGATTACCGGGCGGTCGTGCGTGAACTGGCTGGACAGGATGGATTAGACCGGATCTGGCTGGTCGGCTATTCGATGGGCGGGAATCTCGTGTTAAAGGCGGCGGGCGAGTTGGGCCGTTGCGAGGGCGCACTGGCAGGCGTGGCGGCAGTCTGTCCCAACATCAACCCCACCGAGTGCGTCAACGCCCTCGAACGCTCCCGCAACTGGATCTATCACCGTCATTTCCTGACCCGGTTGAAAGCACGGCTCCGTCGAAAGGCGGCGTTGCTCCCCGGCAAATGGGATCTGTCCGGGCTCGATCGCATCGCTACCATCAGCGAGTTCGACGATCGCTACACGGCACCGGACGGAGGGTACCGGAGCGGCGCCGATTACTACGACCGAGCCGGCGCACGCCACGTCATCGGATCGATCACGGTTCCAACGCTGCTGATCACCGCACAGGACGATCCCTTCATTCCGTACTCGATATTTTCGCTGTCGGCGATCGAGCGCAATCCGCACATCAGCCTGGTCGCGCCCCGGCGCGGAGGCCACTGCGGATTTTTCCACTGGCCAACTAACGGAGAAGACCCGTACTGGGCAGAAAACCGCATTGTCGATTTTGTGCGAGATGCCTGACGGAAACGGCCGGCTGCGTCGGCTGTGACGCAGCCGGCAAGAGGCAGGAGAATTAGGCCACCCGGCGTAAGCGCTCAGGCTCCATCGCGGCCACGAGATGGGCGCACTTCTGCATCCAGCTCATGACACACCAGACGCAGCTGGCCACGATCCCCGCAATGAAACACCAGTTATAGGCGGACTTCCACGCCTTGCCAAGAAACGGATCCGCCACAAGCAGCGTCACGCCATACGCCACGCTGACCGCGACGAGCGTGGCCAGCGGGAGGACCAGCGCCCGGAACGGGTGTAGCCACGTCCAATTTTCAGGCGGCGAGGCCGCCACCCGACGCGCCCCCAGCCATGCCATCACCAGAGCGCCTCCGTAACCGATGAATTGCACAACGTCGGACGCATGGAGTTTTCCGACAGCCGTGTCGCGAAACAGCGGTACTTGCCCAAGTACCATCGCGAAGAAAATCGCCAGCCACATTGCAACTCCGTATTCCATCATCAATTTACGCGCAGACATGGTGTACCTCCTGGACAGCCCTCATCAATAGTGACCATCCGTTGTTCATGCAGAAGCATAGCACCTGCGTAATCATCGAAATTAAACAACGGCTTAGAGCTGTCGACAGGGTCAAAAAGAGCCTGCGCCGGTCGAAAAGAGGCGTGCGCACAGAATGATCGTGGCAGGGAGAACGCGGAGAATCGGCGCGAGGGGTCTTAATTCACGGCTTGGAGCGTAACCGACACCTGCTGCCGCTGGTTGCCTCGCAGGATCTCGACCGGAATTTGATCGCCCACTTTGCGCTTTTCCAGCGCGTCGAGCAGCTGATCGAGCGACTCCACCGGCCGTCCATCGACGCCCACAATGATGTCGCCTAATTCGATCCGGCCACCGCCTGAGTCGCGGGCTCCACGCAGACCGGCACGCTCCGCGCCGCCGCCACGGATGACTTTCCCGATGACCACGCCGTGCACGCCCCATCGTTTGGCCATGGCGTCGGGAATCAGCGTCACGCCGAGCCCCGGCCTGATGAGCTTGCCATGCTTGATCAACTCGGGCACGACGCGATTCACGGTGTCCACCGGCACGGCAAACCCGATCCCGGCATACGCCCCGCTGGGACTGACGATCTGCGTGTTCACACCAATCAACCGGCCGACGCTATCCAGCAACGGCCCGCCGCTGTTGCCGGGATTGATCGCCGCATCGGTCTGGATGACGCCTTCGATCGTCCGGTTCGACAACGACTTGATCGTCCGCCCCAATGCACTCACCACACCGGTCGTCAGCGTATGATCGAGACCGAAGGGATTCCCGATGGCCAGCACCTTCTGCCCCACCCGCAGATCGTGCGAACTTCCCACCACCAGCGGCACCAGCGCCTCTTCGGGAACCTGAATCTGCAACACCGCGAGATCGTGATCCGGATCGGTCCCGACGACTTTGGCCCGCTGCTCCCTCCGGTCGGCCAGCGTCACCGTAATGGAATCCGCTCCGTACACCACATGAAAGTTTGTGACGATGTGCCCCTGCTGGTTCCAGATAAACCCCGTTCCGGATCCCTGCGGGACTTCAAACAAATTGAACGACCACGGATCGCGCTGCATCGCCGTGTTGGCGATGAAAACCACCGACTTCGTCGCCCGCTCAAACACCGCCATCGTCGCCCGCTCATCCTGACTGAGTTCCGCGGGAGCTACCGGTCGCGGCTTGCCCTCCGGACCATCATAGGTCCCACCCAGCGGCTTTCCCCATTCCAGGGCAAACCCGGCTGCTGGAAGAACGCCGACCGACAAGATGGTCGCCATGCCGCCTATCAGTAAACGGAGCATCAATCGCATCGGCGCTATTCTCCAAGAACCTGAATAATGACTTCGCGGGTACGGGCGCGCGTATCGAAATCGATCAACACAATCTGCTGCCAGGTCCCCAACAACAGCGCCCCGCGCGAGAACGGAATCGTCAGCGACGGCCCCTGCAGTTGCCCGCGCAGATGGCTGTGTCCGTTATCTTCTCCGGGATTGCGCGCGTTGTGCTGCCAGTGCGGATCGGCCGGGATGGCCTGGTCCCAAAACGTTTTCGTATCCGACCGGATGCCCGGCTCATCCTCGATGATCATCACAGAGGCGGTTGTGTGCTTCACAAACACGGTGACGAGACCGGCCTGCAGATTCGTTCCGGCAACGGCCTCCTCCACCGTCTTGGTCATGTTCTCGATCCGCGAGTCCCCCGTCATCTGGAGGCTGACCTGGATCGTCTTTACCGGCATAATGCGCCTCCCGAATGAAGCCGTCGCATAAACTGTTTCTCCTGCCTGCTCAGCGCAACGCCCCGCGCCGCAGCGATGGTGGCATCGAATGCGCCCTCCCCCGCCAGTTTGCGCAACGCGGCCATGACGGGTGCGCTGAGAATCCCTTCCTGCTCCAATTTATCGAGATAGGCAAACGCATCGGCCAACGACTCTTTTTTGCGGCCATAATAATCCCGCCCGCGGCGCTGATTGCTGTACGCTTCAAATTGTTCACAGGCCACCAGGATTTCGGCTAACTGTTTGACCCAGGGTCTGGCCTTGGCCAATTTCTCCGGGTAGTAATAATAAAGGATCACGTCCTGCATCCAGGACGCCCAGCGGAGGCCCAGCTTGCGGAGCGCGGGACGGACCACTTTCAACCGGCGGCGGAGCCGGCGGGCATGTCCCAGCCGCATCTCGACCTGCTCGCGCGCCCAGGCCGTCATCGGAATGCCGGCGGCTTCCAGTTCCGCCCCATAGCGGGACAGAAACGCTTCGGTCTCCCGTCCATACACGGTATCGGGATGAACCGCGCGCCATTCGCGTGGCCTGGTGGGAATGCCGTGCGCTCTGGCCCAGGACCAGATTTTTCCAAACAACCGACGGTCGAGACCGGCGCGGCTCACATCGTGGAGAAGACAGGCCACGTGATACTGGTACACCCGGTCGTCCGGATGGCCCAGCCGCCGGGCCACCGCGACGCACATAGCAGCCGTCCGAATGGCGTGGGGACAGTCGTAGCCGCGGATCACGCGTCCGCTTCGTGTCGGATGCGGGTAATCGTATAGCGCCATCAACCGACGCACCATCGGCCGGGGCACAAGGACGGAAGTCGGGAATCGCGTCACGGGCATGCGCAGTATACGGTCATGATGATGACGGACCGAGGCTCCGGCTGTGCAGAATATCGTCGCCGGAAAGAAGGTGTCAAGGCGAGTCCCGACAAACGCTCGATCAATTCGGCGTTCTTTGCTATGCTGCCCTCATGCGACTACGCACCCTGCTTTGTACAACCGCCGCCATCACCGCGCTGTGGACCGGCACACCGCACGCCGCGTCGTTCGACCAACTCACCGAATTGACCGGCCGGGTCGTCCCGATCATCACACTGAAAGGACGCGACAACTTCAACAGCGAATACCGCTACGACATTGCCGTCCGCAATCAATCGCCGGACCCGATCGTGGCCGATTCCATCGTGGTCGTGCTCGATAAAATCACCAATCTGGCCGGCGAGGATCGTGAGCCGCTGAAGAGCGACTCGATCCTGAGTCAGTTCGAGGTGCTCGGTCAGGACGGCGAAACCGACGACGGCAAACCCTATTTCAGAATTCCCCTGGGAAGCACGCCGGACCTGCTGCCGCAAATCGACAGCCGCCCGGCCAACATGCGCTTGAGAAATCGCGACTACCTGGCGGTTTTTACACCGATCTTCAAGGTCTACGGGCAGAAACGCCAGCCGCCGGAGCAGAAACGGGTGGACACAGCCTCAACACCCGCTCAGGCTGTGTCGCCGGCCAGCCGGACCACCGCCGATAAATTGCTGCAGCTCCTGCTGAAAAAAGGAGTAATCACGGAAGAAGAATGGCGCAAGGCCAACCAGCCGTAACTGATCCGTCCTGCAAGGCCTGCCAGGGCGCCTGGCCCAGAGCGGACCATTTCATCGCCGACCTCGGCCTGACCAAAGCGTATCTGCACGAGGATCAGTTCTTCGCCGGATGGACAGTCCTCGTCCTCACCCGTCACGCCACCGAATTGTTTCAGCTCTCCAGCCACGAACGAGCGGCGCTGATCGAAGACGTCAGCCTGGCAGCCGACCGATTGGCGGCTGAATTCCAGGCTCGCAAGATCAACTACGAATTGCTGGGCAACCAACTGCCTCATATCCATTGGCACTTGATTCCACGGCTGGCCGGCGATCCGGCCCCGCTCACACCGGTCTGGCAAGTCGACCACCGTCCGTTGCTCCTGCAAGGCCCTCCCCTTCAAGACCGCATCGCTAGAATCAGAACTCGCTTCGCCTGACCTGCACGCACCCGCTCCGCACGAAGCCCGGACCATTGTGTATAATGACGGACGCCATCTGTTTGACCGAGCCTCACAGGACCGGCATGACTCAGCTACCCGCGTGTGTGTTCATGACGGTTGTCCTGACACTCACTTCACCCTGGTTTGTGAATTCCGCGCGGGCCGACGACCCTCCGACACCGTCACCGGAACCTGCGCAGCTACACACCGATCCGCCTCCCGCCTCAGCTGAACCTGAAGTAGCGGACCTTCCCAGAACTGTGGAGGACGATACCGACGGGCTGGTCAGCCTGCTGGGCGATCTGCG
>OMJK01000171.1 GCA_900299325.1 Nitrospiraceae bacterium | reverse complement strand
TGCCGAGGCGTTCCAGGTCCTGCGCCGTCAGTTTGAGGGCCTCGGCGGCGGTCTTGTTCATCTTCCAGTTGCCGGCAATCAGCGTGGTGCGCACGATGTTTGGAGTCCACGGGTCACGGCATGCCGGGGCGGCGACTAATCGATCCGCTCGGGCAGGGCGGCCAGACCGGGGAGTTGTTTCCCCTCCAGCAGTTCCAGCGCCGCGCCGCCGCCTGTGGAGATGAACGAAATGCTGTCGGACTCGCCCGCCCGGTGTACGGCCAGCGCGGTTTCGCCTCCGCCCACGATGGTGAGGGCATAGGCGTTGGCGACGGCGTGGGCGACGGACAAGGTGCCGCGGGCGAAGGCGTCGACCTCGAACATGCCCATCGGGCCGTTCCACAGAATCGTTTTGGCGTTTTGAACGGCTTCGGTGAACAGTTTGACCGAGGCCGGCCCGATGTCGAGCCCGTACCAGCCCTTGGGAATTTCCTGCACCGGCACCGTCTTGGTTTCCGCGCCAGGCTCCCGGCTGGCGGCGACGACGCAATCGACCGGCAGATAGAATTTCACCCCGCGCGACATAGCGTGGTCTTCGATGCCGCGGGCAAAATCTAGCATGTCCTGTTCGACCAGGGAGTTGCCGATTTCCAGTCCTTTGGCTTTCAAAAACGTGAAGGCCATGCCGCCGCCGATGATGACTTTGTCGACCCGCTTGCCGAGATTTTCGATCACGCCGATCTTACCGGAGACCTTGGCGCCTCCGAGAATGGCGACGAACGGGCGCACGGGGTTTTCCACCGCGCCTTCCAGGTATTCGATTTCCTTCTTGAGCAGTGCGCCCGCTGCCGACTGCTTGATGAATTTGGTAATGCCGACGGTTGAGGCATGCGCGCGGTGGGCGGCGCCGAACGCGTCGTTGATGAAGACATCGCCCAACGCCGCGAGGGCTTTGGCAAACGTGTCGTCGTTTTTTTCTTCGCCGGCATGGAACCGGAGATTCTCCAGCAGCATGACGTCGCCCGGCTGCATTTTGTCGACCAGCTTCTCGACGGCCTGGCCGATGCAGTCCGGTGCAAAGATAACCTGCTTGCCCAAGAGGCGGCCCAACCGCTTGGCGACCGGCGCCAGGCTGAATTTGGGATCGAACGCGCCCTTCGGGCGTCCCAGGTGCGAGCAAAGAATGACTTTGGCGCCTTCGTCCACCACGCGGTTGATCGTGGGGAGCGTGGAGCGGATGCGCGTGTCGTCGGTGATCTGGAGCGATTCGTCGAGAGGGACGTTGAAGTCCGCCCGGATGATCACCCGCTTGCCGCGGAGTTCGACGTCGTCGATCGTCTGTTTGTGCAGATTCATGAACGCCTCTGAGACGGTTGTGCCGTCACCAATCGAGCGATGCTATGGAAAGGGGCGGTGCGCCCGCTCAATGCCGTGCGGCTTTTCCGGCCAGGACTTTGATCAAGTCGCGCACGCGGCAGGAATAGCCCCACTCGTTATCGTACCAGGCGGTCACTTTGACGCAGCGCTTGTCGACGACGCTGGTGAGCGGCGCATCGACGGTCGCGGAGTGATCGTCGCCCTTCTGGTCGATGGAGACGATCGGATCTTCCGAATATTTCAAGATGCCTTTCAAGGGGCCGTTCGCGGCCTTCTTGAACGCGGCGTTCACGGATGCGACGTCGCAATCCTGTTCCGTTTCGACGGTCAGATCGACCAGCGAGACGTTGGGCGTGGGGACGCGGATCGCCAGGCCGTCCATCTTGCCTTTGAGTTGCGGCAGCACCAGATGCAGCGCCTTCGCCGCGCCGGTGCTCGTCGGAATCATCGACATGCCGGCGGCCCGGGCGCGGCGGAGATCCTTGTGCGGCAGGTCCAGGAGCTGCTGATCGTTTGTATAGGAGTGAATGGTGGTCATCACACCGTGCTTGATGCCGAAGTTTTCCAGCAGCACCTTGGCGACCGGCGCCAGGCAGTTGGTGGTGCAGGAGGCGTTCGACACGATCTGGTGGGCTTTGGGATCGTACTTGTCCTCGTTGACGCCCAACACGATGGTCACGTCGGGATTATTAGCCGGTGCGGAGATGATGACCTGCTTCGCGCCGGCGGAGAGATGCTTCCCCGCGCCCTCCCGGTCGGTAAACCGGCCGGTCGATTCGATGACGATGTCGACGTTCAACGCTTTCCACGGGAGTTCTTTCGGATCCTTGACGGCGAGGACCTTTAAGGGCTTTCCGTCAACCAGGATATGGTCGTCTTTGGCTTCGACGCTGGCTTTCAGCGTGCCGTGGACCGAGTCGTACTTGAGCAGGTAGGCCAGCGTCTTGGCGTCGGTCAGGTCGTTGATCGCTACGAAGTCGAGATCCGGGTCCCCCAGCGACACGCGCAACACGTTCCGTCCGATCCGGCCGAACCCGTTAATTCCAATGCGAATAGGCATAATGAGGAGTCCCTACAGAAAAATAGGCCGCTCAATTTGGAGCCGGCCACACAGTGCGGGATAGTATCGGCGCGATGAGTCCTTGTCAAGCAATACCAAGGAGTGGATTCGCGTGCAAACGCAAGCGATTCGGGCGATTTTGGAGCAGCCGGCCGGGATCGAAAATAATCGGCCACCGAGCGCCTTGCTTCCTGAATCAGCTCTTCGCTAGAGTCCTGCTCGGTTTGTCAGAAGCCGGTAACTGCTACCCACATGGACAAGCATCTTTCGCAACAATCGGCTCACGTCTTGGAATGGCCGCGCCTGCTTGAGCATCTATCGCAACTGGCCCAATCGACGATGGGCAGCCAGCGATGCCGGTCGATGGAGTTGTCTCCTGACCTGACCACCGCCGAGAGGCGCCAACACGAAACGACTGAGATGGCCCGGCTGGAAGCCGGTCCGGATCCGGTGCCGGCGCTGGGATTTCCGGACATTCGCGACATGCTGGTCCGGGCGGCAAAAAGCGGAGTCCTCGACGGACAGGAACTGAGGGATTGCGGCCTCGTGCTCCATTTGATGGAGGATCTCGCCCGTTTTGTGGCGCGGCACGAGCGGGATGCTCCGGCGCTGATGCAGGTCGCCGAACCGTTGCGATCGATCAAGACCATCCGTCCGGTGATTCTGGCGCTCGATGCGGCGATTCAGGCCGACGGTTCCCTCAACGAGTCGGCGTCGCCGGACTTGCGCCGGCTGACGCATCACGCGCAGGGGCTGAAACAGGACATGCGGCACCGGCTCGATCAGTTGCTGCAGTCACGCGCCTTTGCCGACGTGTTGCAGGAATTCTATTTCGCCCAGCGTGAAGGCCGCTACGTCGTGCCCATCAAGGCCGATATGCGGGGCCGGGTACCCGGCATCGTGCACGACGTGTCGGCGAGCGGGGCGACGGTGTTTGTCGAGCCGCGCGAACTCATCGAGTTGAACAACGCTATCAAGGTGGCCGATCTTGAGATCGATCGGGAAGTACACCGGATCCTGCGGGAGCTGACCGCGCTGGTTGCTGCCCACGCCGACGGTCTACAAGCTGGGGTGGAGGCGCTGGCCGAGTTGGATTGCATTCATGCAAAGGCGCTGTTCAGCCGTCGGCTCCAGGCTCATCCGGTCGCGTTGAACGATCAGGGGCGGGTGTTGTTGAAGCAGGCGCGGCATCCCCTCTTGATGCTGACGAAGGACCGGGTGGTGCCCAACGACATTCTAATGGGTGAGCGCGTGCGGGTGCTGGTTATTTCCGGGCCGAACACCGGCGGGAAAACCGTCACGCTGAAGATTATCGGTCTTTTTGCCTTTATGGCGCAGGCCGGTCTGCATCTGCCCTGCGCGCTGGAATCCGAGATGGCGATCTTTGCCGAGTGCTATGCCGATATCGGCGATGCGCAGGATCTCAGCCGTGACCTCTCCAGTTTCTCGGCGCACATGACGCAGATGGTGCAGTTGTTGTCCGAAACCGGTGCGCGCGCCGACACGGACGGCGCGCGGGCGGGGGCGTCGCTGGTGCTGTTGGACGAACCGGTGACGTCGACCGATCCGCAGGAAGGCGCGGCACTGGCCGAAGCCTTGCTGTGCCATCTGGCGGCGCGCGGCATGAAGGTCGTAGCCACGACGCACTACGGCCCGTTGAAGGCGCTCGCTCAGACGACGCCGGGTTTCGCGAACGCCAGCGTGGAATTCGACGTGGAGAAACTGGCGCCGACGTTCCGGCTGCTGCTCGGGATGCCCGGCGGGTCGTCGGCGCTGGACATTGCGGGCCGTCTCGGTATGGATGAAGGGGTTATACGGGACGCGCGGCAGCGCGTGCGGCAGGATGATCGCCGATTGGAGGCGCTGATGGCCGATCTGCACGCCAGGCAGCGTCAGTTGGATGAGGAACTGGGGCGGGCGGCGACGGCGCGGCAACAGGCCGAAGAGGCCTCCAGGGAGGCCCGGGACATCCGTGCCCGCCTCGAAGCGACGGAACAGGACGCCCGCAAGGGGCTCAAGAAAAAACTCGGCGAGCAGTTTCAGCGGGCGCGGGCGGAAGTGCAGTCGACGCTGGATGCGCTCAAGCGCGAACAAAAACTCATCAAGGCCAAAGAAACGAAGCAGCGGCTGGTCGATCTGGAGCAGCAGGCGCGGAGCGAACTGACTCCGGAGCGCGAACCGATTCCGCTCGGGCAGCTCGGCGCCGGCGACATGGTCGAAATCACCGGATTGGGCATGACGGGGACGTTGCTCGAATCTCCACAGGGGAAGAAACGGGTTCGCGTGAAAGTCGGTGAAGGTGAAGTGCTGGCGACAGTCGCGAATCTGGCGGGCTCCTCGAAGGGGACGGTCGATGAACCGCAGCCGGTTCCTTCGGCCGCACGCGGCGCTCGCACTACCCCTCGGTCCAATTGGACCGGCGAGGAACAGACTGTGGTGGATGTGCGCGGACAGGCGGCGGATGAGGCGATGGATCATGTCCTGGCGGCGCTGGATCGCGCGACGATGGATGGCGCTCCGTTTCTCCGGGTGATTCACGGGCATGGCACAGGGAAACTCAAGGCCGCGTTGCGGGAATATTTGAAGGCGTCTCCGTATGTGGCGGAGTTTCGGTCGGGGGAGCGGGCCGAAGGCGGCGACGGCGTGACGGTCGTTATGCTGCGCTGACGAGTACGATCGACGCGGCTACGTGAGGTGGTATTTGGCCATCCGGTAGCGCAGGGTGTTGCGGGTGAGGCGCAACAGCCGGCTGGCTTCCGATACGTTGCCGCCCGCCTTTTGCAAGGCTTCTTCCAGCATGCGCTTTTCCATGTCTTGAAACGAAAGGCCGAAGGCCAGCAGTGACGGTTTGATCTGCGCGACCTCCTGTCCCTGTGCGGCATGGGCGAGCACGGAGACCGGCAGATGGTGGGGGCGGACGACCTCGTCCTTACACGTGATGGTGAGCCATTCGGCTACGTTGTGGAGCTCCCGCACATTGCCCGGCCAATCGTGCCGGCGCAACAGCGCGAGGGCATCCGGCGCTGCGCTCGTGATGCGACATCCCTGTTCGAGCCGTGCCTTCTCCAGGAAGCTGTGCAGGATCGGTTCAATGTCGTCCGGCCGCTCTCGGAGCGGCGGAATACGGAGTTGATAGACGTTGAGACGATAGTAGAGGTCCAAGCGGAACCGGCCGCCTTTGATCTGCGCCAGCAGGTCTTCGTTGGTTGCGGCGATCACGCGGATGTCGACCTTCTGGCTGTGGGTGCCGCCCAGCGGATCGACGGTGTGATCTTCCAGCACACGCAGGAGCTTGGCCTGGGCGGCGGCGCCCATCTCTCCGATTTCATCCAGAAACAGTGTACCGCCTTCGGCCTGTTGAAACCGTCCCGGTTTTGTCTGTGTGGCATCGGTAAACGCGCCGCGCTGATAGCCGAAGAGTTCGGCCTCCAATAAATTTTCCGGAATGCCGGCGCAGTTCAGCGCCACCAGCGGTCCGTGGGCGCGCGGGCTGGCGGCGTGAATGGCCTGGGCGAAGAGTTCCTTCCCCGTCCCGCTGTCGCCGGTGATGAGCACGGTGGCGTCGGTGTGGGCCACTTCGCGGGCCAGTTGTTTGATGAGGATCATCTGCGGCGAGACGCTGATGATGGCATCGAACGGGTCGCGCGGCGGTTCCCGATGCGGCGCCGGCGCAGTATGCCGAAGCAGCCGATCGACGGCGGCGTTCAGATCCTGCGGATGGATCGGGGTTGTGAGATAGTCGGCGGCACCGGCGCGCATGATCTCGACGGCATCTTTGACGGAGTGGCGCTCGCCGATTGCAATGATCGGAATCGCAGGATGCCGCTGACGGCCGTATTCCAGAACCGGCCTGACGGCTTGCGGAGTGCCCTGGCAGAGCAGGAGGGACGGAGTTGCGTTCAGCCAGAGGCGAAGCCCCTCTTGGATGGTCGATGCAGCCAGAACGGTGGTGCGGGGACCTGTGATCTCGGCAAGGAGTTGTCGGATCGCCGGATCGACTGCGATGAGGAGCACCGTCGGAGGGTTCATGGGAAACTCCCGGTTCAGGTCCCCGGAGAACCGCCGCGCGACACCGATAGCCTACTCCTCTTTGCAAGAGGAAGAAAAGGGGGAGGACGGAGTGGAATTTTCCGGCTGGATCAGGGGCTCAACCGCTGATTTTGTAAGGCAATACGGACATTTCTCAGGAAGCCCTGATGCCGGGCGCGCCGGATCGGACTGTCATGGAATGTGGCGGCGAACGTTTTGTCGGAGCAGCGGGCGAGGTCGGCCAGGCGAGGAGCCAGTGTGACATTCGTCGGCTGAAAGGCCGGTTCGGTTGTGCAAGAAGCGCGCAGATTGAAGGGACACACATCGAGACAATCGTCGCAGCCGAAAATTCTATTTCCTAGTTTTGCCGCGAGGTCATCGGGGATGGCCGTCTGTTCGTCGCGCAATTCGATGGTGAGATACGAGATGCAGCGGGTGGCGTCCACGACGTAAGGTTCAGTGATGGCGTCGGTCGGGCAGGCTTGGATACAGAGGGTGCAACTGCCGCACAGGTCTGTAGCGGGTTCGTCGGGTTCCAGGTCCAGCGTGGTCAGGATTTCTCCCAACAGCAACCATGAGCCGTACTGCGCCGACACGAGATTGGAATGTTTGCCGATCCATCCGAGGCCGGCCCGCTCCGCCCAGGCCTTTTCCATGACGGGGCCGGTGTCGACGTAGGAGCGGGTGACGGCTTCCGGTGCAAGCGTTCGGATCTGGCGCTCCAGGCGTTGCAACCGGTTGCCCATCACCGTGTGATAGTCGGTGCCCCAGGCGTAGCGCGCGATGCGGCCATGTCCCGGCCGTTCGTCGGCACGATGATCGGTGAGATAGTTGATACCGACGGAAATGATCGACCGGCAGCCGGGCAGCACCAGGCGGGGATCCGCCCGTTTCTCGGGCATCCGCCCCATCCAGGTCATGACACCATGATAGCCGCGGTGCAGCCAGGTGGTCAGCCGGTCGAACAGCGTCTGTGAGGCCGGCAAACGGGCCGGGTCGACGCAGGCGATGCCCACAGCATCGAATCCGAGCGCCCGTGCCTGTTCTTTGATTGCCCCGGCGAGGGCCATACGTTAATGCGGCGAGCAATCGAAGCGCACGCTGAATTGCGCGGAACAGTGTCCGGACTGGCAGCGGCCGCAGGCGCCTGTGACTTTGGTGACCCAGTCGGTGCCGTGCTCGTCGAAGCGGCACAGGACCTTGCCGCCTTTCGAGATGGTCGTCCAGGGTTTCGTGGATCCGGGAAAATGCGCGACGCGGCATCCGGCAGGGAAGGGGACGGCACATTGTTGTGACGGTTCCCCTTTCGCCATGCCGAAGCTGCAGGACTGTTCGGTGGTCGCGGTCGATTCATGCATCGGCTGGGCGCCGGCGTCGGCGACACACCACCAGAGCAGGATCGCCAGACCGAGCAGGAGACCGTGCGAACGACGCGACATACGCCGATGCTAGCACAGCCGCTCACCTTGCGGCCACAAGAGACGGCGCGTACAATTGGGCGCCGTTTCGTCGAGTGCGCTGCCGTGTTGTGGAGGGATCATGCTCGCGACCAGAATTCGCCAAAAAGAAGGCACATTTTACTTCATCGCCTACAAGGCGGCCGATCTGCTGGAGAAGGTGCGGTTTACCAGCCGCTACTTTTTCGAAGGCGAGGAGATTGCCCAGGGCCGGATTTCGGAGCACGACGACGTGGCCCAGTTCATTGCCGGCATCGAACGGAGCGACAAGGGGTTCCAGCGGGTGATGAACCGGCAGAAGATCAAACAGATCGTCAATTTTTATGAGACGGTTGTGGCGCAGCCGATGATCCCGGGCACCGTGCTGTTGTTCACCGACGAGACGCTGCGGTTTCAAAAGGCCGGCGACTCGGAATCGATCGGGCATCTCAGCGAGCCGAAAGGAAAGTATCTTGTGATCGACGGGCAGCACCGGCTGGCCGGCCTGCGGTTCTTCGGGCAGAAACATCCGGACGATCTCGGCCGGGTGGAAGTGCCGTGCGTGCTGTTCGACGGCCGTAGCGGCGATTTTGCGACGGAGATGTTCGTGATCATCAATTCGACGCACACGCGCATCAACCGGTCGCATCTCGTCGATCTGTACGAGAAAGTGTCATGGGAAAGTCCGGAGAAGAAGTTCGCCGCGAAGGTCGCCAACCTGCTGTATGGAGAAGACGATTCGCCGCTGCAATACAAAATCAACCGGTTGGGCGGGCGCAGCAAGCAGGAAAAATGGATTTTGCAGTCCGAGGTGTTTAACGAGCTGTTGAAGCTGGTGGTTTCCCGCAAACGGTGGCTGGAGTCCAACCTCGGCATGCGGACGGAGCGCTGCTATGCGTTGATCCGCGACTACTTCAAAGGCGTGAAAGACGTCATGGTGGACGTGTGGGGGATCAACGACCGGTACATGTTTACCCGCGACGTGACGCTGAAGGCGCTGATCCGCGTGCTGGACGAACTGATGGTCGACCGGAAACTGTTGGGCGAATGGCAGGCGGAGCAATCCCACAAACCGTTTGCGGACTTTCTCAAGCCCTGGGCCGCCATCGGGAAAGAATTTCGCGCCGAAGGATTTTACGAGCGGTTTCCCGCCAAGGGGCAGCTGGAGCGTGTGCGCAAGGTTCAGCAACGGCTGCTGGATGCGCTGACCAGTTGATCGCCCCACGAATGTCTATGCGTTCGATCTGGCTTTCAGTGAGCGGCGGAGTGTGCCTGCTGCTGACCCTGGTCGCTTTCGAGGCGTTCCCTGCCCAGACGCTGCCGGCGACGCATCAGCTTGACGTGCGGGTCGAGCCGGGCGGCGGTGTGCATGCGACGGCGACGGTCATATTCCCCGTCGAGCCGGCGATCATCCAGCGCATTCTGACGGATTACGCCCATTGGCCTGATTTGTTCGATGTGCGTATGCGCATGGCCGATGTGCGCGTGCAGGGCGATCGCACGGCTACGGACGTACGCATCGATCATGTGCTATTGCCGGGCGAGCGCCGCCTGCTCTGCGAGTCGTGGGTGCTGCCGGGCGGCGGGCTTATGACGGAATTGCGCGGAGGCGACTTCAAACAATACCGGCGGACCTGGACGCTCAGTGCGGTGGAAGCGGGGGCGCAGACGAAAGCCGACTTCGATCTGCTCGTCGAAATCGAGACGATTATTCCGGATTGGTTGATTGCGGTCGCGATGCGCCGCGATCTCGAGGCGCACTTCCGCATCGTGACGGAGAAAGCGCGCGGTCTCGCTATGACGGGTAGGTAAATTCGGAAAGCTCGGCCTTCTCGAGACCTTGCTTGACGAGTCCTGCGACATCCAGCGTCCGTTCGACCTTTCTGAGGTCGTCGATCCGGGTTTTGGTGCTGGGATGGGGCGGGGTGAAGAGCTTGCAGCAGTCCTGATCCGGCTCGATGGACGTGTCGTACGTGCCGATGCGGCGCGCTTCGTCCATGATCTCGAGTTTGTCCATGCCGATCAGCGGGCGGAGAATCGGGAGTTCTGCCGCTTCGCCGACCACTGTCAGATTCTCCGGCGTTTGCGAAGCCACCTGACCCAGGCTGTCGCCGGTCACCAACCCCCAGCATTGTTCTTTCCGCGCCAATTCCTCGGTGATCCGAAGCATCATCCGCCGGTATAGCACGACGCGAAACGGCGCCGGGGTGGTGAGCACGATCTCCCGCTGAATCTCGCCGAACGGAATCACGTACAGGCGCGAGTAGTATTGGTGGGCGGTTAAGGTCTGGACGAGGTCGCGCACCTTTTCTTCTGAGGCGCGGCTGACGAGCGGCCGGCCGGAAAAATGGATGAACAGCGCTTTGCACCCGCGTTTCATCATCCGATAGGCGGCGACCGGCGAGTCGATGCCGCCCGAAATCAAACAGGCGATCTTTCCGCTGACGCCCACCGGCATGCCGCCGGGGCCGGGAATTTTCTCCAGTGCGTAGGACACTTCTTTGGTGAGCAGTTCGATATGAACGGTCAGATCCGGATCCTTCAGGCTGACTTTCTTGCCGGTTTCCTCGCAGACGGCGGCCCCGACGGTCCGCTCGACATCCATCGAGGTCAGGGCGAGACGCTTGTCGGCCCGCTTGGCAGTGACGCGAAATGTGGAGAACGCCCGGTTGCGCAACTCGTCGGTGACAGCGAATTTCAAACCGGCCAGGTCGGGCTTCGCCAAGTCGAGCGGGAATGTATGGGCGAAGGAAAAATTGGCCACACCGAAGACGCGGGTGAGCCGTTCCCGCACGGTCCGTTCGTCGGTTTCCGCAGGGAGGGCGATCCGGATCCGGCTGCGGAGGTTGTCGACCTGCTTGACGCCCAAGCCTTTCAAGGCGGTGCGAATGTTGCGGACGAGACGCTGTTCGAAGAAATCTCGGTTGCGTCCTTTGAGGGCCAGTTCGTGGTAGTGGACGATGGCGCAGCGCATCAGTGCTGGCTTTCCAAGAACCGTTCGGCGTCAATGGCGGCCATGCAGCCGGATCCGGCTGCCGTGACGGCCTGACGGTATTTCGAATCCTGGACATCGCCGGCCGCAAACACTCCGGCCACGCTGGTCGCCGTGCCTTGCCTGGTGAGGAGGTAGCCTTTTGCATCCATCTCCAACTGTCCGGTAAACAGAGCGGTGTTAGGCCGATGGCC